>JAFYXN010000013.1 GCA_017546145.1 Clostridia bacterium
ACTCAGAATCATATCGGAAAATTTTGAAGAATAAGAAAGGACTGTATTATGAATAATGATAAGCTTATAATTGGCGGACATGAATTTAATTCCCGTTTTATACTGGGATCAGGCAAATACTCATTAAATCTTATTGAAGCGGCAGTAAAAGACGCCGGAGCGGAGATTATAACCCTGGCGGTCCGCAGGGCAAACACAAAAGAACAGGAGAACATACTTGACTATATTCCAAAGGGAGTTACCCTTTTGCCAAATACAAGCGGAGCCAGAAATGCTGAAGAAGCTGTGAGAATAGCAAGACTTGCACGTGAACTTGGCTGCGGTAATTTTGTTAAGATTGAAATTATGCGTGACTCAAAATATTTACTTCCCGACAATCATGAAACCATAAAAGCAACCGAAATTCTTGCAAATGACGGATTTGTGGTAATGCCCTATATGTATCCCGACCTTAACGTTGCCCGTGACCTGGTAAATGCAGGTGCAGCCAGTGTAATGCCCCTTGCATCTCCCATAGGCTCAAACAGGGGGCTTGCAACAAAAGATTTTATAAGGATACTCATTGATGAAATTGATTTACCGATTATTGTTGACGCCGGAATCGGCAAACCGTCTCAGGCTTGTGAAGCTATGGAAATGGGTGCGGCGGCTATTATGGCAAATACTGCACTTGCGACAAGCGGTAATCTTCCGCTTATGGCATCCGCATTCAAGAATGCCATTGAAGCGGGCAGAAAAGCATATCTTTCAGGTCTTGGCAGAGTTTTGACCCGTGGTGCATCAGCTTCGGATCCTCTTACGGGATTTTTGCGTGATTAGGAGGGAAACTATGGAAAACCAATTCTTTGTTGACTCGGAGTTTTTATCGGAAGAAGCACTCCGGCGGAAGCACCGGATAGAAACAGAACCCTCTTTCCGTAAAAATCACATGGAATATCTTCCGGGGATGGAGGTAATTGAATCGGATGTGTGCAAAAATGTAATGGAGCAAATGAACTCCTTTGATTATTCAAAATATACTGCAAAGGATGTAAAAGCAGCTCTCGAACATGATAAATGTACGATTGAGGATTTTAAGGCACTTCTTTCGCCTGCGGCAGCACCGTTTTTAGAGCAAATGGCAGAAAGAGCAAGGCTCGAAACAAGTAAGCATTTTGGAAATACTGTTTATCTGTTCACTCCGCTTTACATAGCCAATTATTGTGAAAACTACTGTGTTTATTGCGGTTTTAACTGTTACAACCATATCAAAAGAATGAAGCTGTCTATAGAGCAGATTGAAAAAGAAATGAAAGTTATAGCAGATAGCGGCATGGAGGAAATTTTAATACTTACGGGCGAAAGCCGTGCTCATAGCAACATTGAATATATCGGTGATGCCTGCAAGCTGGCACGAAAGTATTTCAGAATGGTAGGCCTTGAAATATACCCGGTAAATACTGATGAATATAAGTATCTTCACGAGTGCGGGGCGGACTATGTTACTGTTTTTCAGGAGACTTATGATACGGAAAAATACGAACAACTTCATCTGCTTGGGCACAAGCGTGTGTGGCCGTATCGTTTTGATGCTCAGGAACGTGCCTTGATGGGCGGTATGCGTGGAGTGGCATTTTCGGCACTTTTAGGACTTTCTGATTTCAGAAAAGATGCTTTGGCAAGTGCACTTCATGTTTATTTTTTGCAAAGGAAATATCCTTATGCTGAAATGTCACTTTCCTGTCCCAGACTAAGACCGATTATAAATAATGAGAAAATAAATCCCCTTGATGTTCACGAAACAGAGCTTTGTCAGATAATATGTGCTTACAGAATTTTTCTCCCATTTGTAGGTATCACTGTATCATCTCGTGAAAGTGCATCATTCAGAAACGGTATTGTCAAAATAGCGGCAACAAAGGTTTCGGCGGGTGTTTCAACAGGCATAGGCGACCACGAGAGTAAATATAACGGAAAAGAAACAGATGATATTCAGGGCGATGAACAGTTTGAAATTGACGATAACAGAAGCCTTGACAAGATGTATAAAGATATTGAGGGACAAGGCTTACAGCCGGTCTTAAATGACTATCTTTATGTATAGGAGAAAATTAAGATGAAAAAATTTGACACAACACTATATTTTATAACAGACAGCACCGGATACGGCGAAGAAGAATTTTTAAGAAGAATCGAAGAAGCATTAAAAGGCGGCGCCAGTCTGCTCCAGCTTCGCGAGAAAGATAAGACTACAAGAGAATATATTGCACTTGCAAAAAAGGTGCATACACTTACAAAGAAATATAATGTGCCGCTTATTATTGACGACAGAGTGGATGTTGCTCTGGCTATGGGTGCAGAGGGTGTTCATCTTGGACAAAGCGATATGCCTGTAGATATTGCAAGGAAAATTCTCGGTGATGATTTTATTATCGGTGCAACAACTAAAACTGTCCCCCAAGCTCTTGAAGCCGTAGAGCTGGGTGCAGACTATCTTGGAGTTGGGGCAATTTATCCGACTACAACAAAGGTTAAGACAGTTTTGACATCTGTTGACACATTAAAGGAGATATGTAATGCAGTACCCATTCCTGTCAATGCAATAGGCGGACTTAACAGGGAAAATATTGATGCTTTGAAGGGGATTCCTGTTTCGGGGATTTGTGTTGTATCGGCAATTATGAAAGCAGATGCGCCCGAAACAGCAGCCCGTGAGCTTATAAAAAAAGCAAAGGAGTTGGGGTTATGGTAAACAAAAAGCAAATAAAAACGGCACTCACCATTGCAGGCAGCGATTCAAGCGGAGGCGCAGGAATACAGGCAGACATAAAAACCATGACGATGAACGGCGTATATGCCATGAGCGCAATAACAGCACTTACTGCCCAGAATACTCTCGGCGTACGTGCAATTATGGACTCGACTCCGGATTTTTTAAAGGAACAGCTTGATACAGTATTTGAAGACATTTTCCCTGACAGCGTAAAAATAGGGATGGTATCATCAAGCGAACTGATAAATGTAATTGAGGACAGACTAAGATATTATAATGCGAGGAATATTGTTGTTGACCCTGTAATGGTGGCAACAAGCGGGTCGGCTCTTATAAAGACAGATGCAGTAAGAACACTCATGGAAAAACTGTTGCCTGTGGCTACCCTGATTACGCCAAATATTCCCGAGGCGGAAGTCCTTTCGGGAATGAAAATCGGGAATGAATATGATATGACCGAAGCGGCAAGGCGTATGGGTGAAAGGTTCGGGTGTGCTGTACTGCTTAAGGGCGGTCACAGTATAAATGATGCCAACGACCTTTTGTACGAGGGCGGAAAGCTGCTATACATTTACGGCAGACGGATTGAAAACCCCAACACTCACGGTACGGGATGTACACTTTCTTCTGCCATAGCGGCAAATCTTGCAAAGGGGTACACACTTTTACAGGGGGTGAAGAGGGCAAAAGAGTACATATCAGGGGCGCTGGCAGACGGACTTGACTTGGGAAAGGGATCAGGTCCCTTGAACCATGGGTTTGGATTGACCGTTCCGCAGGACGGGATTTGAAGAAAGAGGGAAACTGATTAATCAGGAGATATAGACAAACAATTATAGGACGGAGAAAAATGATTTTGCTCCGTCCTTTTAAATTCTCTTGCAAAATAAAAACGAAAATGTTATTATATAATTACAATTTATAACTTGGAGGGAAATATGAATCAGAGAGAAAAGTTTTCATCACGACTGGGCTTTATTCTTATATCTGCCGGTTGTGCAATAGGTCTTGGTAACGTATACAGATTTCCTATTCTGACAGGGTCATACGGCGGAGCGTTGTTTGTGCTTATTTACATAGCATTCCTGCTTCTTCTGGGACTGCCTGTTATGACGATGGAGCTTTCGGTGGGAAGAGCAAGTCAGCGAAGCATTGCATCATCCTATGATGTACTTGAAAAACCCGGTCAGAAGTGGCATCTTATCAAGTATATGGGCATAGCGGGAAATTATCTGCTTATGATGTTTTATACAACCATTTCTGCGTGGATGGTTATTTACTTCCTGAAATATGCAGACGGCTCTATTATGCAGTACACCACAACAGAACAGCTTGGTGAAGTGTTTGGTGGAGTTGTAAGCAACACGGGCGTTATGATAGGAATGGTATTTGCTGTTGTTGCGGTATGCTTTGGTATCTGCTCGTTTGGACTGCAAAAGGGCGTTGAAAAAATCACAAAGACTATGATGATTGCGCTCTTTATACTTATGCTCGGTCTGGTAATATACAGCTGTACGCTCTCAAATGCTGCCGAGGGACTTAAGTTTTATCTTATACCCAATCTCGACGGAATAAAAGAGCACGGCTTATGGACTGTGGTATCTGCAGCATTGGGTCAGGCGTTCTTTACACTGAGTATAGGTATTGGCTCGGTTGCAATATTCGGCAGCTATATAAGCAAGGAAAGAAGTCTTACAGGCGAAGCTCTTACCATTATGTCACTTGATACAGCTGTTGCACTGATGTCCGGACTTATTATATTCCCTGCATGCTTTACCTACAATAACGGTGTTACCGCAGATGCTTCAACAGTTGGTGCAAGCTTCTTGTTCACAACCCTTTCCAGTATCTTTAATGCAATGCCCGGCGGCAGAATTATAGGTGCGCTCTTCTTTGTGTTTATGATTTTTGCGGCTCTTTCAACAGTTATTGCCGTGTTTGAAAATATTATGTCATTCTGGCTGGAGCTTACAAAGATGAACAGGGTAAAGGTGGCAATTATAAACATAGTTTTGGTTTTTGTTTTGTCCATTCCCTGCGTTCTCGGTTTTACATTATGGTCTGATTTTCAGATTGCAGGCAAGGGCATTATGGACTTGGAGGACTTTGCAGTTTCAAACATTATGCTGCCTCTGGGAAGTCTTTTCTATGTTCTGTTTTGTACCCTCCGTTACGGCTGGGGCTGGGATAATTATTTCGCAGAGGTAAACAGCGGTAAGGGACTGAAAATGGCTAAATGGTTAAAGCCTTACCTTTCGTATGTATTACCCGTTGTGCTTTTTGCATTGTTTATAGTTTCGATAATTTAATAATCTGCAATAAAAAATCACCTGCGTGTGCAGGTGATTTTTTTACTTATATATTATTTCTCGTTTTTGTAAATTTCCTTAAAGTATTTGTATGTGTCAACCTTAAGCTCGCCGCAGGCAGCCTCGTCACAAGCTACTATGCCGTTAGCATGAAGCTGAAGTGCACTGATGGTCCATGCATGGTCAACGCCGCCCTCTACGCAGTGACGGAGTGCACGTGCCTTGTTATGTCCGCTGATGAGAAGAAGAACCTCTCTGGAATCGCAAACAGTACCAACACCAACAGAAAGAGCGGTCTTGGGCACCTTGTCGGGGTCGTTGCCGAAGAAACGGGAGTTAACAATAAGTGTGTCCTCTGTCAGAGCACGAACGCCTGTGCGTGAGGTAAGTGATGTAAAGGGTTCGTTGAATGCGATATGTCCGTCAACACCGCTGCCGCCGAGGAACAGGTCAATTCCGCCGTAGGATGCAATCTTGTCTTCGTAACGCTGACATTCAGCTTCAAGGTCATCTGCCATACCGTCTAAAATATTAACATTTTCAGCGGGTATATCAATATGGTTGAAGAAGTTGTCGTGCATAAAGTACCAGTAGCTCTGGTCGTGGTCCTTGGGCAGTCCTACATATTCGTCCATATTGAAGGTTACAACGTTTTTAAAGCTAACCTTACCTGCTTTGTTCATTTCAATCAGTCTTTTATATACGCCGAGAGGAGATGAACCTGTAGGAAGACCCAGTATGAAGGGGCGGCTTTCGGAATGGTTGTTGATAGCGTCAGCGATATGCTGGGCAGCCCATGCACACATTTCTTCGTAATTGTTTCTGATAATAAGTTTCATTCGAATACACTCTCCTTTTTTGAGATATTAGGAATAAAATGGAATTTATTCCACAGACATATTATACATTTTTTTTGGTATGTTGTCTATATTTTTATAAAAAAATATGATTTTTCTTCAGAACAATATAAAAATATTTTGCCGAGAATTAAAAAAAACCTTGATTTTTTGTTTTTTATATGTTATTATATTGTGGTAGCTCATAAGAGCGTCATATTTGCGGATATGGCGGAATTGGCAGACGCGCATGGTTCAGGTCCATGTGCTCGCAAGGGCATGGAGGTTCAAGTCCTCTTGGCCGCACCAAAACGGAAAATCCTGTCGAAAGATGGGATTTTTCGTTTATATTGCTCATTTTTTATTTTTAATAGAATTTGCATGATTATTATTAATTTTACAAAAGGGGCTTAAGACGATTATGAGAGAAAATGTTATCAGAGCAATTGAACGTGAAAAAATAGTTGTTATTGTGCGCGGTGTTGAACAGGAAAAGTTGATTCCGTTGGCGGAAGCTATGTATAAGGGAGGAATACGTCTTTTGGAAGTTACATACACTGCAAATGGAGCAGTTTCTGATGAAGAAACCGCAATCAACATTCAAAAATTAAGCAGCTATTTTAAGGATAAAATGTATATAGGAGCAGGAACGGTTATTAATCCGCGTCAGGTTGAGCTGACAAAAGCTGCCGGAGGTCAGTTTGTTATTTCCCCTGATACGTTTGAGGATGTAATAAAGAAGACTCGCGAGCTTGAAATGGTATCAATGCCCGGTGCACTTACCCCAAGTGAAATTCAGGCAGCACACAGATACGGTGCAGATTTTGTAAAGCTTTTTCCTGTAACGAACCTTGGTGTTAATTATATAAAAGCGGTAAAAGCACCGCTATCTCACATAAAATTTCTTGCAGTTGGCGGAATTGACGAAAGTAATATATCAGAATATTTAAAAGCAGGAGTATGCGGATTTGGCGTAGGGTCAAATATTGTTGACAAAAAAATGCTTGCAGAGAATAAATATGAAAGCATTACAGAATGTGCAAAAAAATATGTTACTGCAGTAAAACAGGGGTAAAATATGGCGAACTATATTACAATTGACGGAGGAACTACCAATACAAGAATAAGTCTTGTTAAATGTGGTGAAATAGTTGATACAGTAAAGCTGAATGTTGGAGCAAGGTCAGGTATTGATGAAAACTCACTTCTCAAAGCTGAAATAAAAAAAGGAATCATTCAGCTTTTAAATAAAAATAAATTAAGCGATAACGAAATTGACAGAATACTTGCATCCGGGATGATTACATCAGAATTTGGGATTTGTAAGCTTGATCATATTGTTGCTCCGGCAGGAATCATTGAGTTAAATCAAACCAAGCATGAAACCGTTCTTGAAGAAGTATCAGGTATACCTTTTGTTTTTATTAGGGGAGTTAAAACTTCGGGAGAAAAGCTTTGCGAATGTGATGTTATGCGAGGCGAAGAAACCGAGCTTATGGGGATAATTACTTCAGGCGATGGAAAGTGTATCTATGTTTTGCCCGGTTCACATTCAAAGATTATTTATACCGATGAAAATGGCAGAATTACGAAATTCGTTACCATGCTTACAGGCGAAATGATTTTTTCTCTGACAAACAGCACTATTTTAAAGGATGCGGTTGATTTAAGCATAGTAAATACCAATACCCAATACCTTCAGACAGGCTTTGAATATTGTAAGGATAAGGGCATTAACGAAGCTTTGTTTAAGACCCGCATTTTAAAAAACATTTATAACTGTACAGCCGAGCAAATATACAGTTTCTTTTTGGGAGTTGTTTTATGTGCGGAAATTTTACAAATTATAAAAAGTGATATAAAAAAGGTTGTAATAGGCGGCAAAGCACAAATAAAAAATGCTATGGCTGAACTTCTCAGGCGTAATTCAGATAAGATGGTTGTTTGTCTTTCTGAAGAAGAGGTTAACAAATCTACCTCTATGGGTATGATAAAAATATATGAACTAAATAAATAAGTCGTTAAGCGATTTGGAAACACTGTCCAAATCGCTTGCTTTTACTTGACAGCAACAGATACATTTGATAGAATTAAATCCAATGACTGTTTTAGTACTTATGTTAGAAAAGGCGGTATAAAATGATAAATCATCCCATACAGCCCTTGTATGATGAAAATTCAAAAGTACTTATTCTGGGAAGCTTTCCTTCCGTGAAATCGCGTGAAAGCATGTTTTTTTACGGACATCCTCAAAATCGTTTCTGGAAAGTGGTTTCGGCTGTGCTTGACTGTAATACTCCCGAAACACTTGACGAAAAACGTGCGTTTTTATTATCTCATAACATTGCCGTGTGGGACGTAATCGCATCTTGTGATATAAACGGCAGTTCGGATTCTTCCATTAAAAATGTTGTGGCAAATGATTTAAATATTATTTTAAATAATTGCGATATAAAGCAGATTTATGTTAACGGAAAAACGGCGGAAAAGTATTACAATAAGTATATCCGCAATAAAATTAATCGTGAGGCACTATGCTTACCATCAACCTCTCCGGCAAATGCTGCATGGAGTTTTGAACGATTGGTTGATGCATGGAAGATAATAACTACAATATAAAATCAAACTTTGTTTTAATTATAAATTTACTTTACCCAAACAGGAGGATTTATTATGGGCGGCTGGGAATTGTTTGCTATTGCATTGGGCTTATCAGCAGATGCTTTTGCCGTTGCGGTTTGCAAGGGGCTTTCGCTTGAAAAAATAAAAAAAAGAAACTTGATTACGGTGGGACTTTATTTTGGAGGATTTCAGGCGGCTATGCCGCTCATTGGATTTTGGCTGGGAAGCAGTTTTCAGGAACTTATAACAAATATTGACCATTGGATTGCATTTGTTCTTCTGGCAATTATCGGACTGAACATGATAAAGGAATCAAGAGAATGTGCAGAAAAAATAGATGGTTCCTTTGTTGCAAAAGCGATGATTCCACTGGCTGTTGCTACAAGCATTGATGCTCTTGCAGTAGGTATCACCTTTGCTTTTCTTAATGTAAAAATTATTTCTGCAGTTAGTTTTATCGGCGTAACAACCTTTATATTATCAGCGGCAGGACTTTGGCTTGGTAACAAGTTTGGCGGAAGATACAAGGCAAAGGCAGAACTTGCGGGTGGAATAGTTCTTGTTTTAATGGGTATAAAAATATTATTTGAACACCTTGGATTTCTGGGATAAATATTGAATTATGTAAAAAACAAGCCTCACAGAAACAATTCTGTGAGGCTTGTTACTTTATCTTGAAAACTTAGTGAAGAGGTAAACTATAAGCGAAATAGCCGCCATAACAATAAATATACCAAGCATACCCATCCCCATAAGCTCAAATGCAATCTGTAGATTTTCAAAATTAATATTCATATTTTAAATCTCCTTATTTAATAAGCTGCGGAAGCAGATTAAGTATCATACCGCCTGCAAGAACAGATGCAATCTGCCCTGAAACGTTTGCGCCGACTGCATGCATAAGAAGGTGGTTCTGACTGTCTGCTTCAAGACCAAGCTTCTGTATAACACGTGCTGACATAGGGAATGCAGAAATTCCTGCAGCGCCGACCATTGGGTTAATTTTGTTTTTTGTAAACAGATTAAGGAACTTTGCAAAGAAAACTCCTGCAACAGAGTCAAAGACAAATGCAACAAGACCAAGTCCCATAATAAGAATTGTATCAAGCTTTACAAAATTTTCTGCAACCATACTGAATGAAATAGTAATTCCCAAAAGAAGTGTTACAAGATTTGCAAGAACATTCTGTGCTGATTCGGAAAGTGTATTAAGAACACCGCATTCACGAAGCAGATTACCGAACATAAGGAACCCAACAAGTGAAACAGATGTAGGAGCAATAAATCCGGCAATTATGGTAACAATAACAGGGAAGACAATCTTTAGCGTCTTTGAAACGTTGTTGGGGTTGTATGGCATACGGATCTGACGTTCTTTTTTTGTGGTAACTGCCTTGATGGCAGCAGGCTGAATAATTGGAACAAGCGCCATGTACGAGTATGCTGCAACGGCGATAGGCCCAACATATTTTGATTTAAGCACCTGAGAAACCAAAATAGAAGTAGGACCGTCAGCTGCGCCGATGATACCGATTGATGCGGCGTCTATAATATCAAAACCAAGAGCTACGGCAACTGCAATAGTAAAGAAGATTCCAAACTGTGCTGCTGCACCAAAAAGAAACATCTTTGGATTTGAAAGCAGCGGCCCGAAGTCAATCATGGCACCAATGCCGATGAACAATAAAAGAGGCATCGCTTCGGATGCTTCAATACCTGTTTCATACAGCCACTGTACAATTCCCTGTACTTCGCCTATGCCTGCAATTTCCTGATTAAGAGCACCGGAAAATGGCAGATTTACAAGAATTGCACCAAAGCCCATAGGAAGAAGCAAGGATGGTTCATAGTTCTTTTTGATTGCAAGATAAATAAGCAATGCTCCTACGGCGTACATAACCAACTGTTGCCATGTGACAGACAAAAATCCGTCAAATAAAAAACTCATTTTATACACCTCGTTAGAATTTATTTAAAGTTTATCATTTTCTATGTATATTCAAAAAAATATTTTATCAATATATAATGGGAATGTCAAGGTAAAGATTTAACTTTAAATCTATAACTGCAGAAAACTACAATAATAAAGTTTATTAAATATTAAAATTTAGCAAATGTGCATTAATTTGTTAGAAAGGTATTAACACATTTGATTTTATATGTTATAATAATTATCAAATAATGTAAAAGACAGGTGAGAGTATGCGTAAGACAAAAATAGTTTGTACAATAGGGCCTGCGTCCAACAATGAAGAAACATTAAGCCGCATGTGCCTTGCGGGAATGAATGTGGCAAGACTGAATTTTTCTCACGGCACGCATGAGGAACATAAAAGAAACATCAGCCTTATAAAAAAGGTCAGAGAGAAGCTGGGGCTTCCCATAGCAATATTGCTTGATACAAAAGGTCCCGAATACAGAATAGGTATATTTGAAAATAAAAAGATTATCTTAAATGACGGCGATTTATTTACCTTTACAACAGATGATATAGTAGGAAATACCGAAAGGGTATCAGTAAGCTATAAAGGTCTTACAAATGACATTAATCCGGGCGACAGAATCCTTCTTAACAATGGTCTTGTTGTTTTTGATGTTATCGAAGTAAAGGGAAATGATGTGATTTGCAAAACAGTATGCGGCGGCGAGGTTTCTGACAGAAAGAGCATGAGCTTTCCAAACAAGGTGCTGAAACAGGTATATCTTTCCGAGCAGGATAAAAAGGATTTACTTTTTGGTATTGAAAACGGAATTGATTTTATTGCTTGCTCTTTTGTGTCGTGCAAGCAGGATTTGCTTGATGTCAAGGCGTTTTTAAATAAACACGGAGTAAATGACGTAGAACTTATTGCAAAGATTGAAAATCAAGCAGGAATAGACAATATTGAAGAAATATGCAGCGAATGTTCGGGTATTATGATTGGCAGAGGCGATATGGGTGTTGAAATTGCATACGAAAAGCTTCCTGCAATTCAAAAGCATCTTATTACAAAATGCCGTATGCTTGGAAAACGCGTAATCACCGCCACCGAAATGCTTGAGTCCATGATTCATAATCCAAGACCTACAAGAGCAGAGATTTCTGATGTAGCAAATGCGGTTTATGACGGTTCAAGTGCGGTTATGCTTTCGGGTGAAACTGCTGCAGGTAAGTATCCTGTTGAGGCGGTGGGAGCAATGGCAAAGATTGCAGAGGAAACTGAAAACAATATTCATTACGAAAAACGTTTCAGCAATAATAATTTCAGGATAGAAAACACACTTGATGCTATTTCACATTCAACCTGCTGTATGGCAATTGACCTTAATGCAAGTGCAATTGTTGTATGCTCGCATTCGGGGATGACGGCACGAATGGTTTCACGTTTCAGACCGCCTGTTGATATAATAGGTCTTACAACAAACGAAAAAGCTTCGCGTAAGCTTGCACTCTCATGGGGTGTTACACCGGTTATTGCAGAGGCATATCCGTCTACAGAGGTTCTTTTCTATATCGCAAAGAAGAAAGCAACAGAAATCTTTAAGTTAAATTCAAACGATAAAATTATTATAACAGGCGGTGCGACAAACGGCAGTTCGGGAAATACAGACCTTATAAAAATCGAAACAATTTAAACAAATATACAAAAACGCCGTGCAGATAATATCTGCACGGCGTTTAGTCTGTCTTAAAGCTTATTGCTCGTTTTTCTTAGATGAAAGAATAAGATTTGTTATTATACCAAGGATAAGAGCGCAAGCGATCGAGGTAATTGTTATTTGACCAAAAGTAAGGGTAAGACCGCCTATGCCCGAAATAAGAATAACACTTACAACAAAAAGGTTTCTGTTATCTTCAAGGTCAACATATTTAAACATCTTAAGACCGCTTACCGCAATAAATCCGTAAAGTGCAATACAAACACCACCCATTACACATGATGGGATGGAGTTAACAAATGCTACAAAAGGAGAAATAAACGAAATAAGTACAGCACATATTGCTGCGGTTATAATTGTAACAACAGATGCGTTTGCAGTGATAGCAACACAGCCAACCGATTCCCCGTATGTTGTATTGGGACATCCGCCAAAGAATGCACCTACCATTGAACCGATACCGTCGCCCAGAAGTGTTCTGTGAAGACCCGGCTCTGTGAGCAGGTCTTTTTCTATAATAGAAGAAATGTTTTTATGATCTGCAATGTGTTCAGCAAACACAACAAAGGCAACAGGAATGTATGCAACGGCTATTGTACCGATATATGCACCGTTTAGTTCGCCGACACCCTTGAAGGCAGTAGCAAAGGTGCAGTTTGGAACAGAAATAAAGGTTTCAAGATTTACACCATTTGTCACAAGCGCTTTAAAGGGTTCAAAGCTGATAACCTTAAGAGCATCAATGTCAAGCCATGTTCCAAGTGCGGTGAAGATTATACTTGCAAGATAGCCGGCAAGAATACCAATGATAAACGGAATAAGTCTTACCATCTTTTTGCCGTAAGTAGAGCAAATCGTTGTAACAAACAAAGTAATCAGACCGCAAACCAAACAGATAAGGGGTGACGCAGCCTGGGCGCCTTCTATAAGCACATTGCCTTTGGTAATATCACCAACAGCGTTGCCGGCAAGCGAAAGACCTATTATTGCAACTGTGGGACCTATAACAATTGCAGGCATAAGCTTGTTTATCCAGTTAACGCCAACAAATTTAACAATTATAGCTATAGCAACATAAACAAGACCTGCAAAAACTGCACCGATAATCATGCCAAGGTAGCCCAAAGACATAGAAACACCGCCTGCAAAAGCTGCAAACATCGAACCGATGAAAGCAAAGGAAGAACCAAGAAATACAGGACTCTTCTTTTGGGTGAACAGGACATAAACAAGTGTTCCTAAGCCTGCACCAAGCAGCGCTGCGGCGGGATCCATACCGTTACCGATGATTACGGGTACAACCAATGTTGCAGTCATAATTGCAAGCAATTGCTGAATTGCAAAAATAATCAGCTGCCCGAATTTGGGTTTGTCATCTACATTGTAGATAAGTTTCATAAAAATCTCTCCTTTTATTTTGACTTTTTGCTCCGCAGTGTCGTCTGCGTTAATTTTTACTAAAAATCAGTATAGCACATATAAATTATTTTGTAAATATTTTTAGAAAAATAATAATAATTAAAGAAAAACGTCAAACATATTAACGTATTTGACGTTTTTTGCTATAGATGCTTTATGCTCAAAACCAGTATATATACATTTTTAACATGCAAAATATGTAATTTTTTGAAGAAAACTATTGACTTTATTGCTTTAGTGTGCTAAAATACAAACATTAAATGCGTTTGAGCAAAAATAAGTAGGCGCGTGAAAGTCTTCAGAGAGTTGCCGGTGGCTGTGAGGCAATGGCGGAAGCGTGGCTGAATACCTTTTGTGAGCAGTGCACCGAACAGGGCTGATCCTCCTAAGTAGGCTGCAACGGGTGTTCCCGTCACAGGACTGAGGTATTGTTTAGATACCTTTAAAGGCTGCGGTTGTGAAGCTGCAGTGAATTGAGGTGGTACCACGGGTGTTATCCCGTCCTCTGTTTTTAAAACGAGGACGGGTTTTTTATTTGCCCGTCCCCAAAAAGAAAGGGATGTTTTAAACATGGTATTAAAAATTGGAATGTTGGTAGTTTTCTTTGCGATTATGATTGCTGTAGGTATTTATTGCAGAAAAAATTCAACTGACGTAAGAGGCTTTGTTCTGGGTGGTCGTGCAGTAGGTCCATGGCTTACAGCGTTTGCTTACGGAACATCTTATTTTTCAGCTGTTATATTTGTGGGCTATGCAGGACAGTTCGGCTGGAAGTTTGGTATTGCTTCAACTTGGATCGGTATTGGCAATGCTGTTCTTGGCTCTCTTCTTGCGTGGATGGTTCTGGGACGTCGTACAAGACTGATGTCACAGCATCTTGAAAGCTCAACTATGCCTGAATTTTTTGGCAAAAGATATAGCAGCACCGCACTTAAAATTGCGGCATCAGTTATTGTATTTATATTTCTTATTCCATACACCGCATCGCTTTATAACGGTCTTTCAAGATTGTTCTCGATGGCTTTTCCGGGAGTAAGCTACTCGGTTTGTGTTATTGTTATGGCGATTCTTACCGGTATTTATGTTATTGCAGGCGGATATATGGCTACTGCAATTAATGATTTTATACAGGGCGTTATTATGATTATCGGTATCGTTGCGGTTATTGCGGCGGTGCTTACTCAAAACGGAGGGTTTATAGCTGCTCTCAATGGCCTTGCAGAGATTCATGTTGAAGGCAACGCACCCGGTGCATTTAACTCGTTCTTCGGTCCTGACCCGCTGAATTTAATGTTTGTTGTAATCCTTACCTCACTCGGTACATGGGGACTTCCTCAGATGGTGCAAAAATTCTATGCAATAAAAAGCGAGAAGGACATAACAAAGGGCACAATTATTTCAACCGTATTTGCGATTATTGTTGCAGGAGGATGTTATTTCCTTGGCGGCTTTGGAAGATTGTTTACAGACAGACTTACCTTCCTTTCGGACGGCTCAATTGAAGGTGGTTTTGATGCAATTATTCCGACAATGCTTTCAGGACTTCCCGATGTTTTGATTGCAATTGTTATCATATTGGTGCTTTCTGCATCAATGTCAACACTTTCGTCACTGGTTCTTGCATCAAGCTCAACACTTACGCTTGACCTTATAAAAGATCATGTTGTAAAAAATATGACAGAGAAGAAGCAGGTTCTTATTATGAGAATCCTTATAGTTGTATTTATTGCAATTTCTGCATACATAGCTTTAAACAAAGATAAGCTCAGTGCTATTGCCGATATGATGGGCATTTCATGGGGTGCTTTGGCAGGTGCTTTCTTAGCGCCGTTTATGTATGGTTTGTACTGGAAGAAGACCAGCAAAGCTGCTGTGTGGGCAAGCTTTATATTTGGTGCGGGAATAATGGTTCTTAATATGCTGTTTAGAGGTGCGTTTCCTGCAATTCTTCAGTCACCTATCAACAGCGGAGTGATTGCAATGCTCGGCGGCCTGGTTGTTGTTCCGGTTGTCAGCATGGTTACAAGGAAACCTGAAAAAGCATTGACAGATGAAATGTTTGCGTGCTACAATAAAGAAGTAATTGTTACCGCCAAAAAATCATTGGGCGATTAATAAATTTGATTTTAATAAAAGAAAAGACTGTCTTTTTTGCAGACAGCCTTTTCTGCCGTTTAAAAAGGAGATATATAAATGCCGATTACAGAGATTTTACAAAAGAATGCGGATTTTTATCCAAATGATGTCAGCTTGATTGAAATCAATCCGCAGATGGAAAAACAGTCAAGAATGACATGGCGTGAGTATTCGCTTATTGAGGCAAACCCAAATGAGGCATACCGCAAGGAAATTACCTGGAGTGAGTTCAATAAGCGTGCAAACAGATTTGCAAATTTTTTGCTTACACGCGGAATAAAGAAGGGCGATAAGGTTGCAATTCTTTTAATGAACTGCATTGAGTGGCTGCCTGTATACTTTGGTATTCTTAAAATGGGTGCAATGGCGGTTCCGCTCAATTACCGCTACGCATCGGACGAAATAAAATACTGTCTTGAACTTGCTGATGCTGATGTTATTATTTTTGGTCCTGAATTTACAGGCCGTATTGAGCAGATTTGCCATAAGGTAAAGAGAATAAAAATGTGGCTTTATCATGGCGAGGATTGTCCGACGTTTGCAGAGAGCTACGACAGTCTGGTTTCATATTGCTCAAGTAAAAGTCCGCAGATTAAACTGACAGATGACGATGATGCGGCAATTTACTTCTCTTCGGGAACAACAGGATTTCCCAAGGCGATTATACATAAACATCAAAGCCTTGTTCATGCTGCAATGACCGAACAGAGCCATCATTCACAGACAAAAGATGATGTATTTCTTTGTATCCCGCCGCTTTATCATACCGGTGCAAAAATGCATTGGTTCGGAAGCTTTTTGGTGGGCGGCAAGGCTGTTATCCTTAAAGGAATTAAACCGGAATGGATTCTTAAAGCCGTGTCTGAAGAAAAGTGTTCAATAGTATGGCTCTTGGTTCCGTGGGCACAGGATATACTCGACTCAATTGAACGCGGCGAAATAAAGCTTGAAGAGTATGAGATTTCACAGTGGCGGCTTATGCATATCGGTGCACAGCCGGTTCCGCCAAGCTTAATAAAAAGATGGAAGAATGTATTTCCAAATCATCAATATGACACAAACTATGGCCTTTCTGAGTCAATTGGACCAGGTTGCGTACACTTGGGTGTTGAAAACGAACACAAGGTAGGCGCAATTGGAAAAGCAGGCTTTGGCTGGCAGACAAAAATTGTTGATGAAAACGGCATTGAAGTCGCACGCGGCGAAGTAGGTGAGCTTGCGGTTAAGGGTCCCGGCGTAATGACAGCTTACTATAAGGATGAAAATGCAACAAATGCCGTTTTAAAGAACGGATGGCTGTTTACAGGTGATATGGCAAGGGAAGACGAGGACGGATTTATCTTTCTTGTTGACCGCAAAAAGGATGTTATTATTTCGGGCGGCGAAAATCTTTATCCTGTTCAGATTGAGGACTTTTTGAGGAAGTTTGATAAAATAAGTGACGTTGCAGTTATCGGACTTCCTGATGCACGACTTGGCGAGATAGCTGCGGCTATTATTCAGATAAAGGACGGTATGACCGCAACAGAAGACGAAATTAACGATTTTTGTGCTGAACTTCCAAGATACAAGCGGCCAAGAAAAGTTATCTTTGCTGATGTGCCGCGCAATCCAACCGGAAAAATTGAAAAACCAAAACTCAGACAAATTTACTGTGGCGACAGTGTTGTGGCACAGCAGAATGAAATCAAATAGGAGAGGATGTATACTATGAAAAAATTATTGCTCGGTAATGCAGCTGTGGCGCGCGGAGCTTATGAAGCGGGCGTAAACGTTGTTGCTTCATACCCCGGAACACCAAGCACAGAAATTACCGAAGAAATTGTTAAATTTGGTGAAATATATGCGGAATGGTCTCCAAATGAAAAGGTTGCAGCAGAGGTTGCTATCGGTGCATCAATTGCCGGCGGCAGAGCCATGAGCTGTATGAAACACGTAGGCCTTAATGTTATGGCAGACCCGGTATTTACGGTTAGCTACATAGGAGTAAACGGCGGTCTTGTTTTCTGTGTGGCAGATGACCCGGGCATGCACTCATCGCAAAATGAGCAGGATTCCAGACACTACGCAAAGGCATCAAAGATAATGATGCTTGAGCCGGCAGACTCTGCAGAATGTAAAGAATATACCAAAATGGCATTTGACCTTTCTGAAAAGTTTGATACTCCTGCATTTATCAGACTTTCAACCAGAGTTTCACACTCTCAGAGCCTTGTTGAACTGGGTGAAAGAAAGGCTGTTCCCGTTAAACCCTATGAGAAGAATATTCCAAAGCACGTTATGATGCCGGCTATGGCAATAAAACGCCATGTTGTTGTGGAAGAAAGAATAGAAGCTCTCAGAGAATTTGCTGAAAGCTCAGAAATTAACACGATTGAAGAAAATGGGTCAAAAATTGGCGTAATTACTGCCGGAATTGCATACGTATATGCAAAAGAAGCACTTGGTGATAAGGCTGACTTTTTGAAGCTGGGTATGGTCTATCCATTGCCTCGCAAAAAAATAGCAGATTTTGCAAAGAAATATGACAAAGTTTATGTTATTGAAGAACTTGACCCGGTTATCGAAGAAGAATGCAGAGCAATGGGTCTTGAAGTCCTTGGAAAGGATTTGTTCACACTTCTTGGTGAATACACACCCGAAATGATAAAAAAGGTCATTCTGGGTGAAAAGCCTGCTGAAAAAATTATGCCTGCTGAAAACATTCCTGTAAGACCTCCGGTTATGTGTGCAGGCTGTCCGCACCGCGGAACATTCTATGTACTCAAAAAATTGGGACTTGTTGTTTCCGGCGACATCGGTTGTTATACCCTTGGAGCAGCGCTTCCGCTTCAGTCTGTTGATACTACAATTTGTATGGGTGCATCAGTAAGTGCGGCACATGGTATGGCAAAGGCACAGGGTGCTGAATTTAACAAAAAGCTTGTATCTGTAATTGGTGACTCGACGTTTATGCATTCAGGTATTACAGGACTTATTGACATTGTTTACAACAAGGGCAATAATACCGTAATCATTCTTGATAACTCAATCACCGGTATGACCGGACATCAGGATAATCCTACAACGGGCTATACAATCCGTGGCGAAGAAACAAAGCAGGTAAATCTTATTGCCCTTTGCAAGGCATGCGGTATTGACCATGTTACAGTATGTGACCCGTTCAATATAAAAGAATTTGAAAAGGTTGTTAAAACAGAGGTTGAAAGGGAAGAACCCTCTGTAATAATTGCTCAGCGTCCGTGCGCACTTTTAAAATCAGTTAAGTATACGGGTCATTGCACAATTTCCGACAACTGTAAGAACTGCAAAATGTGTATGAAGCTTGGCTGTCCTGCTATCACCCTTAAAGAAGGCAAGGTAGTTATCGACAGCACTCAGTGCAACGGTTGCGGACTGTGCGTAAATGTTTGTCCTTTTGAAGCAATAGTAAAGGAGGAAGACTGATATGACTAAAAAGATAATGATTGTTGGCGTCGGAGGTCAGGGAACTCTTCTTGCCAGCAGAATTTTAGGTAATGTAGCGATAAACGAAGGCTATGATGTTAAAGTGTCCGAGGTTCATGGTATGAGCCAACGCGGCGGTAGCGTTGTAACCTATGTTAAGTACGGAGATAAAGTGTATTCACCAATAATTGATCAGGGCGAGGCAGATACAATTCTTGCATTTGAACTGCTTGAAGCATACAGAGCACTGCCGTATCTGAAAAAAGGCGGTAAAATGATTGTAAACAATCAGCAGATAGACCCCATGCCGGTGATAACTGGAGCGGCAGAATACCCCGGGGATATTGCAGGAAAGCTTAGCAACGAGGTGGATACAACCGTTGTTGACGCGCTTAGTGCAGCAAAAGAAGCAGGTAATATAAAAGCTGTTAATGTTGTGCTTATCGGTGTTATGGCAAGAACAACGGATATTGCTTATGAAAAATGGATTGAAACCATTAAAACAACCGTTCCGCCGAAGTTTTTGGACGTAAATCTCAAAGCATTTGAGATAGGATATAATCTATAAGGGGTGTATAAAATGAAATACTGGCAGGAAGAAATCGAAACCATGCCTCGTGAGCAAATTAAAAAAGACCAAAGTAAAAAGCTCAAGTGGCAGGTTGCAAGAATGTACGAAAAGGTTGAGCTGTTCAGAAAAAGAATGGATGAGGCAGGGCTCAAGCCTGATGATATAAACGGTGTTGAAGACCTCCACAAGCTTCCGTTTTCATATAAGCAGGATTTAAGAGATTATTATCCTTATGGACTTTTTGCTGTACCTATGAAGGATATAAGACGTGTTCATGCATCATCAGGAACAACCGGTAAGCAGATTGTTGTTGGATATACTGATAACGACCTTGAAATGTGGGCGGATTGTTTTGCAAGAATGCTTATCGCAACAGGGGCAGACGAAGATTCGTTTGTCCATGTCGGATATGGTCTTGGCTTGTTTACAGGTGGTTTTGGTGCGCATGACGGTGCTGTAAGAATTGGCGCGACAGCAATACCGATTTCTGCAGGCAATACGCAAAGACAGATTCAGACAATGATTGATTTTGGCTCAACGGTTCTTTGCTGCACACCGTCTTATGCAATGTATTTGGGTGAAACAATTGAAGAAATGGGTCTTAAGGATAAGCTTCAGTTAAAAGCCGGAATTTTCGGCGCAGAGCCATGGACAGAGGAAATGCGTGCACAAATAGAAGAAAAATTGGGACTTAAGGCTTATGATATTTATGGCCTTTCTGAAATTATGGGTCCGGGTGTTTCTTATGAATGCGAGTATCAATGCGGTATGCACGTTTGTGAGGATAACTTTATTCCTGAAATTATTGACCCTGACACAGGCGAAGTGCTCCCTGAGGGCGAGTGGGGCGAGCTTGTGTTTACCACAATAACAAAAGAGGGCTTCCCCCTCATCAGATACCGTACAAGGGATATTTGTTCTCTTAATTATGAACCCTGCAAATGTGGCAGAACACATGTCAGAATGAACAAGCCTCAGGGCAGAACAGACGATATGCTGATTATTCGCGGTGTAAACGTATTCCCGTCACAGATTGAAGAAGTTCTCCTTAAAATCGGCGGAGAAATTACCCCCAACTATCAGATTATAGTTGACCGTGAAAACAATACAGATACCTTCCAGGTTAATGTCGAAATGAGTGAAGAACTGTTCTCGGACGGCATCAAAGCAATCCAGAAGGTTGAAAAGCAGATTTCCGACAGCCTAAGAAGCACACTGGGTATTGGCCCCAAGGTTAACCTTGTTAACCCCAAATCAATAGAACGCAGCGAAGGCAAGGCAAAGCGTGTTATTGATAAGCGTAAGCTTAAATAATTGAAAGGAGATATATTATGTTTATAAAACAGCTTTCGATTTTTGTTGAAAATAAAGCAGGCAGACTTCAGGACATCATCAATGCTCTGGGCGAAAATGATGTTAATATCAGCGCACTGTCAATTGCGGATACCACCGATTTTGGTATTCTGCGAATTATTGTTGACAATCCTGACAAAGCAAAGCTTGTGCTTAAAGGGATGGGTGTTATTTCAAAAACAACGGATGTTGTTGCGGTTTATATTGATGACCGCAGCGGTGGTCTTGCATCTGTCTTGAATCTTGTATCCGATGCGGGAATAGGCATTGAGTATATGTATGCATTTCTTGGCAGAACAGAGGGCAAGGCACTTATGGTTCTTAAAGCTGATGATGAAGTTAAGCTTGAAAAAGTCCTGATGGAAAACGGTGTAGAGCTTGCAGAGCAATAATTATTCAGAAAGGAGACGTGGCATGGCTATAAAAAAGCAACTATTTGGCAAGGCTTTTGATAAGGATGTTTATCTTTTTACACTCGACAACGGAAAAGACCTGACGGCAGAAATTATAAATTACGGCGGAATAATAAAAAGCCTGATTTATAAGGGCGTTGACGTTGTTCTTGGAAGAGATACAATGGAAGAATATCTAAGCAACAGCGGATATTTGGGAGCGCTGGTCGGCAGAAACTCAAACAGAATTGCAAATTCTGAGTTTGTGCTAAACGGCAAAAAATATAAGCTCTGCTCAAATAATGGAAAGTGCAATCTTCATGGCGGAAAGCAGGGCTTTTCTAACAGAGTATGGGATTTTGAATGTAAAGACGAAATTGAGCCTGAACTGATTTTAACATTGAATAGTCCTGACGGCGATGAAGGCTTTCCGGGCAATGCGGAAATAAAAGTTACCTACAAGCTGACTAAGCGCAATTCAATTGAAGTTCATTATGAGGGCGTATGTGACAGCGATACAGTTATTAATATGACAAACCATTCGTATTTTAATCTTAACGGACATGGTTCGGGTACAGTTGATAAGCATATTATGAAGCTTGAAAGTGAGTATTTTACTCCAAACAACGAAGAATGTTACCCGACAGGCGAAGTTAAAAAGGTTGAAGGAACGGCGTTTGATTTTGCAACACCCAAAAAATTAGAGGATGGATTCAATGCTGATTGCCAACAAATAAAAATGTTTGGCGGCTATGACCACAACTTTGCAATCTCAGGCAACGGCTTCAGGAAATTCTGTGAGCTTAAAGGTGATTTAACAGGAATTATAATGGAAAGCTATACAGACTGCGTTGGTGTGCAGGTCTATACAAGCAATTCGCTTGATGAGCCAAATCCATGCAAGGATGGTGCAGTATATGGATTGCATCAGGGAATTTGTCTTGAAACGCAAGCTTTCCCAAATGCAGTAAACTACTCGCATTTTCCGTCTTGCGTGCTAAAGAAGGGCACAAAATACGATACAAAAACGGAATATTTATTTAAATAAATTATAAAAAAGTGTTTGATAAAACACTTCAACTCCCCTGCCCCTCAATCTTAAGGGGATTAAGGTGCATTTTTGTGTAATATAGGAAATTACAACAAAAAAGCAGTAATTTCCTATAAGATAAAAAAAGTCAAACCCGACAAGTTAAATCTTGTCGGGTTTTGTTGTACAAGATAAATTATACTATTAAATGTTATTAAAAACAAACCCTAACCCTTATATGGTACTTTAAAATAGGCCAAATACTTTTTAAACTTATCCTGTGCTGATAGGCAGGTATCAAGCAAATAACCCTTTTCGTTGTTCCATTCAGACAAACCTCTGTAATAGAACATTTTAAGGCTGTCATCAATAATAAACGGTACAATATTATTTTTTAGGCATTCCTTAAACATAATAAGTCTGCCAACACGCCCATTACCATCCTGGAATGGATGCAAGGCTTCAAACTGATAATGAAACTCTATAACATCTTCCAAGGTATGCTCATGCTTTTGATTATAAGATTTCAAAAGTTCTTTGATTTTCTGCTCCACAGTTTCAGGACTTGCAGTTTCTTTTCCACCAACTTCGTTAGGAAGCTTTTTATATTCTCCCAAATTAAACCAATCTTTTCTTGAATCGGAGGTTCCGGATTTCAAAGTAAAGTGCAGTTCTTTTATAAACTTTTCCGTGAGCTTATAGGTGCTATTTTCAATTATCATATTAATACATTTGAAATGATTTGCCGTCTCAATAATATCATCAACGTTTAAGGCATCATTTTCTGCTCCAATAGTATTAGTCTCAAAAATATATCTTGTTTGGTCGTGGGTTAATTTGCTGCCTTCAATATGATTTGAGTTATAGGTAAGCTCTATTTGAATTTTGTGATAAATTCCGCCCATAAGGGAAGTCTTTTTCTCTTCTTTTAACCTTTCAAGAAGGTTTTGGGGATCACAATTTTTCTTATTTATTCTTTCGGGTTTTTGTGCATCTTCAGGAATATTCCAGGTTTTGCCCGTTAAAAACGCTCCGGGAATCTTGTTTTGAGCACAGTAATTCCGTACCGTCCGTTCTGACATATTCCATTTTTTTGCAATATCTGCAACTGATAAATAATGCATACTGTTTATCACCTCTGCAACACTTTTTGCCGTTATCGGCAAAATTTCTTCTAAAACGTCATAACGTTTTTTGTTTCTTGCTGATATTTTTTAAAAAATAAATACACCATATAGTGTATTTATTTGTGGCGGAGAAGGAGAGATTTGAACTCTCGCGCCGCTTTCACGACCTACACCCTTAGCAGGGGCGCCTCTTCGGCCTCTTGAGTACTTCTCCGAATTTAAAATTTGTTATTAAAATAAAAATGGCGGAGAGGCAGAGATTCGAACTCTGGGTGCTTTCGCATCACTAGTTTTCAAGACTAGCTCCTTAAACCACTCGGACACCTCTCCGTAAAACGTATCGCTTTGTTTGCGACTTTGACAGTATAACATATTTGTGCAAGGATGTCAAGGCTTATTTTAAGAAATTTATAATTTTTATTTAAAGAGCTTTTGCCTTTGAATTTATCAATTTGTAACAATAAAAAAAACATAAAATTGTTATTTACACAACTTGACAGTAAAAGTATAATGTGGTATTCTAAAAATAATAAAATTAAAAGTATGCCTGGGAGTGTAAGGGTATATAAAAATAAATGAAGGAGAATGACAAAATGATTGTAAAAAAACTAATTGCAGCAATAATGATATTTACAATGTTGATGACGTGCGTTCAACCTTGTTTTGCGGCAACAATCAACGATACCACGGACTTTGTTCCCAATCCTTTAGAGATGGATTTGGCTGTTGGTGTTACTGCACGTAAAAGTGGGACATCAGATGCATATACCTCGGCTCTTAGCATAGAGGATGTAGTTGGCGGTGTTGGTGTTGATTATCAGGCAACACTTAATATGAAACCGATTAGGGATATATGCACAGGTGCTTTTATTACAAATGTAATTGGAAATGACCAGTCTTTAAAAACGGAATTTGACAGTGCGCCAGTTACGACGACTGTAAGTGTTGAGATTGAATATCCTTCTTCAGCCTCAATTGGCGCAGATTTATCTACAGCAGGTGTTTTGGAAGCAGGAAGCATCTTCAGTGAAGCGTCACCTAGAAGTATTAACGGAAACAAGGTGACAATTACATATAAAAATGCTGATAGTATTACAGCAAGAGCTCTTGTTGATAATGTAAATTCATATCTTGCTGATATTATATTTACTCTTAATGATGCGGTGACATATTCAACAGACGGTTATCATACTGTATCTGTTAAATTGACAGGAGAAACACAAATTGCGTTTTCGTCAAAAGTACAAAAGGTGCAGTATACGGGTGAAGCATCTCACATCGTATCAGCTTTAACGATGCATGTGCTTGAAGTTGTTCCTGCTAAGCCTGCAACCTGTACTGACAGAGGTTGGACAGAGGGTGTTAAGTGTAAAACACACAGTAGTTATAACTGTGGTGCTCATGGCTTGATTGAACCCCAAAACACAATAGCGCCTTTAGGACACACCACAAGCTTTATAGCAGAAACACCTGCAACTTGTACAACAGATGGTGTAAAGGCACATTATGTTTGTTTGGTTTGTAAAAAGGACTTTAAAGAAGCATCTGCAACAACAGAAATGAGTGCTGTAGACCTTAAGATTACAGCAGAAGGACACAAATATACTATTTCTGTAGATGCTGTTTCTGCAACTTGTACAAAAGACGGTTTATCGAGTGGATATATTTGTTCCGTTTGTAACCACGCAACAACAAGAACCGTAGTTCCTGCAAACGGACATACCGTTGTGGATATTACTGCAGTTCCTGCAACCTGTACAACAGATGGTGCAACCATAGGTAAAAAATGTTTGTCTTGTGGTGTTGTTCTTATTGCTCCTGTAGTTGTTGCTGCAACAGGTCATAAGTATGACGATAACTGGTCAGAAACTTTAGCTCCCACAGAATCATCAACCGGTTCAAAGGAAAGAGTATGTACTGTCTGCGGTCAGGGAAAAGAAACTGTTACAATTCCTAAGTTGGAGCACACTTGTGCGGCAGATCCAAATGCAAGTGTTGTAACAAAAGAAGCAACTTGTACAGAAACAGGCTTACTTCAGAAATATTGTGCTTGCGGTCAGCCTTTTGGTGAAGCAGAAGTGATTGCAGCAAAGGGTCACGACACAACACACGTTGTGGGCAAAACAGCAACATGTACCGATAAGGGTATAATTGACCACTATGCATGTAAAAACTGTCAGGGCTTGTATCGTGATGCTGAGTGCACAAAAGCGGTTCAGAGTGCAGAAATTCCTGTTGACAAAACAAATCATGTTGACGGAAGAAGAACCATTCCTGCAGTTGCCGCAACTTGCGATAAGGACGGTCTTACCGCAGGTGAAAAATGTACAGGATGTAACACTATTACAACACCTCAGACAAAAATCCCCAAGCTCAGTGATAATCCTGAAGCTAACTACGAGCGTGTTTCCTATGTGGCTCCTACCTGTGAGGCTGATGGTGTAATCGAACATTATCATTGTTCAAATTGTAATAAAGACTATACAATTCATGAATTAGAAGTTCTTGACGATTGTTCAATTCCAAAAACTGGTCACCATTGGGGTGATGTAATCATTGATACTCCTTCAACTGAAACTATAAAGGGTGAAGGTCACAGAGTTTGTACAAATAACTCGGATCATACTATCACAGTGGATATAGCATTGAAAGAACACGTTCACAACGAGGAATGTGAGGAAATAATCAAGCAACCTTCATGTACCGAAAAGGGTAAAAAGAGAGTTGTTTATACCTGCTGTGGTGAAATTAAAAACAAAGAGGTTAACAACGGAATAATTGAAATTCCTGCAAAAGGGCACAATTTTAAAACAATAGAGAAAGCTCCTGACTGTTTTAGAAATGGTATCAAGAAGCATAAATACTGTGCAGTATGTGATAAAGCTTTTGACTTTACAACAGAAGTTGAGATAACCGATTTAGAAACTTTGAAAACCCATAAACTTACACATAAGTTTGGTAATTGGACAGATAACAAACGTGAATGTGAATATTGTCATGAAATAGTTCACAGAAAACAAGAAAATCATAATCACAATGTAAAAGAACATGGTGGTCTCAAGGGTGAAGAGGGAGATATCAGAGAAAAACGTGCAGACGAAGAACCCAACAGAGACGTTAAAGTTGAATCAAAGATTACTATTGAAGAAAGAGAAATCTCTGAAAAACTTGATAACGAAGTACGCAAAGACGAAAAGGCTCATGAGGATAAGGTGGTTTTGGAAATTACTGTTGAAAAGGAAACTAAAACTACCGACACAACTACCAGCAATGTTCTTGATATAGATAGAGAAATCGTTAAGGAAACAGAAGATTTGATTGTAATCGAAATTGCTGTTCCTGCAGGAATGCAAGATTTTGTTGACTTCCTCGTTCACAGACTTCATATTGATGATCAGGGAGCAGAAAGTTTTGACGTTATTAAAGTTGCACCCAATAACGATGGCGAATTTATCAAGCTTATCAAGAGTGGTGACAAGGTTGAGAAAATCGAGCTTCATGTAAAGAAATTCTCAGAGTATGCCGTTATTGGTTATGACAAGGTTGTAAATGTTGATCCTGTTACATCTTCATCCGGTGGTGGCTCGACATCTTACACAGTTAAGCTTAACGTAAACGGTGGTGTTGTGCTTAACAACATAGTGGTTAAACGTGGCGAAAAGGTTACACTTCCTACGCCTACAAGAGATGGTTATGTATTTGCAGGCTGGTACACAGACTCCGCATTCAATACACCGTTTGATGCAAATACTGCAATCAACAGAAACTATGTTCTCTATGCTAAGTGGATTGAAGCGGGTGAATGTGAAGGTACAGTCGAGGATAATTGCCCGTGTCTCAAGTACAATGACCTCGATCCTGAACTCTGGTATCATGAAGGTGTTGACTATGTTCTTAACACAGGTATGATGATAGGAACTGGCGATAAGACATTTGAACCTGATACAAGCGTTACAAGAGCAATGCTGGTAACAGTTCTTTGGAGAGCAGAAGGCAAGCCTGAGGCTGCAAAGGATTCAAGCTTCAAGGATTTGGAAGATGGTCTTTACTATGTTGATGCAGTTGAATGGGCAGCAGAGAATGGTATCGTAAACGGCTATACCGAAACAGAATTTGCACCCAATGATAAGCTGGCACGTGAACAGATTGCTGCAATTATGTTCAGATATGCAGGACATAAGGGATATGATGTATCTGTCGGAGAGAATACAAACATTCTTTCATACACAGACTACAGCCAGATTTCAGAGTATGCTATTCCTGCAATGCAGTGGGCAGCAGGCAGCGGATTAATGACAGGAAGAACAAACAGCACACTTAATCCCAAGGCTGACACAACAAGAGCAGAAATCGCTACAATCCTTTACAGATTTTTCTCTGCAAGATAATTAAGCATTAATAGAATTAAAATATGCCGCATTATTTACAATGCGGCATATTTCATAAAACAGGAGGATATTGGAAATGATTTATGATATTTATGAAAACAAAAATCTTTACTCAGGTATGGGTTACGAGAAGGCATTTGATTTTATTAAGCGTGTAGAAAACGAAAATTTGCCTGCAGGACGCTATGAGATTGATGGTGACGTTGTGTATGGTGTAGTAAGCGAATACGACACAAAGACGGAAATAGTTTACGAGGCACATAAAAAGTATATTGATGTTCAATATGTAGTTTCGGGACATGAAAATATTTGCTGGAAAAATCTTAAGGATTGTAAAGTTACAACAGAATACAATCCAGAAAAGGATTGCGGCTTATATGAAGCAACTCAGCCGGTAGTTTTGGATATGCAAAAGGGAAGCTTTGCGGTGCTTTTCCCCGAGGATGCTCACGCTCCCGGAATTGCGTATAACGGAGAGGTTTCAAAAGTTAAAAAGATTGTTGTGAAAATAAAGATTGATTAATCGTTAAATAACAAAAAAGCGCATTTGCAGGCTTGCAAATGCGCTTTTTGATTATCATTGTTCGCTTGCCCTTGTTTCGCAATAGGCACAGCGATATTCGCGTTTTTCGCGGTTTGTAAGGTTGAAAATATTTGGAAGCTCCTGCTCGGTGGTTGTAATGCACCTTGGGTTTTTACAGAAAATAACATTGGTAAGCTTTTCGGGCAATGACATTTTCTTTTTTTCACAAAGACTTCCGTCGACGATTATATCAACCGTTGCAGTTGGAGCTACGTACCCTAAAATATCCATATCAATATCAATCTTTGCATCAATCTTGATTATATCCTTTCGGCCCATTTTAGAGCTTGTGGCGTTTTTTATAATTGCAACAGAGCAATCCAGCAAATCAAGACGGAGGAGGTTATAGATTTCCATGCCCTTGCCGGCTTCAATATGGTCAATAACAATTCCGTTTTTAATTGAATCTATATTCATATTACAGCACCTCCAAAAGCTTTAAAATCAGCGACATTCTCATATATTTTCCGTTTAATACCTGTTTAAAGTAGCACGCTCTGGGGTCATCATCAACTGCAACACTTATTTCGTTAACTCTGGGCAGTGGATGCATTATTGAAAGGTCGGACTTTGCCGTGGCAAGCTTTTCAGGTGTAAGAATATAGCTGTCTTTAAGTCTAAGGTAGTCTTCTTCGTTAAAGAACCGCTCGCGCTGTACTCTTGTCATATAAAGAATATCAAGCTCGGGCATAAATTCTGACAAATCCTTTGTCTGAACATAGCTGTGACCACATTCTTTTATTTCGTTTTTTACATAGCTTGGTACTTTAAGCTCTTCGGGTGAGATAAGAACAAACTTTATGTTTGTGTACCGTGTAAGAGCATTAATAAGCGAATGAACCGTACGTCCAAACTTAAGGTCGCCGCAAAGTCCCACTGTCAGGTTGTCAAAGCGCCCTTTTTCTCTGTGGATGGTAAGAAGGTCAGCAAGGGTCTGTGTTGGGTGATTGTGACCGCCGTCACCCGCATTGATTACAGGAACGGATGCATTCATGGCGGCAACCAGGGGCGCGCCCTCCTTGGGATGACGCATTGCTATAATGTCTGCATAGCATGATACAGTTTTTGCGGTATCGGCAACGCTTTCGCCTTTTGCGGCAGAGCTTGAGCCTGCATCAGACATCGAAAGAACATGACCGCCAAGCTCGTACATTGCTGCTTCAAAGCTGAGGCGAGTGCGTGTTGAAGGCTCAAAAAACAGTGTCGCAAGCTTTTTTCCGTCGCATTTATGTGCGTATTTGTCAGGGTTTTCGATTATGTCTTCGGCAACTGCTATGATTTCTTCAAGTTCTTTTGTTGAAAGGTCTTTTATATCAATTACACTTCTCATTGAAGTTCATCCTTTCTGTTTATGGGTTTTGTTTATGCTCCAATCCAAGATTCATCAGAGGGGTTATTGCGGAAGGCAATAAGTCTTTTGATGTCATCGGTTTTGATATAGCCTTCTTCAGCTGCAACCTCGGCAATAACATCAAAATTGGTAAGGCTGACATTTTTAACATCAGCTGCAGCAAGTCTGTCAAGACCCTTCTGCATACCGTAAGTAAAGATTGAAACAATACCAAGAACCTCAGCGCCGGCTTCACGAAGAATGTTTACAACCTCGATTACGCTGCCGCCTGTAGAAATAAGGTCTTCAACTACAACGACCTTCTGACCGGGGAGAAGCTTGCCTTCAATCTGGTTTTGTCTGCCGTGGTCTTTTGCTCCGCTGCGTACATATCCCATAGGCAGACCCATAAGATGTGCTGTAATTGCAGCGTGTGCTATACCTGCTGTTGAAGTACCCATAAGAACCTCAGCATCGGGGTAGTTTGCCTTGATTGTTTCTGCAAGAGCAGTTTCAACATCGGTGCGCACGTCGGTGTCGCTAAGAGTAAGACGGTTGTCACAGTAAACAGGGCTTTTGATTCCGCTTGCCCATGTAAAAGGTTCTTCAGGGCGGAAGAATACAGCCTTGATTTTAAGTAAGTCTTTTGCAATTAAAATTTTTGTTTCCATTTTTATTTTCTCCTTATCCTACAAATTCGTTTATACATCTTCTGTATGCTGCAACAGGGTCTTCTGCTGCAGTAATGGGTCTGCCTACAACAATGTAATCAGAGCCGATTTCCTTTGCCTGAGCAGGGGTCATAACTCTGACCTGATCGCCCTTGTCGCCGTCTGCAAAACGCACACCGGGGGTAACGGTCAAGAACTCTTTTCCACAAGCATTATGTACCTTTTCGGCTTCAAGAGGTGAACAAACAACACCGTCAAGACCTGCTTTTTTTGCGTTTTCTGCATAGTGCATAACAACTTTGTCAATGGGTTCGTTTATAAGAAGGTCTGATTTCATAGTTTCTTCACTTGTAGATGTAAGCTGAGTTACCGCAATAAGAAGAGGACGTGTACCGTCTTCGCGTGTAAGACCTTCAAGAGCCGCCTGCATCATAGAAATTGTACCTGATGCGTGAAGATTTGTCATATCAACGTCAAGGTTTCTAAGAACAGACATTGATTTCTTTACTGTATTGGGTATGTCGTGAAGCTTTAGGTCAAGAAATATTTTATGACCTCTTTTTTTGATTTCACGTACAATTTCGGGGCCCTCTGCATAGAAAAGCTCCATACCGATTTTTACAAAGGGTTTTTCTTCCTTAAACAAATCAAGAAAATCAAAAACCTGTTTTTTTGTTGCAAAATCACATGCAATAATAACATCCTTACCCATTAATGAGCACCTCCAATAATTTCATTTAAATCTTTTATTCCGTATTTTTCCATTGTTTTCGGAAGGTTTTCTACAATGTCACGGCTTGCAAAGGGGTCAACAAGGTTTGCTGCACCAACCTGAACAGCGGTTGCACCTGCAAGCATCATTTCGATTACGTCTTCGGCAGAGGAAACGCCACCCATACCGATAATCGGGATTTTAACAGCCTCATATACCTGATAAACCATTCGTACAGCAACTGGGAATATAGCAGGTCCGGAAAATCCGCCCATTTTGTTTGCGATAACACATTTTTTTGTCTTTAAATCGATACGCATACCAAGAAGAGTATTTATAAGGCTGATACCGTCTGCACCTGCCTCTTCACAAGCTTTTGCAATTGACACAATATCTGTCACATTGGGCGAAAGCTTGATAAATACCGGCTTTGTTGTAACTGCTTTAACTGCTTTTGTGACCTGTGCAGCAGACTCGGGAGATGTTCCAAAGCTCATGCCGCCACCGTGAACATTGGGGCAGGAAACATTAACCTCAAACCAGCCAATCTGGGGTTCGTTGTCTAAAGCCTTGCAGGTATAGGTATATTCGTCAATGGAAAATCCGCTGACGTTTGCCATTACCGGCTTGTGAAATACTTCTTTAAGCTTGGGAAGCTCAACTGATTTTACGGCTTCAACACCGGGGTTTTGCAAGCCGACGGAATTAATCATTCCGCTGTAGCATTCCGCAATTCTGGGCGTTGGGTTGCCAAAACGCGGCTCTTTTGTTGTTCCCTTAAACGAAAACGTACCAAGACAGTTTATATCATATATTTCGGCAAATTCATAGCCAAAGCCAAAGGTTCCGCTGGCAGGAATAACAGGGTTGTCAATAGTAATGCCTGATAGGTTTACTTTTGTGTTTACCATATAATTTCCTCCCTTTCCAGAACAGGTCCGTCCTTACAAATTCTTTTGTTGCCGTATTTGGTCTTGCATGAGCAGCCCATACATGCACCAAAGCCACAGCCCATACGTTCTTCAAAGCTGTATTGTCCTGACGTTGAGGCGATTTTTTCAATTGCCTTAAACATTGGCTCAGGACCGCAGGTGAAGAAGTAGTCATAACAAATATCTTTCATGGCGTCAGTTACAAAGCCGTGAATGCCATAAGAGCCATCAGCAGTTGTAACAACAGTTTTTGCGCCAAGTACTTTAAATTCTTCTTCAAAGAAAACGTCTTCACGGCTGTTAAAACCAAGAACAACAATGGGATGTTTGCCGTCTTCAATTAATTTTTTGCAAAGATTATACATTGGCGGAACACCTACACCGCCGCCAATAAGAAGGGGGGATGTGCCGCTTTTGGAAATGTCAAAGCCATTGCCAAGGGCAATAAGAACATCAAGCTCTTTGCCCGGCTGGTAATTGCTCATTTTTTCTGTTCCGACACCCACAACTTTGTAGATAAGTGTCAGAGTTTTATCGTCATAATCGCATATAGATATAGGTCTTCTGAGGTACTGTCCCTCAAGCTTAATGTTGACAAACTGTCCGGGACGGGTTATATCGCTTGTGTCGCCGGAAAGCACAAGAAGGTATATATCTTTTGCAATTTTTTGGTTTTTTAATATTGTAAAAATTTCTTGCTTCACAGTAAATTTTACCTTTCTATGCATCAATTGTTGAAATGCAGATTGTGTTTTCTTCAAGTACATCGACCAAAACCGAAACAGTGTCCAGTGCGGTAAAGAGGTTTACGTTGTTTTCTGTCGCAAGGATTCTGATTTCCTGACCGTCATGGGTCGAATTTGTGCTGATGTCACTTGTGTTGATAAGGTATGCAATATGTCCCTGACGGATTGCTTCGGGAATTTCCTCGCTGCCTTCGCTTATCTTGCCAAGAGCGTGTGTGCGGATGCCGTTCTTTTTGAGGAAATCTGCTGTACCCTTTGTTGCCTGAATGTTAAAGCCAAGGTTGTAGAAACGGCGGATAAGTGAAAGTGCTTCTTCTTTGTCCTTGTCAGCAATTGTAGCAAGCACAGTACCATAGTTCTGAAGATGCATTCCTGATGCCTGAAGTGCTTTGTAAAGGGCACGGTTAAGCTTGTCATCATAACCGATAGCCTCACCGGTTGACTTCATTTCGGGCGAGAGATATGCGTCAAGTCCGCGAAGCTTATTGAACGAGAACACCGGAACCTTTACATACCAACGGTCTTTTTCTGCAGGATAGGTCTTTTTGATGCCCTGAGATTTGAGGGATTTGCCCATAATTACGTTGGTTGCAATATCAGCTAAACTGTAGCCGGTTGCCTTTGAAAGGAATGGTACAGTTCTTGAAGAACGCGGGTTTACTTCGATAATAAACACGTTATCGTCTTTATCAACAATAAACTGAATGTTGTAAAGACCAATTATGCCAATGCCCAATCCAAGCTGTTTTGCGTATTTAAGAATTGTTTTCTTAACCTTATCTGAAATACTGAATGACGGATATACGCTTATAGAGTCACCGCTGTGTACGCCTGTACGTTCTACAAGCTCCATAATACCGGGAACAAACACATCTTTGCCGTCGCAGATGGCATCAATTTCGACTTCCTTGCCGACAATGTATTTATCAACCAGAACAGGCTTGTCCTCATCAATTTCAACGGCTGTTTTAAGATAGTGTCTGAGCGCTTCCTCGTTTGCAACAATCTGCATAGCGCGACCGCCAAGAACAAAGCTTGGACGAACAAGAACCGGATAGCCGATTTCCTGTGCGGCTTTAACGCCGTCTTCTATTTTTGTAACAGCCTTGCCCTTTGGTTGAGGAATATTAAGCTTTTTAAGTATCTTTTCAAAAGCATCACGGTTTTCTGCACGGTCTATTGCTTCACAATCTGTACCAATAATTTTAACACCACGGTCTGTAAGTGGCTGCGCAAGGTTGATTGCTGTCTGACCGCCAAGTGATGCGATGGTTCCTTCGGGATTTTCAAAGAGGATAATATTCATTGTATCCTCGGTTGTAAGAGGCTCAAAGTAAAGCTTGTCCGCTGTTGTATAGTCGGTTGAAACGGTTTCAGGGTTGTTGTTTATAATAATTGCCTCGTAACCGGAATTTTTAATTGTTGTAACAGCGTGAACTGTTGAATAGTCAAATTCAACACCCTGACCGATACGGATTGGACCTGCACCAAGTACAACAACCGATTTCTTGTCGGTTATCTTAGAGTCGTTTTCGCCTGTATATGTTGAGTAGAAGTAGGGAATATATGCACCGGTGTGGCAGGTGTCAACCATTTTATAAATGGGCATAATTTTGTGCTTTCTTCTCATCGCAAACACATCAATTTCAGACTCGTTCCAAAGTTTTGCAATAAATGCATCACTAAAGCCCATAGTCTTTGCGTCTTTAAGAGTTACAGCATCGTTTTTATTTGCTTTAATTATTTGCTCAAAATCGGTTATTTTTTTGATAGATTCAAGGAAGTAAGGGGTAATCATTGTGATGTTATGTAGCTCTTCAACTGACATGCCGCGTCTTAAAAGCTGCGCAACGGCATAGATTGTATCGTCACGGAATTCCTTGATGTATTCAATCATATCCGCATCAGACATGTTTTCAAATTTTGCCATCCAAAGATGGTTTACACCGATTTCAAGTGAACGTACCGATTTAAGCATACATTCCTCAAGGGTAGAACCGATACCCATAACCTCACCGGTTGCCTTCATCTGCGTTCCAAGCTTGTTGTTGGCAGACGTAAACTTATCGAAGGGGAATCTTGGGAACTTGGCAACAATATAGTCAAGACGCGGCTCAAATGCTGCATTGGTGTTTGCAATTTTTATATCTTCAAGAGACATTCCAACTGCAATTTTTGCAGTAACTCTTGCAATCGGGTATCCGCTTGCTTTTGATGCAAGAGCAGAGGAACGTGAAACTCTGGGGTTAACCTCAATAAGATAGTATTCTGAAGTGGTAGGATTAAGTGCAAACTGAACATTGCAGCCACCCTCAATTTTCAGCTCGCGAATAATCTTTATTGCACTGTCGTTGAGCATTTTGAGGTCTTTGTCATTGAGCGTAAGAATAGGCGCAACAACGATGCTGTCGCCTGTATGAACACCGACAGGGTCAATGTTTTCCATACCGCAGATTGTGATTGCAGTATCGTTGGAATCACGCATAACCTCAAATTCAATTTCTTTGTAGCCCTTAACGCTTTTTTCAATAAGCACTTGTGAAACAGGAGAAAGCTTAAAGGCGTTTGTGCCGATTTCAATAAGCTCTTCTTCGTTGTAAGCAAAACCGCCGCCTGTGCCGCCCAGAGTGAATGCAGGACGAAGAACAACCGGATAGCCGATTTTTTCAGCTGCAGCTTTTGCTTCTTCAAGTGAATATGTTATTTCGGAAGGAATTACAGGTTCGCCGATTGACTGGCACAGCTCTTTGAAAAGCTCACGGTCTTCGGCACGTTCGATGCTTTCGCTCTTTGTTCCAAGAAGCTCGACATTACATTCTTTAAGTATGCCTTTCTTTTCAAGCTGCATTGCAAGATTAAGTCCTGTCTGACCGCCAATACCCGGCACAATTGCATCGGGTCTTTCGTAGCGGATAATGCGTGCGATATATTCAAGAGTAAGAGGCTCCATGTACACTTTATCTGCAATAGATGTGTCGGTCATAATGGTAGCAGGGTTAGAGTTTGCAAGGACAACCTCGTAGCCCTCTTCCTTAAGTGCAAGACAAGCCTGCGTTCCTGCGTAGTCAAATTCAGCTGCCTGACCTATAACAATAGGTCCTGAACCAATGATGAGTATTTTCTTTAAATCTGTTCTTTTTGCCATTTTCTTTTCCTCCCTGAATTATTTCTGTTCCTGCCATACAATATTACCGTCACGTATGGTCATCAAACATTTTCCGAAAACCTCATAGCCTGCAAAGGGTGTGCTGCGCCCTTTGGAGAGAAAGTCGTCGGGGTTTATCTTATATTGTGTGTTCAGGTCAAAAACCGTAAGACTTGCTTTGCAGCCTTCTTTAATTTCTGCCCCTATATTAAATCTCTTGCGCGGATTATCACACAAAAGAGCAATAAGCTTTTCAAGACTGATAATATTTGTTTTTACCAGATACGTATAAAGAATAGGAAATGCGGTTTCAATGCCTACAACTCCCATAAGACTGTCTTTAAGACCCCTGCCTTTTTCTTCGGCTGAATGCGGAGCATGGTCGGTTGCAATCATATCAATAGTACCATCGCATATACCCTCAATAAGTGCAAGTCTGTCGTCCTCACTGCGAAGAGGAGGATTCATTTTAAACCGTCCGTCTTCTTGCAAATCCTTGTCGGAAAGTACAAGGTAGTGCGGGGCGGTCTCGCATGTTACATCAAGACCTTCAGCCTTTGCCTGCCGTATAAGCTCAACGCTTTCTTTGGTTGAAATATGACATACATGGTACGCACATCCAATCTCTCTGACAAGCTCCAGGTCGCGCTTGATTGGTCCCCACTCGCTTTCAGAACAAATGCCCTTGTGGCAGTGTGCCTTTGCGTATTCTCCATCGTGAATATACCCACCTTTAAGCAGTGAATTATCCTCGCAGTGTGCTGAAATAATTTTCCCCAAACGTTTTGCCTCAATCATTGCGTTTTTCATCATTTCAGTATTTTGAACGCCGCGCCCGTCATCTGAAAAACCGGCTACATCAGCCGAAATACCAGCCATATCCGAAAGCTCTTCACCAAGGCTTGCATTGGTTATTGCGCCAAAAGGATAAACGTCAATAACTGCTGAATTTTTGATTGAGTCAAGCTGAATTTGAAGATTTTCTTTGCGATCGGGGGCAGGTATCAGGTTTGGCATGGAGCAAACTGTGGTATATCCGCCTCGCGCGCATGCTTTTGTGCCGCTTTCGATTGTTTCCTTATACAAAAAACCCGGCTCTCTCAGATGAACATGAACATCTGTAAAACCGGGAAAAATAAATCTATTGTTAAAAGGAATAACTGTAAAATCAGAAAAAAGAGGGGAGTATTCAAGAAACACTTTGCCGTCAGTAATGAAAATATCTCTTTTTTCAAACTTGCCGTTTGTATAAACCTGTGCATCTTTTAAAATACAATTCATGGTAAATTCCTTTCTGACATTTTCATATATTTTACCACAAACCATGTTTTGTGTCAACCGTAAAATAAAAGTTTTTACATAAAAATTATTTGATTTATTTGACAATAAATACTGCAAATGATATAATAATTTTTACTAAAAATGTATTTGATAAAGGTGGGCTTAGAGTGTTTGAAAATAAAAAAGAAATTAATATTGTATTTTTGGGTGGTTCAATTACCCAAGGAGCAGGCTCAAGCGATAAAAGTAAGTGCTTTGCCAACATGACAGGTGAATGGTTTAAAGAAAAATATGGAGCAGATAGGGTTAACTACTATAATAAAGGCGTTGGCGGAACACCGTCTTTTTACGGCTTACTCAGGCTTCAGCGTGATGTGATTGCATATAATCCCGATATGGTGTTTGTTGAATTTGCGGTAAACGATACAGGCAGTGATTCAAGAGTATATCTTGAATCCATTGTAAGAATGCTGGGGAATATTCCAAGCAATCCATATATCGTCTTTTTATATACAACCAATAAAGATTACACAACACCTACCCAAAACTTTGAACAGGTGGCAAATTACTATGGCATACCGCAAATAAGCCTAAAAGATGCGCTTAAACGGGAACTAAACGGTGAAGACGCGTTTGAGGCAGGTTATCTTGCGGATTCTGTTCACCCAAGCGACAAGGGGTATGAGGTTTACTACAACGAAATGATAAGACTTCTTGAAAAAGAGGAATATTATAAAAAGCCAATAAAAAAAGAAAAAACACTTGTCGAAGGATGCTTTGCAGCAGATACGCGTTTTATTTCTTCAACCGAAGTTTTACATACAGATGGCTGGAAGGTAACAACCATAGGCGAGCGTAAGAGCCTTTTGGCAGAAAAAGAAAACGAAAGTATTGAATTTGAGTTTGATGGTAATATCCTTGGTTTTGAACACGGCTTACATCAGGACAGCGGGGTATATAATGTTTATGTTGATGATAAACTCATAGGTACAGGAAGCCCGTATTACAGCAACAACGAATCCAATCAGCTTGTTTTTGGATTTGTAACAACAGACCTTGATGACGGACATCACAAGGTAAAGGTTGAAACAGCAAAAGGCGAGCATGGCGGAACAAGGATATTGTTGTATAATATTATTATAGGAAACAAAAATTAATTTAAAATATACTGTCAGGGTAAAAACCCAATGATACAAAACTGCACTTTATTTACAGGTATTATTAATCTTAACTAAAATATATAAAATTTGAAGAAAGTTTTTGCAAGAAAAATAATATAATTTTACGATTAATAGAAGAAAATATAAATGATAAAATTACCATATATATTGGAGGTGACGGACGGTGAAAAGAAAGTTGTCAATAATTGTTCCTTTGCTGTGTTTATTTATGGTTATAACCCCCTTGTATGTGTCTGCAAATATCAGGTATCATTGGGAGCAGGAGTACATTGATGAAGGGTATTCGCAGGAGGATATGTATTATCTTGCAGGTATAGTTACATATTCGAAAAATAACAGAGGTGAAAAGTATATAATTCCTGATTTTTATATGCATAATAAAGGTGATTGGGATCAAGTTTTGGAAGATAAGGAAGACCTTGGTACATGGAAAGATGTAGCTTGGTATTATTTTGTTGATTATAAAAAGCTTGAAAATTTTGTAACTGCAAGAAAGGTTATGGACGGGCTGATAACATGGAAAGAGGTTGAGGCTCAAAGAAAAGCGGAAGAAGCTGAAAAAAATAAATGGAAAAAGCGAATATTTCTTTATGTAGGCAGCAATAAGGCTATTGTAAACGATACTGAAAAGATTATTGATGAAGAAAATCCAGATACAGTTGTGTTTACTGAAAACGACCGTTCTTATGTGCCGGTTAGATTTTTAAGTGAAGAATATGGCGGAAATGTCAATTGGAATGAAGAAATGCAGACTGTGAGTATTTCTTTTGAAGACAGAGATATATCCTTAACAGTGGGAAAACCTGAAATTATAGTAAATGGTGAGCCTGTAGAAAATGATGTTGCACCGATTCTAAAAAATGATAGAGTTTTTCTTCCGTTACGTGCCTGTGTTAATGCTATTGGCAGATACGTAATGTATAACAGCGGACTTATCGTTGTGGATGAAAACCTTGACATGGATTGGGAAATGAGGAACATGGAATTTGTCAAGGGATTCAGTGAAGAACGGTTTAAATAAACGTCAAAATATCCAAAAAAATATTGAAAAAGATATTGACAATGCTGAAAAAGAGTGCTATAATTACTCTGTTATTTTTTAAAAGCTATGACGAAGAAGGTACGAAGCGTGACGTCTTCACAGAGAGTCGGTGGGTGGTGCAAACCGATAGCGGCAGTTTCAATGTACCCCTCACTTCCGAGCTGAAGGTCAGAACACCGATATGGCAAGTAGATACCTTCCGTGAATGCTACGTTAAGTGCAAAAGGCTTGTTAGAGCCTGCAGAGCGGCGAATTTTTTCGCAATTTGAGTGGTACCGCGAGTGTTTTCACCCGTCTCAAAGCTTTTCTTTGAGACGGGTATTTTATTATCATAATCCAATTTTTTACATAAAGACGGAGAAATAAAATGAAATACAATTATAAAAGGATAACATTGCTTTCTGGTCATTACGGAAGCGGTAAGACAAATATTGCTGTAAATATGGCGTTTGACCTGAAAAAAAACTTTCACAATGTAACCATTGCTGACCTCGATATTGTAAACCCGTATTTTAGAACAAAGGACAGCCAGACCGAGCTTGAGCAGAGCGGAATAAAGCTTATATGCTCCGAGTATGCAAATTCAAACGTTGATATACCGGCACTTCCTCAGGAAATGTATTCTGTGATTGATGACAAATCCCAAAGAGCGGTTATTGATATAGGCGGTGATGACCGCGGGGCACTTGCTCTTGGAAGATATTCAAAGGGTATCATTGAAGAAAATGACTATGATATGCTATTTGTGATAAATTGCTATCGTCCATTGACTTGTGATGTCCAAACTACGCTTGAGGTCATGAGAGAAATCGAAAATGCCGGAAGGATAAAATTTACAGGAATTGTAAACAATTCAAACCTTGGCGAAGAAACAACAGCGGACGATATATTGGATTCGCTTGATTATGCATCAGATATTTCAAAAGCAACAAGACTTCCCATTGTGGCAACCTGTGTTAAAGAAGAACTGTTTGATGTGTTGTCGGAAAGAATTTCAAATCTGTTTGCTTTAAAATTACAAAAAAAGATTATTTAATGAAGGAGAGATAAATATGGCAAAGCTTACATTTAAAACAGATAACTGCAAAGGCTGTGGACTTTGTGTTGACGCGTGCCCCAAGCAGGTTCTGGAACTGGCAAAAGACAAAATAAACAAAAAAGGTCATCACCCTGTTGAAACGGTTAATCCCGATGCGTGCATCGGTTGTGCGTTTTGTGCAACAATGTGTCCCGATTGTATTATTACAGTAGAAAGGTAGGAGAATATTATGTCAGATAAAGTTTTGATGAAAGGCAACGAGGCAATAGCAGAAGCTGCTATTATCGCAGGATGCCGTCATTATTTCGGTTATCCCATTACACCGCAGACAGAAATTGCGGCATATATGGCAAAAAGAATGCCCAAAATAGGAGGAACATTCCTTCAGGCTGAAAGTGAAATTGCAGCAATCAATATGGTTTATGGTGTTGCATCAACTGGTAAGAGAGTTATGACCTCTTCATCAAGCCCCGGTATTTCGCTGAAGGGTGAGGGACTTTCATATCTTGCGGGTGCAGACCTTCCGTCACTGGTAATCAATGTTCAGCGTGGCGGCCCCGGTCTTGGCGGTATTCAGCCTTCACAGTCTGACTACTTCCAGGCAACAAAGGGAGCGGCTCATGGTGACTTCAGAATGATTGTTCTTGCGCCAAGCTCAGTTCAGGAAATGGCAGACATGACAGTTAAGGGTTTTGAACTTGCAGATAAGTACAGAATGACCGCAATGGTGCTGGCAGACGGTACAATGGGTCAGATGATGGAGCCTGTTTCTCTTGATTATAAGATTGGCGAACCCATCGAAAAGCCATGGGCAACAACAGGTACAAAAATGGAAAGACCGCACAATATTGTAAACTCATTGTTCCTTGAACCTGATGAACTGGAAAAATCAAACTTTGCACGTTACGACAGATACAAAACAATTGAAGAAAACGAGTGCATGTATGAAGAATATATGATGGATGACGCGGAAATCTGCGTTACAGCATTTGGTATTGCGGCACGTGTTTCAAAAAATGCAATTAACGAAGCAAGAAAGCAGGGAATAAAGGTTGGTTTAATCAGACCAATAACTCTTTGGCCGTTCCCCAAAGCTCCATACATAAAGGCGACAGAAAAAGTAAAAGAAATTATTTCTGTTGAACTTTCAATGGGTCAGATGATTGAGGATGTGCGTCTTGCATCAGAGTGCAAGGTTCCTGTTTCGCTCTGCAACCGTGTGGGTGGTATGATTCCCTCACCTGAGCAGGTGCTTGATGCGATAAAAAATGCAGCAAAGGGAGGTAACAAATAATGGTAGTTTTTGAAAAACCAAAGGCTCTGGCAGATGTCCAGATGCATTACTGCCCCGGCTGTACTCACGGTATTGTTCACCGTCTGGTAGCCGAGGTTATAGACGAACTCGGAATTGAGGGCAAGACAATAGGTGTTGCACCTGTTGGTTGCTCGGTTATGGCTTATAACTATTTTAATTGTGATATGATTGAAGCCGCACACGGACGTGCTCCGGCTGTTGCAACGGGTGTTAAGCGTTCAGACCCTGAAAACCACATAGTGTTTACTTATCAGGGTGATGGTGACCTTGCGTCAATTGGTATGGCAGAAACTGTTCACAGTGCGGCAAGAAACGAAAATATTACGGTTATTTTTATCAACAATGCGATTTACGGAATGACAGGCGGTCAGATGGCTCCAACATCACTTCCGGGTCAGGTTACACAAACTTCACCTTACGGAAGAGATACAGATGCCTGCGGTTTCCCCATAAGAGTTTGCGAAATGCTTTCAACTCTTGATGGTCCCGAATATCTTGAGCGTGTTACCGTAAACAATGTTAAAAATGTTAAGAATGCTAAAAAGGCAATCAAAAAAGCGTTCCAGAATCAGATTGACGGCAAGGGCTTCTCACTTGTTGAGGTTGTTTCAAGCTGTCCTACAAACTGGGGCATGACACCTCAGGATGCACTGAAATGGATTGACGAAAAAATGCTTCCTTATTATCCTCTTGGTGTATATAAGGACCGCAGCGCAGAAAAGGAGGAAAAGTAATGAGTACATCACAAATGCTTATTGCAGGTTTTGGCGGTCAGGGAATTTTGTTTGCAGGAAAGTTTCTTGCATACAAAGGCCTTGTTGAAGAAAAAGAAGTAAGCTGGCTTCCTTCTTACGGACCCGAAATGCGTGGCGGAACAGCAAGCTGCAGCGTAATCATAAGTGACGAGCCTGTTGGCTCGCCTATTGTATCAACTCCCGATGTTTTGGTAGCTATGAACTTACCTTCGCTTGATAAGTACGAGGCTACAGTTGCACCCGGCGGTAAAATTTTTGTTGATTCAACACTTATTGAGAGAAAAGTTAACCGTACAGATGTTGAGGTGTATTATATTCCTGCAACAAAGCTTGCCTCGGATAATAATATGCCAACACTTGCAAATATGATTATTGCAGGCAAAATTCTTAGTGTAACAGACGGATTTTCTGAAGATTCTGTCAACGCTGCACTTAAAAAGGTTATCTCTGCAAAACGTGCAGATATGCTTGAAACAAACCTTAAAGCTATGCAGATTGGTGCAGAAAACTAAGTTTTAAAGGAGAACATAAAAATGGATATAAAGATTGTTAAAACAACAACACCAAAAGAACATCCCGAAAGCTCAACATTAGGTTTTGGTAAGTTCTTTACAGACCACATGTTTATTATGGATTATTCACGTGAAAAAGGCTGGTACGACGCAAGAATAGTTCCTTTCGGCAGAATTGAGCTTCATCCTGCCTCAACAGTACTTCACTATGGTTCAGAAATTTTTGAAGGACTTAAGGCTTATCGCCGCGAAGACGGAACTGTTCAGATGTTCAGACCTATCGAAAATATTCGCAGAATGAACCGCAGTGCAGAAAGACTTTGCCTTCCTCAGATTGATGAGGCTATGGCTATGGAGATTCTTGAAAAATTTGTTGCATTTGAGCAAGACTGGACACCATCTGCTCCCGGAACGTCTCTTTATTTAAGACCTTTTATGTTTGGTAATGACGAAACACTTGGTGTTCACGCTGTTCACAATGCTACATTTATGATTATTGCATCACCGGTTGGCAGCTACTACAAAGAGGGCATTAATCCTGTTAAAATTATGATTGAAGCAGAGGATGTACGTGCTGTCCGTGGCGGTACAGGTTATGCAAAGTGCGGCGGAAACTACGCTGCAAGCAACCGTGCCGGCGAAAAGGCTGAACAAAGCGGATATTCTCAGGTTTTGTGGCTTGATGGCCTGGAGAGAAAGTACATTGAAGAAGTTGGTGCAATGAACGTTATGTTTAAAATAAACGGCGAGATTGTTACACCGGCTCTTACGGGCTCGATTCTTCCGGGTATTACACGTATGTCTTGCCTTGAAGTATTAAGAAAAGAAGGCTACAATGTTTCAGAAAGGCTTCTCAGCATTGACGAGCTTGAAAAAGCTATGGACGACGGAACACTTGAAGAAGCTTGGGGCTGCGGCACTGCTGCAGTAATTTCACCTATCGGTGAGCTTCGTTACAAGGACAAGATTTTTGCTGTAAATAATGGTGAAATCGGTGAGGTTACTCAACATCTTTATGATACACTTACCGGAATTCAATGGGGCAAGATTGAAGATACCTTCGGTTGGACGTATCCTTTAAAATAAGGTCTTTTATTTAGTTTATTAGGAGGAAAGAAAAATGAAAAATATTAATGTGGCGGACATAACTTTGTGTCGCAATGCATCGACACTTAGTTTTAAAGAAAAGATAGAGATTGTCAGACAGCTTGAAAAGCTTAATATAAATGCAATTGAACTACCTGCAATTGAAAATAAAAAGACTGACATCCTATTTGTCCGTACAATTTCTTCATTTGTGCAAAACGGTATTATTTCTGTTTCAGCCGGTATGAATGCTGAAGGAGTAGAATATGCACTTGAAGCACTTTCAGCAGCAAAGCATCCGCGCGTTAGAATAGAATTGCCGGTTTCTCCTGTAGGAATGGAATATACTTGTCACAAAAAAGCACCAAAAATGCTTGAACTTATTTCAGAAATGGTTTCAAAAGCAAAGGCATCCTGCACAGACGTTGAATTCTGTGCAGTTGATGCAACGCGTGCAGAAGAACAGTTTTTGATTGATGCTGTTAAAGCTGCAATCTGTGCAGGTGTATCCTTGATAACAATATGCGACACAGCCGGCGAGATGATGCCGGATGAGTTTGCTGGATTTATTGATGACATCAAAGCAAAAGTTTCTGAACTTGATAAGGTTTCTTTGGGCGTTTCATGTGAAGATAAAAACGGCATGGCAAATGCCGCAGCAGCAATTACCGTCAGAGACAGCGCAGACACTGTAAAAACTGCTGTTTCTTCCGGAACTGTTTCTTTGGAGATTTTTGCTGAAACAATTAAAAATTGCGGAAATAACTGCGGTCTTTCAAGTCAAATCAAATATACTGAGCTTCGTCGCATCATACGTCAGATTTCAAGAATAATTAAAATAACCGATGAAGCTGATGCTTCTGAAAAGATTGAATACACAGACAGCAATACGCTTTATCTTGATAAAAGCGATGACAGCACTGCTGTTGCCGCAATGACTCAAAAACTGGGCTATGACCTTAGCGAAGAGGATTGCGAAAAAGTCTATGAAGAGTTTAAAAAACTTACAGAAAAGAAAGAAAAGGTCGGAGCAAGAGAACTTGATGCAATAATTGCAGCGGTTGCTCTTCAAGTTCCGCCTACATATAAGCTTATAAGCTATATAATCAATACCGGCAATATTATTACTGCATCTGCTCAGGTTAAGCTGTTCAAAGCTGACACAGGTGAGGTTGAAGGCGTTTCAATGGGTGACGGACCTATTGATGCAGCATTTCGCGCTATTGAACAGATAACAGGCTCACATTATGAGCTTGATGATTTTCAGATTCAGTCTGTAACCGAAGGCCGGGAGGCTATGGGTTGTGCATTGGTTCGTCTTCGCGAAGGAGGACGTCTTTATTCAGGCAGCGGTATTTCTACTGACATTGTTGGCGCAAGTATAAATGCATATCTTGGTGCCGTGAATAAAATTGTTTACGAGGAGGCATAAATTATGAAACTGTCGTTTTCAACCAAGGGATGGCATGGCCGTTCCTTTGAGGATTTTTGCGAAATAGCAAAAGATATGAAGTTCGAGGGTATTGAACTTCATAACATATACAACCCGCTTTTTACAGAAAAGGACGGCGCGTTTTATAACTATGCAGCTGCTGCAACGGTAAGACGGCTTTATGAGCTTAAGCTGACGCTTCCTTGCATTGACACTCTTTGCGATTGTGCAGATATTTCCTCTAAGGCTAAAGCATTGGAAGAAATTAATCAATGTATAAAAATTGCAACTAATCTTCATATTCCTAACGTACGTATTCGTGCAATAGGCGAAGGCATAGAAAAACAATCAGCAATCTCTGCTGTAATGGAAATCCTTTCTGAAGTTGTGCCAAATGCAGAGTCAAACAATGTTTCCCTGCTTTTGGAAACCTCCGGAATTTTCTGCGATACAGCGGCACTTCGTGAGGTTTTGATTGATTTTGCAAGTGACTCACTTGGTGCAATATGGGATATGTATTCACCGTATTTTACTTGTGGTGAACAACCCGAAACAACAATTACAAACTTGGGTGCGTATGTGCGCCATGTGCATATTAAGGACGCACAGCGCACTGAAAATGGCACCGAATTTTGTCTTATGGGCGAAGGTGAGCTTCCGATAGGTGAGATGATGGCTGCACTGCGCTCGGTGAATTATGACGGATTTATCTCTCTTGAATGGCATCCGGGTTGGTGCGAAGAGCTTGATGATATGGAGATTATCTTTGCTCAGTTTGTCAATTATATGAAACAGTACAGTGACCCTGCAAAGAACACACCTGCACTATATTCAAATAACACACATACCGGAAAGTACGTATGGAAAAAAGACCTCTTGATTGATTGCACCTTTGGTCAGGTACTTGACCGTATGGTAGAAGAATTTCCGGACCAGTACGCTTTTAAATATACAACTCTTGATTACACAAGAACCTACAGCGAATTTCGTGATGATGTTGACGAGTTTGCGCGTGCTCTTGTTGCAATGGGTGTTAAAGCGGGCACACACGTTGCTGTTTGGGCAACAAATGTTCCCCAGTGGTACATTGCATTTTGGGCAACCACTAAAATCGGAGCCGTTTTGGTTACTGTAAACACAGCTTATAAAATTCATGAGGCTGAGTATCTGTTTAAACAGTCAGATACACATACGCTTATTATGGTTGACAGCTATCGGGACTCAAACTATTCGCAGATTATTGCTGAGCTTTGTCCCGAACTGGAAGATTTAAAGCCGGGACAGCAGCTTCATGCAAAACGTTTGCCATTCTTGCGCAATGTAATTACAATTGGCTTTAAGCAAAAAGGCTGCCTTGAGTGGGAGGATGCAGTTGCGCTTTCTTCAAAGGTTCCTGTTGAAACTGTTTATCGCATGGCGGCAGCAGTTGATAAAGATGATGTCTGCAATATGCAGTACACATCAGGTACAACAGGCTTCCCTAAAGGGGTAATGCTGACGCACTACAATGTTGTAAATAACGGAAAGTGTATTGGTGACCGTATGGATTTGTCAACAGCAGACCGAATGATGATTCAGGTGCCAATGTTTCATTGCTTTGGAATGGTGCTTGCAATGACTGCATCAATGACTCATGGTGCAACACTTTTGCCGCTTCCGTACTTTTCACCAAAGCCTGCACTTGCGTGTATCAACCGCGAACATATTACTGCATTCCATGGCGTTCCAACAATGTTCATAGCACTTTTGGAACACCCTGATTTTGAAAAAACAGATTTTTCTTATATGCGTACAGGAATTATGGCAGGAAGTCCTTGCCCTATTTCGGCTATGCAGGATGTTGTAAACAAAATGAATATGAAGGAAATTACCATTGTTTATGGTCAGACCGAGGCATCTCCCGGATGTACCATGAGTTCTGCTGATGACCCGCTTGAAGTACGTGTTGCAACTGTTGGACGTGCACTTCCCGAAATTGAGTGCAAAATTGTTGACCCTGACACGGGTGAGGAATGCCCTGATGGTGTAAACGGTGAATTTGTGGCGCGCGGATACAATATCATGAAGGGATATTACAAGATGCCCAAGGCAACAGCAGCTGCAATAGATAAAGATGGATGGCTTCATACAGGTGACCTTGCTTGCCGTACACCTGAAGGCAATTATAAAATTACAGGACGACTTAAGGATATGATTATCCGTGGTGGTGAGAATATTTATCCCAAAGAAATTGAGGAGTTTATTTATACTCATCCGATGGTTAGTGATGTTCAGGTTATAGGCGTTCCTGACGAACAATATGGCGAAGAAATTATGGCTTGTATTATTCTTAAAGAAGGAGAAAGCATGACCGAGCAGGAAATGAAGGAATATATTCTTGCTCACATGGCAAAGCACAAGGTTCCAAAGTATATAGACTTTGTTAAGGCATTCCCGATGAATGCTGCAGGCAAAATCCTTAAATACAAAATGCGTGAAGATGCAGTTGTTAAACTTGGTCTTCAAAAAGCAGACAGCGTGGTGACAGCATAATGATAAACGGCTTTTACGTAATTGATGCGCACTGCCATATATATCCTGAAAAAATTGCATCCAAAGCTGTTGCCGCAACCGATAAATTTTATGGTTCAACTGCTTACGGTGAAGGAACAGTAAATGATTTGATGTCCTCTTATCGTGAGCTTGGTGTTGACCATGCCGTTGTTCAATCCGTTGCAACAACCCCGCATCAGGTAAAAAGTATAAATGAATTTATTGCCAAAGAAGTAGAAGCCTCTGATGGTTTTCTTACCGGACTTGGCACACTGCATCCCGAGAGCGATGATATTTGCGGTGACATTGAGTATCTTATGGAGCTTGGACTCAAAGGGGTTAAGCTTCACCCTGATATTCAAGGGTTCAAGGTGGATACAGATAATCTTCTTAAAATATATGAATGTTGTGAGAAGAAGGGTCTGTCCATTTTGATGCATACAGGGGATTACAGATACGATAATTCAAACCCTAATAGAGTGTTGCCGATTTTAAAAGCATATCCAAAACTTACGGTTATTGGTGCACATTTTGGCGGTTGGTCTATATGGGAAGAAGCGTGCGAGAAATATTCAGACCTTCCTAATTTCTATGTAGACTGTTCATCAAGCTTTGAGTTTTCAGATGAGGTTGATTTTAAGGCGCTGGTTTTGCGGTATGGAACAGACCGAGTGCTGTTTGGTACGGATTACCCCATGTGGTCAGCCGAAAAAGAACTTAAAACCTTTTTTGCAATGAATTTGCATGATGAAGCAAATCGTTTGATTTTGAGTGAAAATGCAAAAAGAATATTTAATATCTGAACAAAAAACAGCCTTAGGGCTGTTTTTATTTTCTTATTTTGGTTAATACTGAAAATAAGGAGATGATTAAATGCGGATAATAAGATATATAAACGGAAAACGTGTCAGCAAGCCCTTTGACAACAGCATAATTGTTGATAAAAACGAAATTTCACAGGCAATAAACAGCGCAAATCGCAGATTGAGAGGCACAGATAACAGAAATATTCATGCCAACTTTGGTTTAGAAAATGAGTAAAATTGCAGCAATCTATATTCGTGTTTCAACGGATGCTCAAAGGGAAGAAGGCTATTCAATAGATGCACAAAAAGAAATGCTTACGGCATACTGTGTGTCAAAGGGAATAAAGTGTTTTGAATATTATATTGACGGTGGATTTAGCGGAAGCAATATTGAACGTCCTGAATTGAAAAGGCTTATAGGGGATGTCAAGGAAGGAAAAATCGGATGCGTGCTTGTTTATAAGCTTGACCGTCTTTCAAGAAGTCAGAAGGACACTCTTTATTTGATTGAAGATGTGTTTAACCCGTATGATGTGGATTTTGTTTCGCTTAACGAAAGCATGGATACATCAACACCGCTTGGTAGGCTGATGCTTGGTATACTTTCGGCATTTGCACAGCTTGAACGAGAAAACATTAAAGAACGTACAAGTATGGGTATGAAGGAAAGGGTTAAAGAAGGCTACTGGATGGGTGGAGGCCGTGTTCCGTTTGGCTATGACTATGATTCCAAAAAGGGTATTCTTGTCCCAAACCAAGATGCCGAAACTGTACGAAAGGTCTATGAACTGTATCTCGGCGGTTATTCAACCAATGCAATTGCAAGAATGGTTGGCTTAAGCTATGAACGGCTTGCAAGACAAATTCTAAAGCGAAAAACCAACGCAGGGTTTATTGTTTATAAAGGCGAGGAGTTCTTAGGAAAGCACAAACCTATAATAAGTCTTGAAACCTATGAACGTGCTATGCAAAAAATGTCAGAACGCTCGGGCAAATTTAAAGGCGACGCCCAAAACCTTCTTACTGGATTGGTAAAATGCGGTGTTTGCGGAGCAAAGATGCGATATCATAAATGGGGAAAACAAGGCTACAAGCTGGTTTGTTATTCAAAGGATAAAAGTAAACCGCATCTTGTAAAAGACCCTGACTGTACAAATAACGGAATTTGGGCTGATGAACTGGAAAATGTGGTAAAAGAAGACCTATTTTCATTGGGTATAAAAAGCACTAAAACAAAATTTGATAACGAAAAAAGTGTTATTGATATTTTAAAAGAAAACGAAAAAAAGCTTTCTGATAAGTTAAAGCGGCTTTATTCTCTTTATGCAGAGGCGGAGGATGAAATTCTTAAGGAGTCTATTAAAGAAATAAAGATTAATTTGGATAGTATACAAAAGCAGATAAAACGCGAAGAAAAAGAAAGGGTTATCTCTAAAAGGAACAATGAAATAAAAAAACAACTCAGTACGCTTCGTGAAACATGGAAATATCTTACCCCAAAAGAAAAACGAAATATTATTGAAAGCTGTGTATCAGAAATTGTTGTAGCAGATGATAATGCAGAAATATACTACAAATTTTAGTTTTTCTACATGGTACATTCATTGGCACAGCGTACGTAGAAAACTTAACACCGTGAGAGGTATCAAAATTATCAAGTGCCTTAATAAGCCCGATGCAACCTACCTGAAATAAATCGTCTATATTTTCGTTCCTGTTTGAAAATCTTTGCAGTACACTAAGTACAAGTCTTAGATTGCCGTATATAAATTCTTGACGGGCGTTTGTATCGCCCCTTTGAATTTTGGAAAAAAGCTCTTGCTTTTGAGCCTCGCTCAAAACGGGAAGCTTTGATGTGTTTACTCCGCATATATCAACTTTGTTAATCATTTTCCCAATATCCCCCTTTTGTTTTCCATAATATTATTTCACAAACAAACTTTGGATATACCGAAAATTATTTTCTTTGTTTTAAATTCATAAGGTAAAATTTTTTGGCATAAAGTATGTAAAAAAGGGAGGGATTCAGTTGAAATGCAGTATAAACGAGCTTAAAACAAAGGAAGTAATAAATGTTTCCGATGGAGCAAGACTTGGATTTGTTTCAGACGTTTTGCTTGATTTAAAAGAAGGCAGAATTGTTGCGTTGATTGTTCCGGGAGCATATCGGCTTATGGGCTTTCTTGGAAGAGATGAAGACGTAATAATTAATTGGGAAAATATCAAAAAAATAGGTGATGATATTATAATTATTGATAATATTTCTTAAATTTTGCACATTTTTTACATTATTTATCAAAAGTACTTGAAATATTTTGGGGTGAATGGTATACTTATTCTATATTAATATAAGATAATAACAAAAGAAAGGCTGTGGTGATTTTTATGAATAATACATTGCTTACCGACTTTTACGAAATAACCATGGCAAACGGCTATTTTAAAAACAATATGCACAGCGAAATTGCATATTTTGATATGTTTTTCAGAAAAGTTCCTGACAACGCAGGCTTTGCAATTATGGCAGGTGTCGAACAGGTAATAGAATATCTGGAAAACCTTAAATTTGAAAAAGATGATATAGAATTCCTTCGCGAAAAGGGTATTTTTTGCGAGGAATTTCTTAATTATCTGGCGAATTTTAAGTTTGAATGTGACGTTTGGGCAATCCCTGAGGGTACACCTATTTTCCCTAACGAGCCGATTCTGACAGTCAGGGGTCCGCTTATTCAGGCGCAGTTTGTTGAGACTATGATTTTGCTCACTGTAAATCACCAAAGTCTTATTGCAACTAAGTGCAACCGAATTGTCCGTGCGGCAGAGGGCCGTCCTGTTATGGAATTTGGTTCGCGCCGTGCGCAAGGCACAGGCGGTGCGGTTCTTGGTGCAAGAGCGGCGTTTATAGGCGGTGCTGCCGGTACAGCATGTACCGTTACGGACAAGCTGTATGGAGTTCCCGCATTGGGAACCATGGCACACAGCTGGATTCAGTCCTTTGACAGCGAGTATGAGGCTTTCAAAGCGTATGCCCTTGCATATCCTACGCAGTGTACACTTTTGGTCGATACCTATAATGTTTTAAAATCAGGTATTCCCAATGCAATACGTGTTTTTGACGAGGTGCTAAAGCCTATGGGTATCAGACCCAAAGGCGTCAGAATAGACAGCGGCGATATAACATATCTCACCAAGCAAACAAGAAAAATGCTGGATGCAGCAGGATATAGTGATGTGGGAATTGTTGTGTCAAATTCACTGGACGAGCATATTATCCGTGATATTTTAAGACAGGGCGCGTGTATTGACTCGTTTGGCGTTGGTGAACGCTTGATTACCTCAAAATCAGAACCTGTTTTTGGTGGAGTATATAAAATTGTTGCGGTGGAAAAAAACGGCGAAATGATACCAAAAATAAAAATAAGCGAGAACGTTGCCAAAATTACCAACCCTTGCTTTAAAAAGGTATACCGCCTGTTTTCAAACGAGACAGGAAAAGCCATTGCGGATGTTTTGACCCTTGCGGATGAAGTAATAGACGACAGCCGTGAATATGAAATTTTTGACCCCGAACATACATGGAAAAGAAAGAAAGTTACAGATTTTCACGCAGTAGAGCTTCAGGTTCCCATTTTTAAACATGGAAAGTGTGTATATAAATCACCCAAGCTTGTTGAAATAAAGAAATTCTGCGAAGAACAAATCAATACCATCTGGGACGAAGTAAAAAGATTTGAAAATCCCCACGAATATTATGTAGACCTCTCGGAAAAGCTTTGGAATATCAAATACAAGCTTTTGTCAGAGCATAAGGGGTAAACAGCTTAAGGCAAGCCTTGAAAACTTTTCTTGAACAATGATATGCGATTATAATTAAAGCTTTAAATACATTACAAAAAACCAAAGGAGAAATCAAATGAAATCAACAATTGAATCCTACAATCTTGGCCGTCTTGGTGTCATCGGTATGACAGGCTGTGAGAATTTTTGCGAGAAGGTTGATTATTATCTTAAAACCTTCAATGCCGACGATGTAAACAATCTTGGTACATTTCTTTTGCCTGTTAAGCTTTCAAGATTTGGTACGGGTGAGGCAAAAGCAACTCTTCTTCATTCTGCAAGAACCTATGATGTTTATATCATAGTTGACTGCTTCAATTATGGTGAAACCTACAAGCTGTACGGAACAGAGATTCCCATGAGTCCGGACGACCACTATCAGGATCTTAAAAGAGCCATTTCTGCAATCGGCGGTAAGGCAAAGCGCATAACTGTTATTATGCCTATGCTTTATGAAGGTCGTCAGCACAAAAGGTCTTCAAGAGAGTCGCTGGACTGTGCTATGGCACTGCAGGAGCTTTGCAACATAGGCGTTGATAACATTATTACCTTTGATGCACATGACCCAAGAGTTCAGAATGCTATACCCCTTAAAGGATTCGAAAATGTTATGCCTACATACCAGATGATAAAGGCTTGTCTTAAGTATGATAAGGATGTTATTTTAAATAAAGAAAACACATTGATTATTTCTCCTGACGAGGGTGCAATGAGCAGATGTATGTATTATTCGTCTGTTCTTGGCATGGACCTTGGCATGTTCTATAAGCGCCGTGATTATTCAAAGGTTGTAAACGGCAAAAATCCGATAGTTGCTCACGAATTTTTGGGCAGAGATATTGATGGCAAAAATGTTATTGTTGTTGATGATATGATTTCTTCAGGCGACTCAATGATAGATGTTGCAAAAGAACTTAAAAAGAGAAAGGCTGCAAGAGTATTTGTGTTCTCTACATTTGGTTTGTTCACCGAAGGCTTTGAGCGCTTTGACAAAGCCTATGAAGAAGGTTTTATTGAAGGAGTGTTTACAACAAATCTTATCTATGCAAAACCTGAGCTTCTTACAAAACCGTGGTATCATCAGGTTGACATGAGTAAGTATGTTGCTCTTCTTATCAGTGAGCTTAATGCAGAACACTCAATAAGTGAATTACTTAATCCTATCAAGAGAATTGAAAAGATTTTGGATAAATACAAGAATATGTAAGACCGACAGAGGTATTAAATGATTAGATTACAAAAATTTCTCGCAAATGCCGGAGTGGCATCAAGGCGTGGTGCCGAAAAAATTATAGCCGAAGGCAGAGTATCTGTAAATGATCAGATAATCCGTGAGATGGGTGTGCAGATTGATGAAAACTATGATGTGGTCAAGCTGGACGGCGAGATAATAAAACACGCCGAAAAGAAAGTCTATATCATGCTCAATAAGCCGGTTGGATTTATAACAACCGTGTCTGACGATAAAGGTCGTCCAACTGTAATGGAATTGGTATCCGACATTTCATCAAGGATTTATCCGGTGGGCAGGCTTGATTATGATACAGAGGGTCTGTTGCTTCTTACAAATGACGGGGACCTTACATTCAGGATAACTCATCCTAAGCATGATATTGCAAAAACTTATGTCGCCGAAGTTACCGGTGACGTCAGTATGGATACTATAATTCAATTGCGGCGCGGCGTTATGCTTGATGGTCAAAAAACCAGCCCTGCAGAGGTAGAGGTTGTTGGTGCAACACAGTATGGTACAAAAATAGAAATTACAATACATGAGGGCAGAAACAGACAGGTAAGAAGGATGTTTGAAGCTTTGGGTTGTGTTGTAAAAAAGCTTAAAAGAACAAAGGAAGCGGGTCTTACATTGGGACATCTTCCTGTGGGAAAATGGCGCAAACTCAGTGAATCTGAGGTGAATATGCTAAAAAAGATCGAGGCAGTATCTTCTTCAAAAAGCAAATCCGTTATTTCGCAGGGAAGAAAATCTGTAAAGCCGTTTAGCAGAAACACTAACCGAAAAAACACACCCAAAAGGGGCAGGTAAAAGTTATGAGTGAAATTACAGCAGATGTTGTTGTTATAGGTGGCGGTGCTGCAGGAATGATGGCTGCAGGTACAGCTGCCGGACGAGGTAAAAAAGTTATTCTTATAGAGAAAAATCGTATTTTGGGCAAAAAAATGCTGATTACCGGCAAAGGTCGCTGTAATATTACCAATGCGTGTGAGGATGTTGAAACGCTTCTTGAAAATGTTACGGTAAATCATACATTTCTATACAGTGCTTTTTACGGTTTTACAAATGCTGATACAGTAACTTTTTTTAATAATTTAGGTGTTGAAACAAAGGTTGAACGGGGAAACAGAGTTTTCCCCGTTTCTGACAAAAGTTTGGATGTTGTAGAGGCGATGTCAAGATTTATTAAGCACAGCGGAGTAAAAGTAATCCACGATTCGGTAAATGAAGTTCTGACAGAAACAAATGGTTCTGTATGTGCTGTTTTAACAAGTAAGCACGGAAGGATTTCGGCTAAATCGGTGATTGTTGCAACGGGTGGACTTTCATATCAGGGTACAGGTTCGACCGGTGATGGATATGCTTTTGCAAAAAAGCTTGGGCATACGGTTACAGATATAATTCCTTCACTTGTTCCTTTGAAGGTTGCTGAAAGCTGGGTGTATGACCTTATGGGTACTTCGCTGAAGAATATAGAGATAACAGTTGTAAATAAAAACAACAAAAAAATATATAAAGATTTCGGCGAAATGATGTTTGCGCATTTTGGTCTTACCGGACCGGTTATACTAAGTGCATCTGCACATCTTAGACCAATGATGCCGGATGAGTATAAGATTATACTTGACCTCAAGCCTGCACTAAGCGAAAAAGAGCTTGATACAAGACTACTCAGAGATTTTCAAAAGTTTAATAACAGAGATTTCGTAAACAGCCTTGGCGATTTGCTTCCGCAAAAGCTTATATACATAGTCATAAGCCTTTCGGGAATTGAGCCAAGAAAAAAGGTTAATTCAATCACAAAAGAAGAAAGAAAAAGGCTTATTTCTGTAATTAAAGGCATAGAATTTAATGTTACAGATTTTTGTCCGATTGAGCAGGCAATAATTACTTCGGGCGGTGTTTCGGTCAAAGAGATTGATTCATCCACAATGGAATCAAAAAAAATTCCGGGACTTTTCTTTGCCGGTGAAATAATTGATGTGGATGCTTATACAGGAGGATTTAATCTTCAGATTGCTTTTTCCACAGGGCGTCTGGCCGGGCTTTCATGCTGATGCATTCTCTTGAAAACCGCACTGAAAAAAATCTCAAAAATTTGCCTTTTTTGTCAAAAAAATATTGCATATACAAATCTGTTGTGATATAATATTTTGAAAAGTAATTTTATTTATCAATTAGGAGATGGTTACAGTGAGTATCAAAAACGAATACTTAAAGCGTGTCTACGAAACAGTAGAAAAGCGCAATGCAGGCGAAAGCGAATTTTTGCAGGCAGTATATGAGGTTTTAGAATCTTTGGAGCCTGTTATTGAACAGCATCCTGAATACGAAGCAGCAGGTCTTATTGAAAGACTGGTTGAACCCGAAAGAGTTATTACATTCCGTGTTCCTTGGGTTGACGATAACGGCAAGGTTCAGGTAAACAGAGGTTACAGAGTTCAGTTTAACAGCGCAATCGGTCCGTATAAGGGTGGACTCAGATTTGCTCCAAATGTATATGCGGGTATTATTAAGTTCCTCGGCTTTGAGCAAATCTTTAAAAATTCACTTACTGGTCTTCCTATCGGCGGCGGCAAGGGCGGTTCTGACTTTGACCCCAATGGTAAATCAGATGCAGAAGTTATGAGATTCTGTCAGTCATTCATGACAGAGCTTTACAGACATATCGGTGCAAATACCGACGTTCCTGCAGGTGACCTTGGTGTTGGCGCAAGAGAAATCGGATATCTCTTCGGTCAGTACAAAAGACTTAAGGATGTATACGAAGGCGTACTTACAGGTAAAGGTATTCCTTATGGCGGACTTAAAGGAAGAACAGAGGCAACAGGCTATGGTATTGTATTCTTTGCAAGAGAAATGCTCAAGCGTTTTGGCGAAGAACTTAAGGGCAAGGAAGTTGTTGTTTCGGGTTTTGGTAATGTTTCATGGGGTACCGTACAGAAGCTTAATCAGCTTGGTGCAAAGGTTATTACAATTTCAGGTCCCGATGGTTACATATATGATCCCGACGGTGTAACAGCAGGTGAAAAGGAAGATTATCTCCTTGAACTTCGTGCATCAGGTAAAAACATCTGTGCGCCTTATGCAGAAAAGTTCCCCAATGCAAAATTCTTCCCGGGCGAAAAGCCTTGGGGTGTTAAAGCTGACCTTTACATACCTTGTGCAACACAGAATGAAATCGGCATGGAGGAAGCAAAGGCTATGGTTGCTGCCGGTTGTAAGTTCCTTTGCGAAGGTTCAAATATGCCCACAACAAACGAAGCTGTTGCATACCTTCGCGACAACGGCGTAGTTATTGGTCCTGCAAAGGCAGCAAATGCCGGCGGCGTTGCATGCTCATGCATTGAGATGGGTCAGAATGCAGGCCATACAGTATTTGCACCTGATCAGGTATACGCACAGCTTGAAAGCATCATGATTAATATTCATGACAGTGCTGCTGCAGCTGCTGAAAAGTACGGTTTTGGATACAACCTTGTTGCAGGCGCAAATATTGCAGGCTTTGAAAAGATTGCAAGTGCTATGATGGCTCAGGGTATTGTTTAATTAACCAATAAAGAAGTTTTTACTGCGGGCAGAATGTTTTTCTGCCCGTTGTTTATCTTATAGGTAATTTTTACTTTAAAAGGAAAGGTTGACGTATATGGTATTTAACGAAAAAACCATTACTTCCGAAAAAAAGTTTGAAGGACGTATATTCGATGTCAGGGTCGAAACAGTAGAGCTTCCAGATGGCAAAACCGGTTATCGTGAGCTTGTTGACCATCCGGGCGGCGTGGGTATTCTTGCAATTACAAACGATAATAAAATTATTATGGTTTCGCAATACCGAAAAGCGGTAGAAAAGGAGTTACTTGAAATTCCGGCAGGAAAGCTTGAACGCGGCGAAGACCCTCTTGAGTGCGGTATTCGCGAGCTTGAAGAGGAAACCGGGTATAAAGCAAAAGAATTTATACCTCTTGGCTATCTTTATCCGTCACCGGGGTTTGCCAATGAAACAACATATTTGTTTCTTGCAAAAGGTCTGTACACTGGAAAAGTAAACCCTGACGAGGACGAATATCTTGATATTTTAGAGTATGACATACATGAGGTTTGGGACAAAATAATGGCTAATGAAATAACTGACGCAAAAACTGTTATTGCATTTTTTAAAGGAATGACAATTTTAAAAAACAAATTGGAATTTTAGGAGATTACTATGGAAAAGAAAAAAGTTAAGGTTCTTATAAACGGTGCAGAGTACACCTTGGTAACAGCCGAACCCGCAGAGTATGTTCAAAGAGTTGCGGTAAAGGTGGATAAGACGCTTTCAGAAATTTCTGTTGCCAATCCCCGGCTCAGTACAGCTATGCTCGGAATGCTTACATCCATAAATTTGGCAGACGAGCTTCTTAGACTTGAAGATTCAGCAGACAATCTCAGAAAGCAGATAGCTGAATATTCAAAAAGTGAAATTCAGTTATCAACACAGGTTTCTGAAAAGACTGCCAGAATTGAAACTTTAGAGAAACTGGTTCAGGAGATTCAGATTGAACTTGCAAAAAGTTCTGCAAGAAACGGTTACTAAATTAAAAGGATTGAAAATAAATGAATAAAATTGAGTTGCTTGCCCCTGCAGGTAATTTCGCCTGCTTAGTTGCAGCGGTTCAAAACGGAGCAGATGCGGTGTATCTTTCGGGCAAGGCGTTTGGTGCAAGAAGCTTTGCTGATAATTTTGATAAGCTTGAACTCGAAAAAGCGGTAGATTACTGCCACTTGCGTGATACAAAAATTTATGTAACAGTAAATACTCTTGTTTCGGATAGTGAGATGTCTGAACTGAGAGAATATCTCGTTTTTCTTAATAATATAGGCGTCGATGCAATAATTGTACAGGATATGGGCGTTGTCAAAATTGCACGAAAAATTGTTCCTGAACTGCCTATTCACGCAAGCACGCAAATGACAGTGCATAATTCTGACGGCGTAAAAATGCTTGAAGCTCTGAATATTAAAAGAGTTGTTCTTGCCAGAGAAGTTTCAATTGAAAATATAAAAGAAATTGCGGAAAAAACAAAAGCAGAGCTTGAAGTGTTTGCGCACGGAGCTTTGTGTATGTGCTATTCAGGCCAGTGCCTTATGAGCAGCATAATAGGCGGGCGCTCCGGCAATCGCGGCAAATGTGCGCAACCATGCAGGCTTCCTTATAGTATAAATAACGGCAAATCAAAAAAATTCTTTATGAGTCTTAAGGATTTGTCATCTATTGAACACATAGGCACTTTGTCTGAAATCGGGGTATCATCTCTTAAAATTGAAGGAAGAATGAAAGGCGCTGCATACGTTGCTGCAGTTGTGGGGATATACAGAAAGTATATTGACAATCCACATCCGGTTGAAAAATCAGACCTTGAATTGCTTGACCGGATATTCAACCGCGGAGGGGTTACAGACGGATATTTAACACACAAGCCTGGCAAAGAGATGTTTGCATTTGATAAGCCGGATAATCCTTATCTTAAGGGGTCAGACGCAATTAAACAAGAGCTTTTGAATAAAATTAAATCAGAAACACGCAAAATATCGCTTAGTTGCTGTGTAAAAATTCGACTTGGAGAAAATCCCAGTATTACAATCAGCGGCACAAATATATTTGAAGAATATATTTGTGATACGATTGTTGAAAAAGCTCAAAAAATACCTATTACAGAGGAAACAGTCAAGTTGCAGATAAGCAAAACGGGCGGAACGCCCTTTGAGTTTTCTGAGATGAAAATCGAACTTGACGATGGTGTGTTTGTTACTGCAGCCACGCTTAATTCGATGCGCCGAACTGCGCTTGAACGCTTTAAGCAAAAACTGATAAAATCATTTAAAAGACAAAATCCTGAACCTGTTGAAGAATTTGTCAACAACAATACTGAAACGCACAGTGGCTTTGTGTGTGAAGTAACATCTTTTGAGCAATTTGAGGCAGCAAAAAACGAAGACTTTACCCAATTTTATATTCCGCTGCAAATAATCGAACAAAACCTTGATGCAATAACTCCGTATAAAGAAAAAACAGTAATTGTTTTACCGGCGATTATTCAAGAAGATGCTGCAACAAATATTTATAACAGAGCAAAATTGTTGCTTGATAAAGGCTTTTATGCAGTTCTGGCATTAAATCTTTCGCAAATACAAGCTTTTAAAAATTATAGGGTTTTGGGCGGATTCAGACTTAATATATTTAATTCAGATGCTCTTGAGTTTTATAAATCTGTGGGTCTTGAAGCTGCAGAACTGTCGCCGGAACTTAATTTGCGGCAGATAGAAAAAATAAAAAAAGTAATTTCGGTGCAGACTATGGTCTATGGAAGACTTCCGCTCATGGTGACCGAAAATTGTATAATACGAAACGACTCCAAGTGCCCTTGTACTGGTAATAACAAAATAATTGACCGCTTGGGTATGGTTTTTCCGGTAATAAAAGACGGGGCGTCCTGCCGCAGCGTAATTTTAAACTGCAAAAAGACTTTTATGGGATTTGATTTAGACAAATTAAATAATGCAGGGGTGGGCTTGTTCAGAATTTATTTCACGGATGAAACGCCCGAAGAATGTGCTCGTATATGTAATACTTTTTTCAGAAACGAAAAGTATCGACCGCAGGATTTTACAGGCGGTCACTATTCAAAAGGTGTACAATAACCTACAAAGGAAGCGTGTAATGATGTTGTTTACCAAAGGCGATAAAGTCATTATATTTACAGTGCTTTTGTCAGCGCTTATGATTTATTTAGGATTTACGTTTACTGTGTTTGCAAAACGCCCTCAAATGGTGGAGATATATTTTGACGGAAAACCGTATGCAAATTACGCTCTTTCGGAAATTAAAGGCAGCAAAACCGTCAGAATTGAAACATCATACGGTATCAATGTTCTTGAAATCACACCCAATGGCGTCAGGATGACAGATGCTTCATGCCCTGATAAAACTGATATAAAAAGCGGAAAAATTACAAAAGCAAATCAAATGATAATCTGCATTCCAAACCGGATTTCCGTAAAGCTTTCCGGCTATAATGCGGATGTGGATAAGGTAGCTCACTGATGAATAAACATATTACAAAAACACGAAAAATAGGAATAATGGCAATTTTTGTTGCAATTGGTATGGTTTTGCAGTATGCCGAGTCCCGGCTGATAGTTACAAGCGTGCCGGGCGGCAAACTTGGGCTTGCCAATGTTGTTACTATTATAAATATTTTTATGTTTGGCAACAAGAGTGCAATTTTGATTTCTGTTATAAGAGCAACGCTCGGCTGCCTTATTTCGGGCGGAATTACTGCATTGCCGTATAGTCTGTCGGGTGCCTTTTTCTCGACATTGTTTATGTGTCTTGCAAAAAAATTAATATACCCAAGAATAAGTACGATTGGCATAAGTGTTATAGGTGCTGCCATACATAATATATCCCAAATATTTGTTGCAGCCTTAGTTTTTTCATCGTGGTATATTTTTTCGTATTTGCCGGCACTTCTTGTAGTTGCTGTAATAAGCGGCGTGCTTACGGGATATACGGCTGATGTGTTTTCAAAACGTATACTTAAGGAGATTTACAAGTGAAAAAAATAATTTTGGCATCAAATTCGCCAAGGCGAAGAGAGCTTCTTTTGGCACTTGGACTTGAATTTGAAATAATACCCGACAATACACCTGAAATAATGGAGAAAGGCTTGTCCCCTTGCGAAACAGTTAAAAGCCTTGCAAAATTCAAGGGCGAAAATATCCGCAAAACATTGTCCTGCGATGCTGATGCTGTTATCATTTCAGCAGATACTGTTGTTGCAATAAATAATATGATTTTGGGTAAACCCAAAGATTATGATGATGCTGAAAAAATGCTTAAAATGCTGAGCGGAAATATGCATTGCGTTTATACAGGTGTATATGTGGTGGAAAATATATCGGGAAAATCAGCAAATTTTTACGAAAAAACGGAAGTGTTCTTTAAAAACCTTGACATAAACGAAATTAAAGATTATATTAATACTGGAGAGCCGATGGATAAAGCCGGAGCATACGGAATCCAAAATTTTGGCTCACTGTTTGTTGAGAAACTGCAAGGCGATTATTTTAATGTGGTCGGTTTGCCTGTTTGTGAACTCGGAAAGGTATTAAATAAAGATTTTGGAATAAAATTCTTTTAGAAAATAACAAAACAGAAAGTGTGGTTAAGAATTTATGTTAAACGAAATCGGAATTGATTTAGGTACTTCAAATACTATAATTTATCTCAAGGGCAAAGGTATTGTTGTAAACGAGCCTACCGTTGTAGCTGTCAGCAAAAAGAACGGTAAGGTGCTTTCAATAGGTAAGGAAGCAGGCGAAATGCTGGGCAGAACCCCTCAGGATATACGTGCACTTACACCTATAAAGGACGGTGTTATTGCAAACTTTGATATTACAGTAGCTATGCTCAGATACTTTATAAAAAAGGCAGTAAATTCTTCGTTTTTAAAACCAAAGGCAGTAATTTGTATTCCGTCACACATTACTGACGTTGAAAAACGTGCGGTAAGAGATGCCGCGCTTGCGGCAGGAGTGAAAGAAGTATACCTTATTGAAAAATCCATGGCTGCGGCTATCGGTGCAGGTATTGAGGTTCATAAGCCGATAGGCTCCATGATTGTTGATATCGGTGGCGGCACAACCGAAATTGCGGTTGTATCTTTAGGCGGAGTTGTTGCAACACAGAGCCTTAGAATTGCCAGTCATACTCTTGATAACGATATTGTACAGTTCCTCAAAAAGAACAATAATCTTATTATCGGTGATATAACTGCAGAGGAAATAAAAAAGAATATTGGCTCTGCGTGCCCTCTTAAAGAGGAACTTTCTATGGATATAAAGGGACGTGATTTGGTTTCTGGACTTCCAAAAACAATTACAGTAAAATCCTCTGAAATAAGAGATGCATTTCAGGAGAGCCTTGCAGCAATTATAGACGGTATAAAATCTGTTCTTGAAAAGACACCGCCCGAGCTTGCAGCAGACATTTTTGAATCAGGTATTGTTATGACCGGAGGCGGCTCAATCCTAAGAGGTCTTGGACGTCTTATCAACGTACATACCGAAATTCCCATTTTTATTGCGGAATCTCCGGCTGAGTGCGTTGCAATCGGCGCAGGCAAAGCACTTGAGGAAATAAGAACACTTCACAGCATTCTCAGCTGATTTTTCTTGAGAGGAGATACTTCTTTTGCGGAAGCTATTTAAAAATAAAGCAGCATTATGGCTTATTGTTTTAGTGATTATACTTGGAATTGCAGTGGGCATTCTTAATGCTACAAAAAACGATACAACTATTTTTGAAAACGTTACCAATATTATTGTAACTCCTGTGCAAAAGCTGTTTACAAATATAGGACACGGCGTATCTGATTTTTTTGGTTATTTTTCTGATGTAGATAAGCTTAGAACTGAAATTGATGCTTTAAAAGCCGAAAATTCAGAATTAAAAAAAGAAATAAATCAAAATGAATCAAGCAGGCTTGAAAATGAACAGCTGAGAAAGCTCCTTAACATGAAGCAAGGCAACACCGAATTTGAACTTGAAGCTGCTTCGGTTATTGCACGCAACCCTTCAAATTGGTATAATACATTCACTATTGATAAGGGCGCGGCAGATGGCATTGCGCTTAACCAACCGGTTGTCGCATCGGGCAACGCTCTGGTTGGAAGGATAAGTGAGGTAGGAACAACGTGGTCTACGGTTTCGGTGATTACCGACTCTGAGCATGCCGCAGGAGCTCAAATTGTTCGTTCCGGCGAATTTGGCATTTGTGAGGGAGACAGCGGTCTTGCCGCTGACGGAAATTTAAGACTTTCTTTTGTTTCAAAAAACGCTAATATAATTGTTGGTGATACAGTTGTTACATCGGGGCTTGGCGGTATTTATCCCAAAGGCCTTGTTATAGGAAAGATTTATAAAATCCGTCCTGATATTCAGGGGATTTCTCAATATGCAGTCATTACCCCTGAAACGGATATTAAAAATCTTTGTGCAGTTTTTGTTATAAAGAATCCTCTTGATTAATTTTTCTGAAAGGTCAAAAGTTAATGAAAGTTGCAGTACACGGAATATTTTTAGCATTTTTTTTGATTGTTCAGGCAACGTGGCTTGAAGCAATTGCCGTTTTTGGCGTAAAGCCAAATCTGTTTATTATTTATATTGTTACATTAAGCTGTTTTTGCAGCAAGAAAGAGGGAGCCATAACCGGCTTCTTCTTTGGGATTATGCTGGATTTTGTGATTGGTAAGGCACTGGGACTAAACGCTGTGCTTTTACTTGCTTTAGGCTTTCTTACTGCACAGTTTTGCGAAAAGGTAATTCGCAAGAACTCGGTTTTAATTGTTATGCTTATAACATTGATTACATCTGTTTGTTATGAGTTATTTTATTATGTTGTTTCATTTGTAGGCGATTTGGAATTTAAATCAGTTTTTTTCAGAACATTGCTTCCTGAATGTATTTATAACAGCCTCATGACGCTTCCAGTTTATTTTGTAATTAAGAAGCTTTCGAACCGGCTGTGGGTTGATAAGGGTGAAATTATTGGATAGAAAAAGTTTCAAAGGACGACTTATTTTAATATATTTTATTTTTGCGGTTTTTACTTTCCTTTGTATTGCAAGGCTTTTCAATCTTCAGATTGTAAACGGCGACGAATATAAGGAAATGGCTGAAAACCGCCTTGTTCGTGCTGCCACAATTAAGGCTCCGCGCGGCGAAATGATGGATAGATACGGAATCCCCATGGTTACAAACAGCATGGGTTATTATATACAAATTCACAGTGTTGACAAAGAAAACAGCACGCTTAATGATACCTTGGCGGCTTTAATTAAAATATGCAAAGCAGATAAAGTTGAGTATTTTGACGATTTTCCTGTTTCAGATATACCGTATTCATTTGATTTTGGCAATGATACAACAGATGAAATGATTGTAAAATGGAAAAAAGATAATAAGCTTGAAAAGTACGAAACCGCAGAAGATATAGTAAATCATTTTTTTGAAAAATATAAGATTTCAGAGCATGTTTCGCTTGAAACAGCAAAGGAAATTGTTGCAATAAGATATACAATGGATTCAAAAAACTTCAGTGTAATGAATCCTTATACCTTTGCAAATAATATAAGCATGGAAACCGTGCAAAAAATAAAAGAATGCGCATTTACCCTAAAAGGTGTAAGTGTAGAGATTGAGCCTGTGCGTGAATATCTTAACGGTTCAATGGCAGCGCACATTTTAGGCAGAACGGGTATTATTTATAAAGAAGAATACGACGAGCTTAAAAATCAAGGCTACGGAATGAATGACATAATAGGTAAAGATGGTCTTGAAAAGGTGTTGGAAAAGCATCTTAAAGGCAAGGACGGATATAAAAAAGTAAACCAAGGAAAAACCGGAACTATTTCTGAAACTCTGAGCGTTAAAGAGGCAGAAACAGAGAATTTTGCTGTGCTGACCATTGATTCGGGGCTTCAGAGAGTAACAGAAGAATCTTTGGCAAAAAATATTACAGCAACAAGAGGCGAAAAAGGATTTGATTGCTTCAGCGGAGCAGCTGTGGCTGTTGAAATTGCTACGGGGGAGGTGCTTGCCATTGCATCACACCCAACCTACAATCCGTCTGAATATACAAAAATTTATAACAGCTTACTTAACGACCCTCACAAGCCTTTGTTTAACAGAGCGCTTAACGGAGCATATACTCCCGGGTCTACATTTAAGCCGCTTACAGCTATTGCTGCTCTTGAAGAAGGGATAATAACCCCAACACAAATTATTGAAGACAAAGGTGTATACACATACTATGCACCGTCATACCAGCCAACCTGCCTTATTTGGAAGAATACAGGTAAGACACACGGCCCGATTAATGTTTCGGAAGCAATTGGCGTTTCGTGTAACTATTTCTTTTATGATGTAGGCAGAAAGCTTACAATTGACACACTTGGAAAGTACGCAAAAAAATTTGGTCTTGGACAGACAACAGGAATTGAATTATCAGAATCAAGTGGGATTGTAGCAGGCCCGGAATACAGAGAAAAAATGGGCACAGAGTGGTATCCCGGCGATACACTTCAGGCATCTATCGGTCAGTCTGATAATATGTTTACTCCGGCTCAGCTTGCAAGCTACATTTCAACAATTTTAAATAACGGAAGCAGATATGCACTGCATCTTGTAAAGGAAGTTCGCAACTATCATACCGGTGAGCTTGTATATAAAACTGAGCCCAAAATCGTATCACAAACTGAGATTTCTGAAAGTACGGTCATAGCAGTTAAGGACGGAATGCGACGGGTTACAGAAGACGGAACGGCGCAAGCAGTTTTTGATAATTTTCCGGTTCCGGTAGCAGGCAAAACGGGTACAGCCGAAGTAGGAAGCGGAAGTGATACAGTTCTTTTTGTAGGCTTTGCTCCATACGATAATCCGCAAATTGCCGTGGCGGTTGTTTTGGAACACGGTGCCACAAGCCGTTATGCAGCTATGGTCGCAAAAGATATGTTTGAAAAATACCTTGGTCTTTCTGATGTATCCGATACTGTTAAACCCGTAAATGCGCTTCTTGAATAACAGGCAGGAGGAGAAAATATATGATTAACGAAGCTGTTACACTTAAACTTTATAAGGAAGGTATGGTTGTTTATTTAAACAATAAACTTTCCTTTGATGAACTTAAAACACAGGTTACTGAAAAATTCAGAAAATCCGAAAGCTTTTTTAACGGATTGACACTGAAAGTTGGTTTCAAAGGTTCAAATGAGCTTAGCAAAGAACAATATGACGAATTGATAGACGCAATATCTGCTGTTTTAAACTGCAAGGCTGTTTTGTGGGAAAATCCACATCCGGTTGATGAACAGAGCGACACTAAAATGCCCGAGCACCTTTCGGGTGAACAGCTTGCTGATAAAGCATTCAGATTGAATCTTGAGGATGAATTTACAAAGTTTTATACTAAGACCATTCGTTCCGGTCAACTTCTGGAATCCGAGGGCAATATCGTTGTAATCGGAGATGTAAATCCCGGTGCAGAATTGGTTGCAGCAGGAAATATTGTTGTTATGGGTACTGTAAAGGGTACAGTTCACGCTGGAGCTAAGGGAAACCGTGAAGCAATAGTTACTGCGTTTAATTTGTCACCAACTCAGCTAAGAATTGCTGATGTAATTACACGCTCGCCTGACGATGATGAAATTCATGGTCTTGCACCTGAAATTGCATATATAAAAGATGACCGTATTTTTATTGAAGAATTTTTGCAAAAACGCAAATAATATTTTGACAATTGTATGTTTTTATGATATTATGTGATAAATAGATGTTTATGGAGGTTTTTAAATGTCACAGGTAATTGTTGTTACTTCCGGCAAAGGCGGAGTTGGTAAAACCACAACTACTGCGAATTTGGGCGTTGGACTTTCCAAACTCGGCAAAAAGGTAGTTTTAATTGATACAGATATAGGTCTTAGAAACTTGGATGTTGTACTTGGCCTCGAGAACCGTATAGTATATGATTTGGTTGATGTTGTGACGGGCGTTTGCACACCTAAACAGGCTGCAATTAAGGACAAGCGTTTTGATGGATTATTTTTGATTCCTGCAGCCCAGACAAAGGACAAGGATTCTGTTACTATTGAACAGATGCAGGATTTGTGTGAAAAGCTTAAAGAGGATTATGATTTTATTATTATAGATTGCCCCGCAGGTATCGAGCAAGGCTTTAAAAATGCCATTGCAGGCGCAGATAAGGCTCTTATCGTTACAACACCTGAGGTTTCAGCTGTGCGTGACGCAGACAGAATAATCGGACTTCTTGAAGCAAACGAAATCGAAGAACACTATCTTATAATAAACAGAATTCGTCCTGATATGGTAAGACGCGGCGACATGATGAATGTCGACGATATTATTGACATACTCAATATTGATCTTATCGGCATAGTACCGGATGATCAGGATATTATTATTTCAACAAACAAAGGCGAGCCTGCCGTTGTAAATCCTAAGTCATTGGCAGGTCAGGGCTACAGAAATATCACCGAAAGACTTAACGGCAACAATGTTCCGCTTATGGACCTTGAAGGAAATACGTTTTTGGGCAAGCTTAAAAAGCTTTTTACCAAAAAACAATAATATCCGCCGATAATTGAAAATTTAAGGAGAGAATACAGATGCTGGATTTGTCTAGAATTTTTGGCAGAAAAAACAATTCCAAGGATGCAGCAAAAGACAGACTTAAACTTGTTCTTGTCCATGACAGAGCAAATGTATCACCGGAATTTTTACAAAAAATAAAAGATGAGATTATGCAGGTCTTAGCAAAATATATGGATGTTTCAGACGGAGGTCTTGATATAAACCTCACGACTGCAACAGGTGAAGACGGAAAGTCCAGAGTTCCTGCGATTACCGCTAATATACCAATAAAAAGTATTAAACAAAAATAACACAAGAAAAGCATTGCCATATTAGGAGGGTCAGTAAATGAATATAGCATTAATTGCGCATGACAAAAAGAAGGAATTAATGGTTGATTTTTGCATAGCTTATAAAGGTATCCTAAGCAAACATAATCTTTGCGCAACCGGAACAACAGGCGGACTTATATCAGACGCAACCGGTTTAAATGTTAATTTGTTTTTGTCAGGGCCTCAGGGCGGTGACCAGCAGATTGGCGCAAGAATAGCATATAATGAAATTGACCTTGTTTTGTTCTTCCGCGACCCGCTCACAGCTCAGCCCCACGAGCCTGACGTTTCGGCTCTTTTCAGACTTTGTGATGTACACAATATTCCGCTTGCGACAAACAGCGCTACAGCAGAAGTATTGATACGAGGTCTTGAAAGAGGCGACCTTGATTGGCGTGATATAGTTAACCCCAAAATCTCAAGATAATTATTTTTATAATACAAAACATTAAGCCGCAATATCCGCGAACTTTTAACGCGGTATCGCGGCTTGTTTAACAAGAGTATATTTTTTGAAAGAAAGTGAAGTATAATGTTTGAAAATATTTTTATGGTAGGAACACAGGTTATTATTTTGTTTATGCTTGTATTGATTGGATTTATTTCAAACAAGGCAAAAATGTTCTCACCAAAAACTATCAAGGAAGTTACCAATTTTGTTCTTTATATTGTAACTCCTGCGACAATAATCAATTCATATTGCCGTGAATTTGACAAACAGATGTTTACAATGTTGTTGATTGCTATTGCTGCTTCTTTTGTATCATTTGCATTATTCATTGCAATTGCACATTTAATTGTAAAAGATAAAGACAAGGAACGCGAAAGAGTCCTTAGATTTGGAGCTGTTTTCTCAAATGCCGGATTTATGTCGCTTCCGCTTCAGGAAGCAATTTTGGGTCAGATTGGACTTTTTTACGGAGCAGCATACGTTGCAGTTTTTAATATCGTGTTATGGACATACGGCTCACTGCATATGAGCGGTGATAAAAAAAATATTTCTTTGAAAAGCGTATTTATAAACCCAGGCGTTATAGGCACTATTGTAGGAATGACGGTGTTTGTTTTATCAATAAAGTTGCCTTCTGTAATACATCAACCGGTCAAATACATAGCGGCTCTTAACACTCCGGTTCCTATGGTGGTTCTTGGATACCATCTTGCAAACTCTACATTTAACCTAAAAGGTACTTCTGTGTATGTTTCTTTATTTTTGAAACATATTATTATGCCGGTAATGATGTTTTTGGCGCTTTGGCTTTTAGGTCTTACAGGCGATATTCTTACATCACTTGTGATTTCTGTATCTGCGCCATGTGCTGCGGCTACAACAATGTTTGCTGAGAAATATAACAGAGATACATCCTTGGCTGCGTCATTTGTTTCATTAAGTATGATTCTTTCCATAATAACAATGCCGGTTATGGTTGGAATAGCAATGATGATTAAGTAATAGACATTTAAAAAGGGGAAGTATATGGACGCTCTGTACTCTAAGGCTGCTGAATTTGTTGACAGGCAACCCGAAAAATATCTTAAATTTCTTTAAAAATTGCAGAAAAGATATATATTCTTAGAAATTGAAAAATTTTCAAAAAAACCCTTGCATTTTGGAAAAAAGTGTGTTATACTCTATGAGTTGATTATGGGTAGTCCTCTGTTTATTGCTTTATCTGGAGGCAATATGGCATGAATACCTGAAATAGAAAGGAAGAAAAATATGAACATTTTAGACCAGATTACTCAAGAACAGATCAGAACAGACCTTCCCCAGCTTAACATTGGTGATACAGTTCGCGTATATGTTAAGGTAAAAGAAGGAAACAGAGAGAGAATTCAGATGTTCGAAGGTACAATTATTAAAAAGAATCATGGTGGAATCCGTGAAACTTTCACTGTAAGAAGAATTTCTTATGGCGTTGGTGTAGAGAAGACCTTCCCTGTAAACTCGCCTAACATTGACCGTATCGAGGTTTCAAGACGCGGTAAAGTTAGACGTGCTAAGCTCTACTATCTCCGCGACAGAGTTGGTAAGGCTGCAAAAGTTAAAGAAAAGATTTAACAAACCAATATGGCGGGTATTATATATAATACCTGCCATATTCATATTAAAGCAAAGGTCGTGTAAGTACTATGGAAGAATTTGAAAATAAAAATATAAACGAAGATTCATCAATAATTGAAGACAAACCAGAAAAATCTGAAGAAACTGTTTCATCAAGGTACAATTGGAAAAGGGAGTTACTTGACTGGGTTCAGTCAATTGCAATTGCACTGGTTATTGCCTTTTTGCTTAAGAACTATGTTTTGACTCTTGCCAAGGTTGACGGCCCATCAATGGAGCCTACGCTTAAGACTGCAGATCGTATGTATGTAAACAAAGTAATGTATACACCTCAAAAAGGTGATGTTGTAATATTTGAACCCGCGTCAGACCCGGGCAGACCATATATAAAACGTGTTATAGCAACAGCAGGCGATAAGCTGTATATTGATTTTGCAACCGGCGATGTATATGTCAATGACGAGATAATAGATGAGCCATATATAAAAGAGCCGACAAGACTTATGGGTTCATACATTAATTTATTGTTGATTACAAACAATTACAGCAAAGAAAAACCAATTGTTATTGAAGATGGATATTTCTTCGCTATGGGTGATAACCGAAATTCAAGTAAAGATAGCCGTGAAATCGGACCTATTCCCATGGATGAGCTTTTAGGACATGCAGTTTTCAGATTTTGGCCGCTTAGTGAATTAGGAAGCGTAGATTACGATTATACAAAGAATTAGAGGTAAATTATGCAGATACAATGGTTTCCGGGACATATGGCAAAAACCAGAAGACTTATTTCAGACAGTCTTAAACTGGTTGATGTAGTTATAGAACTGGTAGATGCCAGACTTCCGCTTTCATCACGAAACCCCGAAATTGATAGAATTGTAGGCTCAAGACCAAGAGTTCTTGTTCTAAACAAATCTGATATTTCCGACAGCAGTGCAAATACAAAATGGCTTAGTTACTTTGAAAAAAAAGGTATTTCAGTTATTTTGGCAGACAGTCAATCGGGTAGAGGTCTTAAAAATCTTGACGAAGCAATAGAAAAGGTTCTTTCAGAAAAATTTGAACGTGAACGTCAAAAAGGTATGCAGCGCAGAGCGGTAAAAATGCTGGTAGTGGGCATTCCCAATGTGGGTAAATCGTCGTTTATTAATAGGCTTTCCGGCAGAGCTGCGGCAAAAACAGGTGACAGACCGGGCGTTACTACCGCAAAGCAATGGATAAAAGTGGCAGGCAAATATGAGATACTGGACACCCCGGGTATCTTATGGCCAAAGTTTGAGGATCCCGAGGTTGGCAGAAGAATTGCCTTTACCGGAGGGATTAAGGACGAAATTATGGACATTGAGGAGCTTGCCTTCTTTCTTGTAGGGTATTTGCGTCAAAATTATTACGATATGCTACGTGACAGGTATAAGATTACCCAAGATACTGATGCACTGGATGATTTTGAATTGCTTGAATTGATAGGCAAAAAAAGAGGATGTATTGTATCGGGGGGAAATGTTGATACATTAAGAGCATCTAACTTAATTCTTGACGAATTCAGGGCTGCCAAAATTGGCAAAATAACCTTGGAACTTCCTAATGTGTAAGACAACAAAAGCAGGTATATGACAAAACATATATCTGCTTTGTTTTTAAATCTAAAGAAAGGTTGTGAAATATATGAAAGATATTGAAAACGAACTTTATTCTGCGGGTTACGGGTTTGTTGCAGGTGTTGACGAAGCCGGAAGAGGTCCTCTTGCAGGACCTGTGTGCGCAGCAGCGGTTATTCTTCCTCAAGATGCTGTTATTGAAGGAATTAATGACTCAAAAAAATTATCAGAAAAAAAGCGTAATCAATTATTTGATGTAATAAAGAGTACTGCAATAGCTTATTCGGTAGAATTTGTTTATCCTGATATGATTGATGAAATAAACATAAGACAAGCTACCGCACTTGCAATGCATACAGCTGTTGCAAATTTAAAGCAGCACCCTGACTTTGTTATAATTGACGGAAATGACAATATTCCTTATGATATTTCCTATAAGTACATTATAAAAGGTGATGCAAAATCTCAGACAATTGCAGCAGCTTCAATTTTAGCCAAAGTTAGCCGTGACAGATTGATGGAGGACTTGGATAAAGAATATCCTGAGTACGGCTTTGCAAAGCATAAAGGCTACGGAACAAAAGTACATATTGAGGCAATACAAAAATACGGAGTAACAGAAGTGCACCGTAAAAGCTTTATGACAGCAAAAGTATTGGGTAAGTGATTATGAAAAAAGGACTTTTAAACAAACAAACCGGACAATTGGGTGAAGATGCAGCTGTAGCTTTTTTAAAAAGCAAAAAATACAAAATAATTGAGCGAAACTACAAAAACAAAATTGGAGAAATTGATATTATTGCCAAAACGGGCGAAGATTTGGTTTTTGTAGAGGTCAAGACCCGAAGCTCTGAAAAATTTGGAACACCGGCAGAAGCAGTTACATATTATAAAAAACAAAAGATTGTTAACGCTGCAAAATGGTATATTTCTCAAAATTCTACAGAACTTAATATACGCTTTGACATTATTGAAGTATATGGAAAAGTCACAGATAGTGGATTTGATTTGGAGAAAATTAATCATTTAATTCAGGTGTTTCAGGAGGTTTAAATTTTGAATTTTAATCTGTTTGATGCTCACTGTGATACATTGCAAAAAATTTGCGACCATGGCGGAGAATTGAAAAAAAACAGCTATCAACTGGATATTGCACGCATCAAAAGACGAAGTGGTGGAAGTGTACAGGTCTTTGCGGCGTTTATAGATAAAAAAAACGACAGCCTGCCGCCATTTTCAAGATGTATGCAGCTTATTTCACGATACAAGTCAGAATTTGAAAAAAACAAGGAAACAATGCATCATTGCAGCAGTGTAAATGATATTAAAAAAGCCTTGCAAACGGGAAAAGTTGCATCATTGCTCAGTATCGAAGGCGGAGAGGCTCTTGAGGGAAATATAGAAAACCTGAGCAGATTTTATGAGTTTGGAGTCAGAATTATTACTCTGTGCTGGAATTATCGCAATGAGATAGCCGATGGCATTACAGAACCCGAAGGTTTGGGGCTTACCGATTTTGGAAAACTTCTTATAAAAAAAATGAACAGACTCGGTATGCTGATAGATGTATCGCATATTTCCGAAAAAGGATTTTGGGATGTTATTGAAAATTCACGCGCACCAATAGCAGCAACGCATTCTAATGTAAAAGCCTTGAAAGACCATCCAAGGAATTTATCCGATGAACAAATAAAAGCTATTATAAAAAATAATGGCTGCATAGGGATAAATATTTACCCGGAGTTTGTAAAAATCGGCGGATGTGATTCTACAGATATAGTAAGACATATTGAGTATATTATGGCTTTAGGTGGCGAAAATAATATTGGTATAGGCTCAGATTTTGACGGAATAGAAGCACTTCCATGCGATATACGCAGTGTGGAGCAACTTGAAAAAATTCCAAATGAACTTTTAAGACTTGGTTACAGCGAAAAAATGGTCGAAAATATACTTTATAATAACTTTTTTAGGTTATTTGAGGCTGTAATCAAATAAATTTCGTTAAAAGTCTTGAAATTTGTTTTATTTTGTATTAAAATATTTTTTATTAATGTTTTTTAGATAGTTTGGGAGGATAAGTATGCAAACATATATTTCTGAAATGGCAAAGGCTGTAAGCCCCTCACCCACTTTGTTTTTGGATGCAAAGTATAAGCAGATGAAGAAGGATGGTATCCCTGTTGTTGGATTTGGTGCAGGTGAACCTGACTTTGCAACCCCTGAAAATATAAATAAAGCTGCGATTTCTGCAATTGAAAACGGCTTTACAAAATATACTCCGGCTTCAGGAACCGTTGAGCTTAAAAAAGCAATTTGTGAAAAGTTTAGAAAGGATTGCGGACTTGAATATAATATTGAGAATATTGTTGTAAGCAATGGTGCAAAACATTCTCTTACAAATATTTTTATGGCAATATGTGAAAAAGGGGACGAGGTTATTATTCCGGCACCTTATTGGGTAAGCTATCCCGAGATGGTTAAAATGGCAGGCGGCGTACCAAAGTTTCTAGATACAACAGAGGAGAACGATTTTAAATTTTCTCCTGATGAACTTGAAGCTGCAATTACTTCCAAAACGCGTGCATTGATTTTGAATACGCCCAGCAACCCGACAGGAATGGTTTATACAGAAGATGTTCTCAGAGAGATTGCAAGGATAGCAGTAAAACACAATATTTATGTTATTCTTGATGAAATTTACGAAAAACTTATCTACGAAGGCGAGCATATAAGCCTTGCAACCTTTGGAGAAGATATAAAAAATCTTACAATTGTTGTAAACGGTATGGCAAAAGCTTATGCTATGACAGGTTGGAGAATCGGTTATACAGCATCAAATGCTGATGTTGCAAAAGCTATGTCCAACATTCAAAGCCATGCGACTTCAAACCCCAATTCAATTGCACAGGCAGCATCGGTTGAAGCGCTTCTTGGTGACCAGTCATCTGTTGAACAGATGCGTATAGAATATATTAAGCGTCGTGATTATATGGTTGAAAGAATTAATTCTATTGACGGTATCAGTTGCAGAAAACCAAACGGTGCATTCTATATATTTATGAATGTAAAAGACCTTTTAGGCAAAGAGCATTACGGTAAGACCTTTAATACAGCAAGTGAACTTTGTGATGATATTCTTGAAAGAGCACTTGTTGCAATGGTACCAAGCGAAGGCTTTGGTATTGACGGTTATGTAAGACTTTCGTATGCAACCTCAATGGAAAACATCAAGGAAGGTCTTGACAGAATAGAAAAATACATTAAAAACGAGTATTAAAAGGGGCGTTTTTCAGTGAAAATCGGAATAATTGGCTCAGGCAATATGGCATCTGCACTGGCAAGAGGTTTTTTGTCATCAGGTACAGTTAAAGCACAAGAACTTATAATAAGCGACTTAAATACAGAAAGTCTTGCAAAGTGGCAGGAATTTGGTGTTTCAACAACCACTGACAACCAAAGCGTTTGTGCAAATAGTGAACTTATTATTTATGCGGTAAAGCCAAATATCTTATCCGATGTACTCAAAGAAACAGCAAACCTTGTAAGTAAAAAAACGGTTGTTTCTATTGCGGCAGGAATAACGATAGAAACAATCTCTAAAATTCTTGGCAAAAACAATAAAATTATCAGAGCAATGCCCAATACTCCTGCACAGGTAGGTTGCGGCATGACGGTTCTTTCTCCTAATAAAAATATAAAAGCTGATGAGCTTAAGGCTGTTGAACATCTTTTTTCAGGAGCAGGCAGTGTAGTTGTTCTTGATGAGAAGTACATCAATACAGCAACTGCGCTTCATGGCAGCAGTCCGGCTTATGTGTATATGCTTATTGATGCAATGGCTGACAGCGGTGTAAAGCATGGTATCCCTAAAAATATCGCTCTTCAGCTTGCGGCAAAAGCGGTTGAAGGTGCGGCAAAAATGGTGACCGAAACTAACCAGCATCCGGGAGCACTTAAGGATGCTGTATGCTCACCCGGAGGAACCACCATTGCAGCTGTATTAGAGCTTGAAAAAAATGGTTTTTCATCAGCTGTAACACGAGCAATAGATGCTTGTATAAAAAAAGCGGACGAAATGTCTGAGAAATAGTTTCATATTTTTAAGGCTTGTTTCATATTCTTTTAAAGAGGTGTATACCTACCTTACGAAAGGAGAAGCAAGCTATGAAAAAAATACAGTTAAGAAAAAGTTTATCAGAACATCTGTCACGAAATAAATGGCAATATTTTTGTGTGACACTAAGTTTAATAATTGGAGTTTTTGCAGGTTCGTTGACTGCAACAATGAAAAACGCAGAATTTGAAAGCCTTGAAACGTATATAAAAAACTTTGTATCTGCATACAGCCTTCAATCTGTAAATAATATTGATGTCTTTAAATTTTCAATATATAACAATATAAAAGTTATAATTTTTATGTGGGTATCAGGATTGTGGATATGGCTTATGCCAATGTCGATTGTTCAGATATTTTCTAAAGGGTACAAGCTTGGGGTTTCTGCAACTGTATTTGTTCGGGTTTTTGGCATACCGGGTATCTTTTTTTCTTTTGTTTCAATGCTTCCGCAAATACTTCTTTTAGTACCCTCACTTATAATATATGCAGTGTTTAATATAAAGTTTTCATTTGCTCTTTACCGCACAAAAGGACAACGGGTTTCCGGCAACGCAAAAAGCGAGATGTATTTCAAAAACTTTTTACATCTTATTGGCATAATTTTCATTTCGTTATTATGCAGCTTGACAGATGCTTTTGTTATGCCGGTTATTTTAAAACCTACTTGTCTGTTTTTGCTAAAGTAAAATATAAAGAAAGGGGGAGGTTATATGAATGCACTGTCTGAAAAATACTTTAACTTTCTGAAGAAAACAAAAAAAGCTTCAGAAAACACTCTTTTGTCTTATAAACGTGATATAAATAAATACATAAATTTTCTTGAAGAAAAAAAGATAAGAATAGAAACAACAAACGGGGCAAATGTTCTTGATTACCTTATGGGCTTGCAAAAATCAGGTAAGTCTGCGGCAACAGTATCAAGAAGTCTGGCATCAATCCGTTCAATGTACAGATTCTTGCAGAACGAAAGCATTATTTCAACCGATCCCACAGCACAGCTTCATTCTTTCAAAATTGAAAAAAAACTTCCCGAAGTTCTAACAAGCGAAGAGATAGAAAACTTACTTAATCAGCCCAATATAACGGATTTTAAGGGATGTCGCGATAAAGCTATGCTTGAATTGCTTTATGCAACAGGAATACGTGTAAGCGAAATGATAGACCTTAAAATTTCAGATGTAGATATGAATATTGGGTACATAAACTGTGGTCATGGCGACAAAATCCGTGTTATTCCGGTGTACGCGCTTGCGCGAAAGGCGGTAAAGGATTACATCGAGAATGCACGTACCTTTATGGTGAAAAGCGACTCAAAAGAGGAAAGCCTTTTTGTAAACTGCAACGGAAACAAAATGACACGTCAAGGCTTTTGGAAAATAATTAAACAGTATGCTGTTTCAGCAAATATATCAAAAGATATTACACCGCATACCTTAAGGCATTCATTTGCAACTCATCTTTTAGAAAACGGAGCAGATTTAAAGTCAATTCAGGAAATGCTTGGACATACCGATATTTCTTCGACACAAGTATATGCTCAGGTTGTAAAAAAGCACCTTAAGGATGTATATAAAAGTTCTCATCCCAGGGCAAGAAAAAAACAAACAGTATAACATCAAGACCTTCCAAATTGGAAGGTCTTTTTATTGTATAACGAAAACCACGCGATAGTCGCGTGGTTCAATAAAGGTTAACCGGTGAACAAAATCCTCCAATGTGTTATAATAAAAATGACCTGCCAGTCAAATAAAAAACACATTGGAGGATTTAATCTATGAAAAAAGAACACATAGACACAAATAGTTTAGCACACACAAAATGGAATTGCAAGTATCACATAGTATTTGCGCCTAAATACAGACGAAAAGTATTCTATGAAGAAAGAAGATTGGAGATACGGGAAATATTACGGCAATTATGTCAGTGGAAAGGCGTTGAAATAATAGAAGGCGAAGTATGTCCAGACCATATACATATGTTAGTGAGTATCCCGCCCAAGATGAGCGTTTCGGGATTTATGGGATACTTGAAAGGGAAAAGTGCATTGCTGATATTTCAAAGATGGGGAAATATGAAGTTTGCATACCGAAATCGCGAATTTTGGTGTAAGGGATATTACGTTGATACCGTGGGTAAAAACAGTAAGGCGATAAAAACGTACATAGCAGACCAGTTGAAAAGAGATAAAGAAAGTGACCAGTTGAGCCTATTTGACCCACGGGACCCATTTATGGGTAGTAAGTAACAGTTGCATGGCTGGCAGGCCAATTAAAAGACGCACTTGTGCGTAGCCAGTAGTGGGTAGGGCTATGCCCGAAAATGAAATACCACCCGCTATTGAAGTGAACCCCAAAGTTTAGACAAATTTAAATATTAACTTGCTTGTGAATGAGTTC
>JAFYXN010000014.1 GCA_017546145.1 Clostridia bacterium
GAGTGGCGATTGGTGGGTGTTTCGAGAATTGTTGAGGACATCGAAAATCGGTGGTGCAATCAGTTTCCGCTGCAGGCACCACCGATTTAATGAGGCACTTAATAAGTTTAAGTATCCGAATGTTCGATACCGCAAACAATTTGAGTATTACAACCACCTGAGCCACGAATCGGCGCGGCAAGGGGCACAGGGTCACGTCGTAAAAAATAATCCGGTGGATTGTTTTTAGACGGGATTGAGCATTTGCGAGAGCAAATGCCCTTAAAAGAAAATCCGTCAGGATTTTTTCAATAGATAATTGCTGCAGAGACCCATTGTGAATAAAAATATATTTTAAAACTGTTTAGCTGATAAAGTAATTGCAGAACCCGCCTATAATATAAAATGGTGATACTTCTGCTGATTAAGATTTCTTATTTTAACGCAAAAAAATCGTGCGGAAAACCGCACGATTTTATATTCTTTAAAGATTAAAGCTCTGCTGTAAGGTCAATTGGTGTTGCAAGAAGCGGAGCACCGTTTGCAAAAGAATCCCAAACGAAAATCTTTGCAGAACCGCCTGCCGGTACATCCTGATTTACCAAAAGGTCAACCCCAAGAACCTCACCCGCATTCATTGTAGGTGTTTCAAAATCAACATCAACAAGCATGCCTGTTGAATCATATACACCAAGAACAGTTGTCATTGTACCTGCTGTAGTTGCTTTTCTAACAGCATCAACGTTGATTGTTGCACCAACCTTGCCGCTTTCTGATACAACCGCCGGAATACTATAGCTTGTTTCCTTTGCAATTGTAATATTGTCAACAAGGTACTCTGTGTTAGCCAGTGTTGCACCTGTATCATATATAGTGTTTCTCATACCGATACGTATAGCATTGTCCAAGCCACTGTTACCCACACTTACTCTATGTTTGGGGGTAGCAGTAGTTACACTTGCAGTTGCTGAATCGTTACCATTTGCAGCCGGAATAGTTATCCACTCAGCATCCGGGTCAGATAAATCTTTTCTTGCCACTACATTACCTGCAGCAAATTTGTATCTGTACCACTTGCCGGTTTCCATACCTGCCGACCATACAAAGCAAGCATAAGATTCTGCAACTTTATTTCTGTAAGCCTCAACCACAAATGCACTACCGGGTGTTACGCACTTTACATCAACAGTAACGGCAAAATCCTGATGAGTAATATTGGCATTGTTACTTATAACCAGCAAAGCATTTCCATCTGCATTTGCCTTTAAGGACATACAATTATTACCATTTTCTGTTGTCTTGGTTGCAGTACCTTGTCCATTATGAGTACTACTCAATATTGTATTGGTATCATCCTCATAATCCTGAGTTGCAATTACTCCACCGTTAGGATATGCAACAGCGTCAGACATATAGCTGATTTCTATATTATCAATTAAGTGGTTTACACTTGACCAGTTTGTACCACCGCCACGGTTTACAACACCTATCGCAAAAGCAGCGCTACCATTATCCGCACCAATAGGTCTATATGGGAACGTATAATCATCGTTTACTCTTACTCTAACGTTATTCGTCCAGTTTCCATATTCTAATGTAGTATAAACACTTGCACTCTCGGCTTTTACGCGTGCCTTTATACCAGAGTTTGCTTCAGCACCACACGTAGCAGTACCGGCTCTGAACTTACTAAAATCTACATCAAGTATTATATGATTCCACTCGTTTACTTTAAGTACGTTATAACCAATATGCGCTGAAATACCATTTTGAAGATTAGTCAGATTCTTATGGTAAGGAGCACGAATACCAACTTCAATACCAGCCGCATTTGCAACCAAAGGTTTAACATCAAGTTCAACAGTAAATACATCTTTTTGAATGTCGGTAATAGTAGAACTCGGTACAGAAATAAAGTTGTATGTTGTCTGGTCAGGGTTTAATGTAAGACTTGCAACAGTATTACTAGAGCCTTCTGTTTCTGCCTGAACCGATACAAGACCTCTACCGTTTGCGTTATTTCCACCATAAGGAGCCTTTAAGTCAGCGTTATTTGTTGCAGCCTCATAGTCCTGCTTAAACAAAGTAACCTTTTGGCTTGGCACGCCTGTAGGAACAGCTGCACTTACGTTAACTGCAACCAATGATACAAGCATTGCAACAGCCAAAATAAGGCTTATTAACTTTTTCATAATTTTTTACCTCCTTTATAAATTTAACCAAATCCTCTGCTTACCAAAGTAAGCTATAGAGAAAATTAAAGATTTGACCGCTTTTTACTTTAGGGATGAAGCACACTTTGTGTGCAAATTAAAAAGGAAGTCAAACCAATTATATATATTTGGTCATTATAAATGTACTCTTATAATACCAAATCATTTTTTAAAAGTCACGTACTATTTTGCTATATTTAGGGTCATTTTTTCACTGTATTGCTATTTTTCCTGTAAATGTATTTTCAGGAATTATTGTCCTGCTAAACACACCGCCATGCAACCCCTTTGGGCGAATGTGGGCACTCCTCTTGTCACGCAATATTTGGCACAAAAAAAAAGAGCATCTTCCAACGCTCTAAAAATCATTATTTTAAGACCACAACTGTATTAATATCATATCAAATATTTTTCCGCTTGGCTCTTGACATTTTGCTTTTTGCGTGTTAGTATAATATCAGTTAGGGTGGTCACCTTGGTCGGACGCTACCCTCACGATAACATTTTGAGTGTTTGAGAGTAGCCACCTATTTTAGGTGGTTATTTCTTTATTAAAATAACTATCAGAAATATCATAATTAAATTCATAAGTATGTATTCCATCGCTACCCCCTTTCCTGAGAGCAGCACCACCCTTAACTGATACATTTATTATGTCACAGAGAAAATCCATTGTCAAGCAATTCAAGAAAGGGAACGTTTCTTCCAATATAAATAAGGCTAAAATTTTGAACAAAAAAGAGCGTCTTTCAACGCTCTGAAAATCATTATTTTTAAGACCACAACAGTATCAGTATATCATATAACAATACCTTTTGTAAACAAAAACTTTAAGGCTTCTTACATTTTCTGCCAATTGCATAAAAAAGTCTATTATACTTTTTATATTTTGTCAATTGAAAATGGCGTTTTTATCTGCTATACTTTAGATAAAGAAAGAGAGGTACAGTCCAATGAAAAGTTAAAAACTTAGCATGAAGGCAAATCCGAATTTGAACAAAAAAATACACGACGGTGTTACGTTTAATATAGATTAAGGATATGCGAGGGATAAAAAAACAGAAGCTTGAGTTCAAATCAGGAAAATATGTCTTCACAAAAGAGTTTAAAATTCGCCTTTGGCAGCAAAATTGCATCTGAAACACAAGTTGTTCTCATTAGAGAAATTAAATCAGTAAATGAATTTTAAAGGTTTTGAAGGTTGTAGGATTGCAGCGAAAGGCAGACTAAGAAAGAGAGGATAACCAAATGATGTTAGATACAAAGAGTGAACAGAGGTGACCCTTGATTGCAGGTTTGAAAAGCAGTCAAGGGTCACTTCTTTTTTTTGCTTAATTTAACTATAAACTGCGAAAAAGATGTTGACAAATCCTTCTTTAGTGTGTATAATAGCATAGTTGACAAATTTAATACTTCGAGGCGTGGCGCAGTTTGGTAGCGCACCTGGTTTGGGACCAGGGGGCCGCAGGTTCGAATCCTGTCGCCTCGACCAGAAAAAACGACAGTAATCGACAGATTGCTGTCGTTTTTTCAACGAAATAAATCCTTGCGGATTTATGAAATGTGCTTCGCACGTGAAATACACCTTCGGTGCATGAAATATTCGCTATGCAAATGTGGATTTATTTCATTTCACAGAAAACGAAGTTTTCTATTTCACAATTTACATAGTAAATTATTTCACATCGAGCAATGCGAGATATTTCATCAAAACAAATTATTAAAACCCTTGATTTTACGGCATTTGTGAGTAAATCCTATATATTGTTCTTCTTTGCCAGAGCATTCAGTTTTATTGCTGAATGCTTTTTTGTTTGTTGGTTTTCAGTATGCGGTACTATTATTCAAAAAGCCGGCAAAGTTTTTTAATTTTTGTCAGCTTTAGTTTTATATCAAATCCGCAAGGTGGGGTCTGAGTCTTTTAAACAGCACATTTCCCAAAACAATCAGGACGGCAACCACTATCCAAAAATACAGAGTGAGCCACGGTTTTTCCCAAAATCCTGTTCCGTACACAAAGGTATCGCGGTAGCCTTCGGTCACATAATATATAGGATTGAGCTTAAATATAATATGAAGGTTTTCAGGGATTGCGTGTATATCCCAAAAAATCGGGGTCAGCCAAAATCCAAATTGGACCAAAACCCCCACCACATTGCCTATATCCCTCGCAAACACTGTAAGGGTTGCGGTAATTCTGCCAAGGGCAAGCGACAGGATATATGCTGCTGCCATGTAATAAACAATTTGCAGATGCAAAAAGTTTGGAAAATATCCGTAAGCCGACGTAATAATAAACGCAAGCACTGCAAAGAAGATATGTACAAAAAACGCCGATGTAACCCTGACCGTCGGCAGCAATTCAATTCTGAATACCACCTTTTTCACAAGGTAGGAATAGTCTATAAACACTCCTGTTGCACCACCCCATGCTTCTGAAATAAAGAACCACGGAATGACCCCCGAAACAAGCCATATTACGTAGGGCATATCGTTTACCGGACCATTCTGAAAAGCCACCTGAAATACAAACCAATAGATAAGGATTGTGATTACCGGACTGATGAACGCCCAAACTGCGCCAAGTGCCGAGCCTGCGTACTTGGCTTTAAAATCGTTTACTGCAAGTGAAAATAGCATACTTACTCCTCCTGTTTGCCGACCTTCCAATCCTCAAGCCCCGTCTGTATTGCGTGCATCATTCGGGTTTTGAAGTGGTGGTCGGTTGCGTTTCTTTGGTTTATAAAGTCCTTCATTTCCTGACGCTTGGATACTCCGTCCATAGGACAGGGGTTGTGGACTATCGGCAAATTTTGACGCTTGACATAGCCCTTGATGTCACCCTCGGGAACATAAATCAGCGGTCTTATAACCTTCATATCCACTCTTGACAGATAGGTTACCGGTGAAAAGCAATTTAGTCTGCCCTCATAAAAAAGCGAAAGGAAAAATGTTTCGATTACGTCTTCGTTATGATGTCCAAGTGCAACCTTGTTGCAGCCGTTCTCCCTTGCCATATCATTTACTGCACCGCGCCGCATTTTTGCGCACAGCGAACAAGGATTCTTCTCTTTTCGGACATCAAACAAAATCTCTGCAATATCGGTGTTCTTAACAATGTATTCAACACCGATTTCGTCGCAAAGGCTCTTTACCGGTGAGTAATCCACGCCCTCAAAGCCCATATTCAGCGTGACACCCATAACCTGATACGGAACTTCGGAGAACCGCCTGTATGCGGCAAGTGCGCACAGAAGTGCAAGGCTGTCCTTGCCGCCGGACACACCGACTGCTATTTTGTCGCCGGCTTCAATCATGTTATAGTCCTGAATTGCGCGGCGCATCTGGCTTAAAATTCTTCTCATTTAATCAAGATACTCCTTTAAAAGCTTAAGTGCATTAAACCTATGGCTGACAGAATTTTTTTCGTCAGCCGAAACCTGCGCCATTGACGCATCAAACTGCGGAAGATAGAAAACAGGGTCATAGCCAAAGCCATTTTCGCCGTGCTTTTCGGTCAGAATCCGACCCTCGCACTCGCCGCGGAAGGTCTTTGGCTCTTCGCCCGGAATTGCAAGGGCGATTACGCAAACAAAGCGTGCACTGCGTTTGTCGGCTTCAACATTTTGCAGCTCGGTCAGGAGCTTTTGTATATTCCGGTCGTCGGTTGCGTCTTCACCGGCAAAGCGCGCGGTGAATATCCCGGGTCTGCCGTCCAGTGCATCAACACACAGACCGCTGTCATCAGCAATTGTCGGAAGACCTGTTGCCTGCATAATTGTTACTGCCTTTTTTATTGAATTTTCTTCAAAGGTGCTGCCATCTTCCACCACGTCCAGCCCGCCGCAGCCTGCCGCGTCCTGAGTGATAAGCTCGACGCCTTCGCCAAGTATTGCCTGCATCTCTTTTGCCTTGTGAGCGTTCTTGCTTGCTAAGATAAGTTTCATGATATATCCAATCCTTATTGTAATTTTACATATAATATATATAACATATTTTTTTGTTGTTGTAAATATTGATAGTTGCAAAATAAAAAATTTTATGCTATACTATTACCTGTTGCAGTAAATTTTTACCGAAAGTTAAATTTTTAACAAAAGTTTTCACAAAACACTTGTATATTTCGGAAAATTAAGGTAAAATATTATTAATAACATATATTACAATTTTTTGGAGGTATTTTATTATGTCAGTAAAAGTTGCTATTAATGGTTTCGGACGTATTGGACGTCTTGCATTCCGTCAGATGTTCGGCGCAGAGGGTTATGATATTGTTGCTATCAACGACCTTACAAAGCCCTCAATGCTTGCAGGTCTTCTTAAGTATGACACCGCTCAGGGCGGATACTGCGGCAGAATCGGCGAGAACCTTCACACTGTTGAAGCTGACGACGAAGCTAACACAATCACAGTAGACGGCAAGACACTTAAGATTTATGCTGAGAAGGACGCAAAAGACCTTCCCTGGGGCGAAATCGGTGTTGACGTTGTTCTTGAGTGCACAGGTTTCTACTGCTCAAAAGAAAAGTCACAGGCTCACATTGATGCAGGTGCTAAGAAGGTTGTTATTTCTGCTCCCGCAGGCAACGACCTTAAGACAATCGTTTTCTCAGTAAACGAAGATACACTTACAGCAGATGACAAGATTATTTCTGCTGCTTCATGTACAACAAACTGTCTTGCTCCTATGGCTGACGTTCTTAACAAGTACGCTGCTATTCAGTCAGGTATCATGTCAACAATCCACGCATACACAGGCGACCAAATGATTCTTGACGGTCCTCACAGAAAAGGCGATATGAGACGTGCAAGAGCAGGTGCTGCTAATATTGTTCCCAACTCAACAGGTGCAGCTAAGGCTATCGGTCTTGTTATCCCCGAGCTTAACGGCAAGCTTATCGGTTCTGCTCAGAGAGTTCCGGTTCCCACAGGTTCAACTACAATCCTTACAGCTGTTGTTAAGGGCAACGACGTTACTGTTGACGGCATCAACGCTGCTATGAAGGCTGCCGCTTCTGATTCATTCGGTTACAACACAGATCCTATCGTATCTTCAGACGTTATCGGTATGACATACGGTTCACTCTTCGACGCAACTCAGACAATGGTTGCAAAGATTGCTGATGACCTTTACGAAGTTCAGGTTGTTTCTTGGTATGACAACGAAAACTCATACACAAGCCAGATGGTTAGAACAATTAAATACTTTGCAGAAATCTAAAATTTTAAAGCAATTCAAAAATCCACTTGCAAAACATTGCAAGTGGATTTTTTGTAGTTAAAAACTTTATCAGATATTTATTTCAGGGTGCTTCTTTACACGACGCAATAAAAGGATTGTGCTGACTACCAACAAAACAGGGAAAATACACGAAATCAAAAGACCTGTTTTAAGCTCACCGCCAAACGCCGATGCCATAAACCCCACAACCGTCGGGCCCGTAGTACAGCCTATATCCCCTGCAAGTGCCAAGACGCCAAACATTGCCGCACCGCCCATAGGATAAGCGTTTGATGTAAGCGACACGGCACCGGGCCACATAATCCCTACTGCAAAGCCACAAAAGCCGCAGGCAAGAAGCGAAGCAAGCTTAAACGGCGACAGTGCCGCCACAAGGAAGCAGCCGACCGTCAAAATCCCGCATGCCATAAGGTATTTTGCAAGATTAATTCGGTCTGCAAGCTTTGAGTACATAACTCTTGAAAGTGCCATCATTGATGCAAACAGGCAAGGTCCAAGCATATCTCCGACAGTTTTTGAAACGCCAAGCGAGCTTTCGGCAAAGGCAGATGCCCACTGGCTCATTCCAATCTCTGTTGCTCCTGCGCAAAACATTATAAGTACAAATATTAAAAAGCTCTTTCGCTTAATCAGTTGTTTAAGCGGCATTCTTTCACTGTTTTCAACAATCCTGTTTATGGGAACAAACATAAAGTATATCGCATTAAAAAACGGAACAAACGCCCAGACTATTGCAATGTAATGCCACCTTTCTTCTCCCAAAACAAACAGTAAAATGTTGGTTAAAAGAATTACCCCTATCGAGCCAAAGCCGTACATTGAATGCAGCATACTCATTGTTGCAGCTTTGTTATCAGACGGGCAGCCTTCGATAATAGGGCTGAGCAGAACTTCAAAAAGCCCGCCGCCTGCCGAGAATAACACCACCGAAAAAAGAATTGCAGGGTATATATTGTCAACTTTTGGCGCTACAGTACCCAGAAACAGAAATCCGCAGGCTGTAAGCAGGTGTGCAATAACAATTGTTTTGCGGTAGCTGACGCGGTCAATATAAAACAGCGCTGTAAAATCCATAGTAAGCTGAATTATGAAATTTACCGATGCAAAAAGTGTTACCAAAGCCAAGGGTATACCGTAATCCTGATTGAATGTAACAAACAGTAACGGCAAAAAGACGCATACTATAGACTGACAAACCGAGCCGATATAACACGCCGTTTTGGTATGGTTAAAGCTGAGTTTTTTCATAATATTCACCTAAAATCAGGGCGGATATAATATCCGCCCTTAGATTATTTTATCTTATAGGGAATTACTACTTTTTTGTTGTAATTTCCTATATTACACAAAAGTGTACCTTAATCCCCTCAAGATTGAGTGGCAGGGAAGTTGAAGTGTTTTATCAACACTTTTTTATTTTTTTTGCTTCCAGATAGAAACGCTTTTCGTTTGCTTCGCCCATAGAGAAGGTCTTTCTTGGCAGCGCTCCATCCGAGATTACTGTTTCAAAAAGCGAATTTTTTTCAGGGCAAGGAAGAATAAAGCCCACTGTGTTATCGCGTTTTGAAAGATTGCGCACAACGTCCTCTCCGTGTATGTAGTCAAGCTCATAGCCCATGGCGTCAAGAAAATTCTGTAGCGTTCCAACAGTCAGGCCCGATGATGGATTTTTAATATAAAAGCTCTCTGTCTTATCGCCGCACACCATAACAATTTCCTGACCAGAGTCGGTCGGTGTTTTGGAAACATCGTAATATTTTTTCAGCTCCTGAGCAACGCTGTCAAAGCTTTGGTCAAACACAACCCTGTGGATAGGCTCAAACTCAAGTGCCTCGTCATGGATGTTTTCAATCTCAACAAGGCAATATCTTGCAGGGTGATTTGGCACTTCGTCTGCTGAAATAGTCTTTTTTATGTTTTCCCAACAGGTTTTTGCAGTTGCCAGTGAATGGTTTCCGTCACCAACCGCAAACACCAGATTATCTTTGGCATTGGTTGCAAAAGCGTCTATTCTGTCAATAAGTGCATCTGCCATCATGCCCGAAATAAGCCAACCCGAGATATGTCCGCCGCCTTCCATCAGGTCAAAATCGTAAAGCAGCTTTTCTTTGGCAATGCTGCTCATAATTTTATCGTCCTCATCATTCATAAGAAGAATCGCATGAGGAAGCTCGAGCGGAGCGTTCTCACGGATTTTTACCCTGGGAGGGATACGCTGTAGAATTGTCCCCTCGGTTGCACGAATTTCACTTTTTGAGCCTTTGTTGAAATCGTATTTTTCAAGGTCAACCTGTCCGACAAGGCCGCGGCGGATTTTTCCGCTGTTGAGGGTTCTTTCTATATAAATCAGGCTTCCGTCAAGTTCTGCAAAAATTTTCTTGTCAATGTAGCTTTGCATTTCGGCATTAATTGCCGAAATTCTTGAGTCACCTTCTGAAAGAAAAGCCTCGGGGTAAACAATTTTTAATGTTGAGGGGGCGTCGCCTACAAATTCTGACACTCTTTTCCAATACTCAGGCTGAGCAGTGTATTGGTCGCAGGCAACCACGCTCCATTTTTCCATATTAACACAATCCGGCAAAAGTATCTCTGCCTTGCTGAAAATACTCATAAGTCCTCCTAATTGATAAACTGTCTTTTTAATTATATTATACTATGCTTGCACCGCTCTGAATATCATCAAGGGTAGTTGTCACTACCAATTTATCCTTGTATTCTGCGCTCAGAATCATACCCTGTGATTCATAGCCCATCATTTTTCTGGGTGCAAAGTTTGCAATAAACAAAACGTTTTTGCCGATTAAGTCTTCAGGCTTGTAGTATTTTGCAATACCTGAGAGAATCTGTCTTTTCTCGCTGCCTGTTTCAATTATAAATTTAAGCAGCTTTGATGATTTTGGCACAGCCTCACACTCCAAAACCTTACCCACTCTTATGTCAAGTTCAAGGAACTTTTCAAAGTCGATATTTTCTTTGAACGGCTCGATTTCGATCTTGGGTGCCGCATTTTTTTTGTTTTCTTCCTCAATCTCTGCAAGCTTCTTTTCTGCATCAATTCTTGCAAACAGCATTGCAGCCTCTCCCACCTTCTGTCCGGCAGCGGATGTTCCAAAGTCCACAAGCTCTTCCAGTGTAGGAACACATATTCCAAGCGCTGCGGCAAGCTTTTCTGAAGTTTCGGGCATAAACGGTGAAAGCAGTGATGAAATCCACTTCAATGACTCAACAAGGCTGAACATAACTGTCTGCAGCTCGCCTTTTTTCGCCTCGTCCTTGGCAAGTGCCCACGGCATTGTTTCGTCAATATACTTATTGGCACGGTTTGCAAGTGTCCACAAAGCCTCCAAAGCATCCGCAGTGCGGTATTCTTCCATTAATCTTATTGTATCGTTCTTTGCCTTTTCAGCCGTCTGTGCCAAATCGTCCTCAAATCCTGTTGCAGCATCCTTGGCCGGCACAATACCGTCAAAATACTTGTTAACCATTGCAACAGTTCTGTTTGCAAGGTTGCCAAGAGTATTAGCAAGGTCTGTGTTGTAAGAGTTTATTATTTTTTCGTATGTGATGGTTCCGTCCTGAGCATAGGGCATCTCGCGAAGAAGGTAATATCTTACCCCGTCTGTGCCAAAATGACGTACCAAATCGTCTGCATAGATAACATTGCCTAACGATTTGCTCATTTTATCCTCGCCGCTTAAGAGCCAGGGATGTCCGAATACAGATTTAGGCAGAGGCTCACCCAACGCCATCAAGAAGATAGGCCAGTAAATTGTGTGAAATCTTAAAATATCCTTACCGATAATATGAACATCAGCAGGCCAGTACTTGTTATAAAGCTCACCCTTTTCGTCAGGGGTATAGCCAAGCGCATTGATGTAGTTTGTCAGCGCGTCAAGCCATACATATACTGTGTGCTTCTCGTCAAAGCTAACCGGAATCCCCCAGCTTATGCTTGTTCTGGACACACACAAGTCCTGAATACCGGGTTTTATAAAGTTGTTCAGCATCTCCTTTTTACGGGATTCAGGCTGAATAAAATCGGGGTTTTCCTCGATATGCTTTTCAAGTGCCTTCTGGTACTTGCTCATTTTAAAAAAGTAGGCTTCCTCATTGCCTTTGTGGACTTCACGTCCGCAATCGGGGCATTTACCGTCTACCAGCTGCGTTTCTGTCCAGAAGGACTCGCAAGGTGTGCAATACCAGCCTGTGTACGAGCTTTTGTAAATATCGCCCTGATCATAAAGCTTTTTAAAAATCTTCTGTACACTTGCAACGTGATAGTCATCGGTTGTTCTGATAAATTTGTCATAAGAAGAATTCATCAAGTCCCATATATCACGTATTTCGCCTGCAACGCCATCAACATATTGCTGAGGTGAAATTCCGCTCTCCTCTGCAAGCTGCTGAATTTTTTGTCCATGCTCGTCAGTTCCTGTCAGGAAGAAAACATCATAACCCTGATACCTTTTAAAACGTGCAATAGCATCAGACAAAACAACCTCATACGTATTGCCTATATGCGGTTTTCTTGATGTATATGCAATAGCTGTTGTCAAATAAAACTTTTTCTTTTCCATTTATATCAATCCTTTTTATAATAATCTATGCACTTATTTATGTTTTTTGCTAAATATCAAGCATTCCTTGCCGGGCATCGCCATAAGGCACACCAAAATGCTCATAAGCAAGCCTTGTTACCATTCTGCCCCGAGGAGTACGGTTGATGAAGCCAATCTGCATCAAAAACGGCTCGTAAACATCCTCTACCGTATCGGATTCCTCGCCAATACTTGCGGCAATGGTATCAAGCCCGACAGGGCCGCCGTCATAATTGTTTATAATTGCAAGAATCATACGTTTGTCGGTGGAGTCAAGACCAAGCTTGTCCACCTCCAGCATTCGCAAAGCATAGTCTGCAACCTGATCTGTTATAACCCCATTTGCCTTAACCTCAGCAAAATCACGAACACGTTTCAAAAGCCTGTTTGCAATTCTGGGCGTTCCTCTTGACCTTGATGCAATCTCTGCCGCACCGCCTGCTGTTATCTCAATTCCCAATATCCCAGCAGACCTCATTACGATTTGTTCCAAATCTTCTTTTTTGTAAATTTCAAGGCGGCTTATAACGCCAAATCTGTCACGAAGCGGAGCGGTCAACGCGCCCGCTTTGGTTGTTGCACCTATAAGTGTAAACTTGGGAAGGTCAAGCCTTATCGACCTTGCCGACGGGCCTTTGCCTATTATTATATCCAATGCCCCATCTTCCATTGCAGGGTACAGAATTTCCTCGACGCTGCGGTTAAGACGGTGAATTTCATCAATAAAAAGAATATCGTTTTCCGAAAGGTTGGTAAGAAGCGCAGCAAGGTCGCCCTGCTTTTCAATTGCCGGGCCGGAGGTAATGCGGATGTTCACACCCATCTCGTTTGCAATTATCCCGGCAAGTGTTGTTTTGCCCAGTCCCGGCGGGCCATAAAGCAAAACGTGGTCAAGAGACTCACCACGGTTTTTTGCCGCTTCCATAAAGACCTTTAAATTTTCTTTTGCTTTTGTCTGACCGATATAATCCTCCAAAAGCTTGGGCCTTAGGCTGTATTCAATTTCATTGTCGCCGCTCATTTGTCCGGCAGTGACAATTCTGTTTTCGTTCTCAAATTCCATATCGAAGGATTAACCTTTCATTAAATTTTTTAAACCAATCTTTACAAGCTCTTCAACCGAACCCTTTTCATTACCCAAAGCTCGCTTTGCCTCTGCGGGTGAGTACCCCAGCACAACAAGGGCATTAACTGCCTCTTCAAGCTCTGATGTGCCTCCGTGATAGACCTCAATTGCATCGTCAGCTGTAACATCCCCAAGGTCGGCATCACGAAACTTGTCCTTAAGTTCAAGAACAATCCGCTCCGCGCCCTTTGCGCCAAGACCGGGAGTCTTGCTTGCAATATACTTGTAGTCATTTGTAACAACGCACAGAGCAAATTTTGAGGGTGAAATGTTTGAAAGAAGCGCAATTGCCGTCTTTGCACCAACCCGGGATACGCCAATTATCATTTCAAAAAGGTTAAGCTCTTCCATGGTGGCAAAGCCATACATGTCAAAAGTATCCGAAGACGCCTTGAAGTTTGAATAGGTGTAAAGCTTTGCAAATCCACCTGCATCGCCCAATGCCTCAAGAGTTTTTGTGCTTGCAAAAAGGCGATAGCCTACGCCTCCTGCATCAATCACTGCAAAGCTGTCGGTTTTAAGTACTAATTCACCTGATATATAGTAAAACATCACACTTCTACCTTTCCGAAAATTACCTATTATATAGTATACTACTTTTTATATTAAAAAACAAGTCCTAAATTGACCACTTATATTTAGTGTATTTTCTGCATTTCTTGACAAATTATTTCTTTGTTGATATACTTGATTTATCAAATAAAATATTGAAAGGTTGTTTTAATTATGTGGGAAGAATTTAAAAAATTTGCCTTTAAGGGCAATGTAATCGACATGGCAGTCGGCGTTGTTGTCGGTGGTGCTTTCAGCACTATCGTCAATTCTTTGGTAAAAGACATTATAATGCCTGTTTTTGGATTTATTACTGCAGGCATGGATTTTTCAGCTTTGAAGGTTGTCCTTTCCGAAGCTACCGAAACCAAGCCTGAAGCCGCAATCTTGTATGGCACATTTATTCAGAATATAATCAGCTTTTTGATTATTGCTTTTTCAATCTTTATGGTTGTTAAAGGAATCAGCAAGGCAGCAAGCCTTAAAAAAGCTCCTGAGCCTGAGGTTATTGAGGAAGCCCCCAAAGCTCCCACTCAGGAAGAGCTTCTTGCAGAAATCCGTGACCTTTTGAAGACTGCAACTCCCGTTCCTGCCCTTAGCGAGGCAAAAGAAGACTAGTTTATTAAATAACTCCGGTTGGGAAATCCAACCGGAGTTATTATTATTTTATACTGAAAATTATATCACCATAAGACGGCACAGGCCAGAAATTGCGGTCTGAGTGTGCTTCTATCTCGTCCACCAAAGCGCGAAGAGTTTTCATTCTTGAAACAACCTCACGACGATAATATACAGCAACCTCAAGTGCAGTTCCAGTCGGAACATTTTTAAGTGCATCATCAAGCTCGCCGTTTGCCGCAAAAATTCTGTCTGCAAGCTGTGAAATTCTCTGCAGCGAAAGCTTTTCCGCCTCAAACGGAATATCAGGGCAAACATTGCGTTTTGCTAAGATTGTTTCACACAGGTTTCTTTGAATATTGCTGATTGCAGGCGTATAATCTTTCTTCACCATATCAACCATTGTAAGAGCCTCGATATTTACCACCTTTGAATATTCAGCAAGAAGAATTTCATAGCGTGCACGCATTTCTGTTTCGTTGTATACCCCATGACGTTTAAACATGTCTATGTTTTCAGGGCGGATGTAATAAGGCAACGCATCAACAGTGGATTCAAGATTTAAAAGTCCGCGTCTTTCAGCCTCCTTAACCCAATCCCCCGAATATCCGTTTCCGTCAAAAATAATTGCGTCGTGTTCTTTTATGTTGCGTCTTACCAGCTCGTGAACTGCCGAAAGGAAGTCATCTGCGCCTTCAAGCTCGTCCGCAAACAATCTCAGCTCGTCCGCAACCATTGTGTTAAGCATAATATTTGAGCAGGCAATAGAATCGTTTGACCCAAGCATGCGGAACTCAAACTTATTGCCTGTGAAAGCAAAGGGTGACGTGCGGTTTCTGTCGGTAGAATCCTTAGGAAATTCAGGAAGAACACTTACTCCTACCTTCATTGTCTGCTTGCCTGTTCCCTCGTAATCGCTGTCCGCCTTGATTGCCTCAAGAACACCTGCAAGCTCTGAGCCGAGGAAAAGTGAAATAATGGCGGGCGGAGCTTCGTGTCCGCCAAGACGGTGGTCATTCCCTGCACTTGCCGCAGAAATTCTGAGCAAATCCTGATGCTTATGTACGGCACTCATAACCGCACAAAGGAACACAAGGAACTGTGCATTATCATGCGGAGATTTTCCAGGCTCAAACAAATTTTCACCCTTATTGGTTGTGAGCGACCAGTTGTTATGCTTGCCGCTGCCGTTTACCCCTTCAAACGGTTTTTCATGCAAAAGACAAGTCATACCGTGGCGGTCAGCTACGACCTTCATCATCTCCATTGTAAGCTGATTATGGTCAGTTGCAATATTTACTGTTGTAAATATTGGAGCCAGCTCGTGCTGAGCAGGTGCCGCCTCGTTGTGTTTGGTCTTTGCCAGAATACCAAGCTTCCAGAGCTCTTCATCAAGCTCCTTCATATAAGCCGAAACTCTTGGTTTTAGCTTTCCGAAGTAGTGATCTTCAAGTTCCTGACCTTTTGGCGCAGGCGCACCAAAAAGCGTCCTTCCGCAGTATATAAGGTCCTTTCTTTTTTCAAACACTTCCTTGTCTATAAGGAAGTATTCCTGTTCGGGACCAACAGTAGGAACAACACGCGTGACCTCCGTTTTCCCAAAAAGCTTCAGAATGCGAACTGCCTGACGGCTTACCGCCTCCATTGAACGAAGAAGCGGAGTCTTTTTGTCAAGCGACTCGCCGCCATACGAACAAAAAGCTGTAGGAATGCACAGGGTGCCATCCTTAATAAATGCATACGAAGTGGGGTCCCACGCCGTATAGCCTCTTGCCTCAAATGTTGCACGCAGCCCCCCTGATGGGAAACTGGACGCATCAGGTTCACCCTTAATAAGCTCCTTGCCGGAAAACTCCATTATAACATTTCCGCCGGGAGCCGGGGTAATAAAGCTGTCATGCTTTTCCGCAGTGATTCCCGTCATTGGCTGAAACCAATGGGTAAAGTGAGTCGCCCCCATTTCAATTGCCCATTCCTTCATTGCACTGGCAATACAATCCGCAACAGCGCGGTCAAGACCTATTCCATCATTTATTGTCTTTTTGAGAGCCTTGTAAATATCGTGGGGAAGTCTTTCCTTCATAACGGTTTCGTTAAAGACAAACTTTCCAAAAATTTCAGGTATCTTTGTCACTGCAGTTCCTCCTGTTCTGAAACTGAAATCTAATCTTTTGCATAGAAAATGGCTCAAACTAACCCATTATCCACCTTAAAATTATACACAAACACAAGCTTATTGTCAATGCAATAAAAAAATTTTAAATAATTTTAAAAAAAAGCTTGCATTTTAGTTAAAGTTATGTTAGTATATTATGTGCGACTTGTGGTCGTATAGATTAAAAGTGGAGGTGAAATCATGCCTAACATTAAATCAGCCAAAAAAAGAGTTAAGGTTATTGCTACAAAAACTCTTCAGAATCAGATGGTTAAATCACAGCTTAAGACTGCTATCAAGAAGTTTGAAGCTTCTCTTGAGGGGGGCAAGGATGATGCCTCTGTTGCATTTGCAAACGTAATCAAGAAGACAGACCAGGCTGTTGCAAAAGGTATTCTTCATAAGAATACAGCTGCTCGCAGAAAAGGTCAGTACGCAGCTAAAATGAATAAGCTTGCGTAAGCAAACATTGATTCTCAAGAAGAGTGCTTTTTCTATAACCTGAAAACGCACTCTATATACAGGGGTATAGCTCAGTTGGTAGAGCAGCGGTCTCCAAAACCGCGTGCCGTGAGTTCAAGTCTTACTACCCCTGCCAAAAATACCGATACCGCTTTGCGGTGTCGGTATTTTTTTGTATGCCTGAAATGAGACTTGAACTCATCGGCGCGCGGAACGTGTCCGTGCCGGAGCGTTAAGCCGATATGCCGGTGGCATATCGGTGGCGTAGGATTGCAAAATGCGGAAGCATTTTGTAAACGGCAGAAACGCATAGCGTTTCAACATCGATGCGAGTCGTCGCACGAAAGTGCAAGACTGCTGAAGTCTTACTACCCCTGCCATACAAAGTGGCTCAAACACTGCGTTTGAGCCACTTCTTATTTTTTTAGCATTGAAAATTTTTGTGTTTCAAAATCAAATTTTTGAGCATCAATTTCGCATACGGTTGCATCTGTTTCGGAGCGTTCCGTCTGCTACATCATCATTTTAGCATCACTTGATTTCGTCAATTCTATCAATTTCGCTTTTAGAGAACAATTCTGCGAGAATTTTTTAATTCTCACAGAATTTTTTTGTCCAAAATAAAATTCCGTTTTTCTTTGCTTACTGTATATCAAAATTTGAGACACCCTGAGTTTCAATTCTCAGGGTGTATTTTCGGCTCCCCTGTGTAAGGGGAGCTGGCAAACCGAAGGTTTGACTGAGGGGTTGTTTCGTCATATCTCGAATCCGTCTGTGATTCCGGTCAGCCTTGAGCTATCCTTCTTTACATAGTACCTTTCGGTTATCTCGGTAGTGGTGTGTCCGAGGATGTCGGCTACCGCTTTTATGTTTAGTGTTTTTATGCTTCCGTCAGCACACTTTGTTCCGTTGATTAGCTTGGTGGCGAAGGTGTGTCTGAATGCATGGAGTCCTTTTGTTTCTATTCCTGCAGCATCTTCTATCCTATATAGCCGCTTTCTCAGGTTAGTTGGATTCGCATAGTCACCGTTGGCATCGCACACCAGCGGTGTGTCTTCACCGAAGTAGAATTCTTTCCGCAGGTCGTGTATCATTTCTATAGCCGTGCTGTTTAGTGGCACGACGCGTTTGCTTGTGGAGGTTTTTGTTTTGCCTACTTTTTTCACCTTACCTCCTATGAGCTTTGTTCCATCTCTTTGGTCGACTAATTTTACCGCCTGCCTTATTGTCATTGTTTTGTTCTCTAAGTCTATATCGCTGTTTAGTAATCCCAGGAGTTCGCCTGTTCGTAGACCTGTGTTGAGCATCAGGATGTAGGCTCCTGCCTGCTGATATACTCTGTCAGAATACTGTTCAACAACAAACTTTGCATAATCGGCAAACCAATTTACGCTTTCGTCATTTAACCAAGCACCCTTTCTGTATAGTTCATACGGATAATCCCAATGAAACAACGTTATGAAAGGTTCAATACCATTTTTTAACAATTCATCAATTAAATCAGAATAGAACTTTACTCCCGCTTCATTTACTTTTCCGGTGCCATTTGGGAAGATTCTGGACCAACTAATCGAAAACCGATAGGCATTAATGCCGAGTTGTTTCATAAGTGCAACATCTTCTTTAAATCTATGATAATGATCGCACGCAATATCACCGGTATGATTTTCTAAAATTTCACCGGGAGTGTGTGTGAAAACATCCCATATACTAAAACCTTTTCCATCTGCATTCCAACCGCCTTCAATCTGATACGAAGCAGTAGCTGCACCCCACATAAAATCCTTTTTGAATGGCATAATTAATCCGCCTCGTATTGTTTCTGATGCACAAGCATTATTCTACTCATCACAATTAAATTTATCTGCTATTATATTCTGTATAAAAAGCAAATAAACTTAATTATAGATTAAATTTTCAACAGTATCAAAAAAATCAGGTATAAATAAGCGAGTATCACAATTGAGATAAGTCAAGACAAAGAAGGACATCCCATCGGGTGTCCTTCTTTGGTTGGATATTTGACACTTTGCATTAAACAAGACAGATGTTTATTTATCGAAGCAATCCGTATTTAACTTTAATTCTTTCAAGCTTGTCTGTCATAGGTTCAGAAATAAACCAAAGGAAAAAGGAAGTTGAAAATGCATGTATTAAATCCAATGGTATTCCCGTAATATAAGTCACGGCAATCATTTCCCAAGTAATTTTATTCTGCCACATAATAACCGATGCAGGATTCATAATGCCGCCATAAATTATAAGCGTTGCTAAAAAGCCAAAAACGCAAAGCGACACCTTTGTTTTTCTAAGGAATCCTTTTCTGAAAAGAATGCCGGCAATAAACCCTATAATACCAAAGGCAAACATCTGCCACGGCGTCCACGGCCCTTGTCCGAAAAAAAAGTTTGACACAAATCCGGTAACTGCACCTACCAAAAATCCCGTTTCTCCGCCAAAGCACACCCCTGCAATAATCACAAGAGCAACAACGGGTTTGAACTCGGGAAGCATAAAAAATGCCGCCCTTCCAGCAACTGCAATAGCACATAATACACTTATAACTATAAGTTCTCTTGCTTTGGGTTTTCTTGACTCAAACACCATACAAAACGGTAGCATTGTTTCAAGTATTATAAGAAAACTTATAAAATAATACTTTCTGTCGCCTAAAAAGAAAACACCAATATAGATAGTAAGCGGTATTAAAAGCAGTATTAGGAATGTTGCCAAAAGAGTTCTTTTTGTCAGCTTTCTGTCCGATTTTGGAGCTTGTATTACTTCAATTCCTATATCCCTTTGCGGAAAGAAGCAAAGAAAGCTAACCGCAATCTCAATTACCGCAACAAGTCTGAAAGCAGTTAACCCTAAAGCGCCTATTTTTGCAAAATTAAGCATCCCGGCATCCGTTAGAAAAGTCAGAGAAGTTAAAGCAAAAAGCAATGTGAAAATACTGCCTATGACAACTCTCGCAGCATTTATTTTTTTAATCTTTTCTTTTGGTCTTTTTATTTCTTTTTCAGGTTTATATAATTCAATAATGCGCGGCTGTTTCGCTTTCTTTTTTACTGTACCGCCGCAGGCAAGTATTATATCCTCTGTCAAAACCGCATCCGGAAGGCTTGTCCTTGCCATGCGGTTTGCAGAAGTAGTATAAAAGTTATTGCCCTTAAAAAAGTCTCTTGGAGCGCCTGCCGACGTAATACTTCCATCAAAAACAAGTGCACATCTATCAGCAAACTCTGCACAAAACTCAATGTCGTGCGACACCATAACAACCGTAACGCCGTTTACTTTCAAACCCATTAAAATATCCGCAAATTCCTCTTTAAAATGAGCATCCATCCCCTTGGTCGGCTCATCCAAAAGCAATATTTCAGGTTCTATAAGAAGAATTTTAGCAAGTGCAGCCCTTTGTTGTTCGCCCCCTGACAAATCATACGGATGGCTGTCTAAAAGCTTCTCAATTCTGCAGAGGACGGCAATATTCTGTAGTTTCTGCTCCTTTTCTTCTTTTGAGAGCTTTCTTTCGGATAAAATCTCCATCAAATCAAGATAAACCGTCTTTTTAACAAACACGCTTTGAGGGTTTTGCGGCAGAACACCAAGCAATCCGTCATACAGATTTTTAATTTTTAAAATGCTTTGCCCATTTATCAGCACATCACCTCTGTAAGGTGTATTAAGTCCCGATATAAGCGAAAGCGCTGTTGTCTTTCCGGTGCCGTTGCCGCCAACAATGCAAAATAACTCAGCCTTTCGGACGCTCATACTAAGGCCCTTTACAACATCCGGCAAGTCTTTTTCGTATCTGAACCATGCATCTTTGATTTCGATTACAATATCGTCATTGTCTTTTAAAGTATCTTTTGGAATCACGTCGGGGTTTAATACATTCTCCCTTGAATATTCTTCAAGCCATGTTCTGCCTTCTCTTACCGTTAACGGACATGAAAGAAAATTCTCAACTTCGCCATGAACCCTCATTGGTGTCGGAAGTGCTTTATACATATCGTGATTGATACTTCTAAGAATTTTACCAACTTCATTGGGTGTTTCATCCGCAATGATTTTGCCCTCATCCATAACGATTACTCTGTCGGCTATGGGGAAGGCATCCTCCAAACGGTGTTCGGTGAGAATTATGGTTGTGCCAAGCTCACGGTTTATTTTTTCAAGAGTTCTCAAAAATTCCTGTGCGGCAATCGGGTCAAGCTGACTTGTAGGCTCGTCAAGAATCAAAGCAGAGGGCTGCATCACCATTACAGACGCAAGATTTAAAAGCTGTTTTTGACCGCCCGAAAGTTCTGTCACTTTTTTATAAAACCAAGTCTGTATGCCGAAGAATGACGCCATTTCCGAAACCTTTGTCCTGATTTCAGGTGTTTTATAGCCAAGACTTTCAAGACCAAATGCAAGCTCGTGCCAAACCTTGTCGGTCACTATTTGATTATCGGGGTTTTGCATTACAAAACCGATTTCTGATGCTTCTTCTTTTATATTGCAGTCCTCAAGCAATCTGCCGTTAAAATATATATTCCCTTCTAACTCTCCAAAAGGTGCTAAGGATGATTTTAAAAGTCTTAACAGCGTGGTCTTTCCGCAGCCGGATTTTCCGCATACCAGTACAAATTCGCCCTGATTAACCGTAAAATTTATATTATTAAGCACTCTAGCGCATCCGGCAGGATAAGCAAAGCTTAAATTTTCGACCTTAAAGCTTTCCATCTTCTCACCTCCCAAACTTCAATTATTACAGGATATATACAAAGAAGTAAATATGCTAAAAATACGCTTATGCCAAACGGTGAAACATCCGCCGCTTTTATAGAGGGGAAGAAACTAAAATACATTCCGCCCATTAAATTCCCGAGAAAAGTATACATTCCTAAAAACAATATACAAACAAGCGCATTCTTATCCCGCTTATCAAATGTAAATATTGAAAACGCAGTTCTTCCGGCAATACCATACCCACGGGATTTCATACTGTCTGCCGTTTCAATGGCATTTTCAAGTGACCAGGTTGTCATAACCGACAAGATATTAAGTCCGTGTTTTGCACGCCTTACTATACTTCCGGTCGATACATCACGTCCCATACATCTTTGAGCATTTGTGACAACTTTAAGCTGTGCGGAAAACTTGGGTACAAAGCGAAGCGTCATAGAGATAATAAGCGACATTGCCGGAATGATTTTTCCAAACAGATAAATAAACTTATCACTTGTCATAACCTCATTATAGCACGAAAAATGACAGATGACGCTTAAAATCATTGTTGCAGCACAAAGTCCATAAACAATTGACTCTAACGTTAGGGGATTTCCGCTTGGCAAATATTTGAGTATCGTAACCCCCTCATGGTTGAACGCAGGATTTATAATTGCCATCGCAAGAAGCATTGGGAGCATATATATTAAATTTGTTTTAATCGTTTTTTTACCTTTCAGCATTACGGAATATGTAAATCCACTCACAATCGAAATACAAAGACACGCAGGATGCATAAAAAAGCAAGAAAAACCAATTACAAATGCAAAATACACAAAATTCACAATCGGATGATATGTTTTAAATTCTCTCATTTTAGTTACCGTTCCTTGCAGAATAATATCCGCCCACATCTTTTCCCAAATCACAGGTATAGACCCACTCTATCTTGTCACCGTCTTTAAGCTGATACCGAGAGCTTCCGTAATTGGGGAACCAGTCATTGACCTTATACATCCAACCTGAACGCTCTCCGCAATCAAACTCATAGAGATTTCCTATACCCTCGATGTAAGCACTATTATACATTGGTATGTATTCAAACTCCAAATGTATCTTATTTCGTTTCATCTCGCGAACCAGCACATTGAATACACTTTCGCCTTCATAAAATACAATTGTTCTTTCTGCAAATATTATACCATCTTTTGGAACAAAATCAACCTTTTCTTTATCAAGCCACCCGATGTTTTGTAAAATCGTATTGCAACTGACAGACAAGGTGCAAGTAAGCTCTTTGTCTGTAATCGCTGCATTTTCAGGCTCGATTGGTATAGGTTTTTCTTCGGGAGCAGGATTCGTGGGGTATGTATCTTTGCCAGCATCTTCGTTTATCTCCATTCCATTTTTTTTGGAATATTCTTCATTTCCCTCCTCTGCTTGGGAAGTCTTTTTATCCGTCTTTGAAAAATGGTCTGTTTCAACAGACTTTTCGTCTATGCTTAAAGTTTCGCTGATTTTTACTTCATTTTCACTGTTTTCAGAACCGGAAGTACACCCGCGAAGTTCCGGTGCATCACCGCCATACCAAAAGATAAGTGTAAAAAGAATCGCAATCATAACACCTGCTATTATTTTGTTTTTATGTTTTCTCATCTGATTCCTCCTTACAAAAGCTTTGCTAAAGAAAGCATATTAAAAAGCATAGATGCTATTTCTGCTCTTGTAACTGCATCGAAAGGTTTTATATCCATAACGCTGTCATCAAGAATTTTTTCATTATAACAAAAAGCAAGGGAGTTTTGCGACCAATCAGAGCTTAAAACATAGTCAAAAAACTGTGCCAAAACATCACGGGTTGCAAGTGCATCCATTTCAGTATCTATTCCGCAGAGCTTTGCGGCCCTTGTAACCATTACTGCCGCTTCTTCACGAGTGATTGCTCCGTTTGGATTAAATTCATTTTCTGATATGCCTTTTATTATTCCATAAGAATATACCGTCCCCACATAGTCATAAAACCAGTCGCTTGTTGTTACATCTTTGAAAATTGTATTACTTTTTTGAGGAAGCCCAAGACCTCTTGCGATAATTGTCGCAAATTCTGCTCTTGTCATGGTACTGTTTGGTTCAAAACTATTTTCCGTCTTACCATTTATAATTCCTCTTGAAGCAAGTGCTTCAATAGCTATTGCATCTTTATGACCAACAATATCTGCAAAGGTTTTTCCGGGATTTAAAATGTTCATTTTCTGAACGTCTGCATTTTTCCCTTCAAGGCCTGCTGTGCCTGAACTAACACTAAGCTCTTTGGCGTCACTCATATCAAAAAGAGAGTTCTTTCCTTCGTTTACACGCTTTAACGCAGCAAGGGCATAAAAACATTGTTCTGTGGCCATTAAGTTTGCAGGACCGCCATGTATATGTTTAAACCCTTTTCCGTTATCATAGTACGAAAAAAGATTATCAATCACAGACTTTCCGTTTTTTACAAAGCGTTCATCACCGGCGGAAATATCGAGCTCGCAAAGGGCAACTATAACCTGAACACTGCTCTCGGAATTTTCTGTTTCAAAGCCTTCAAATCCGCCGTTTTCTTTCTGCATCCGCGATAAGCAGTCAAGGGCTTTTTCTGTCGCAGACTTAACCTTGGCATTATCCTGATATTTTGAAAGTGCCTGAAGTGCCATTCCGGTAACATCAGGATTGGCTATATCACCTGATAATGCCCATCCACCGTCAGATGTTTGTTTTTCCAGAATATGATTTATATACATTTCTCTTGTTGCCTGAACCTCTGCATCGGGATTGCTTGGCATATCATAGTTTCCGCTGTCAAGTGCAATGAGTGCCCATATAGCTCCGTTTATTCCTTGCCATATTGTTTTCTCATAATCTCCAAGCGGTATTAAAAGATTGTAGCCTGCAACATCAGCAGGGTTTTTACCGATAGATGTGAGAGCAACTATCACTCTTGAATATTCTGTGTATTTCTTACTATGCAGTACACCCCCGCAATCTTTAACATATTTTGTAACCGTCTGATAGTAATTCTCAAAATATTCATCGGAAATATCCATATCACTTCGTGCAAGACCTAAAACTGTCCATTCACCGCCGATGGAACCCACAATAGGCTTTTTTACTGTTTCGTATAAATAATTTCCAACGCTTTCTAAAGTAACATCTACTTTATCCTTATCAAAAGCAAATGCTTGCGATGAAAGGCTGAAAATAATCATCAAAGTTAAAAGTATTGATATAAATCTCTTCATTTTTACTGCTCCTTATTAAAACGGCAAAAGCGAGCAGTCAGTTTCTGAGAACTGACTGTCCGCAATTAATATTATTTTGTTATTTTGCTACGCCCTTGCAAAAGCGCATAAGAATTGCCGCAACCTGTGCACGGGTTGCCGTAGCTTTCGGCGAAAGAGTGTTTTGGCTTGTGCCGTTTACAAGTTCTGTTTTATTTGCCCATTTAATCGCATCAATCGCCCAATCACTTACATCATTCGTATCTTCAAAATCTGAAATGTCGGCTTTTTCGCTCACATCATACCCCTGCATTTTTGCAAAGCGATAGATAATAAGCGCCATCTGCTCACGTGATATATCATTGTCAGGAGCAAACTCCGTCTTGCTGATACCGCTTACAATTCCACTTGAAGCAGCCCAAGCAACCGCATCCGAGTACCACTGTCCTTGCGGTACATCTGCAAAGCTATGTGTGTTTTCAGACATTTCAGGGTTTGCCATTCTGTAAAGAACCGTTACAAGCATAGCTCTTGACATTTTGCTTTCAGGCTCAAAGCCGCTACCTGTACCCTGCATAAGATTGTTTTCATACACATATTTTACAGATTCATAATGCCAATCATCTTTTTTAACATCTGCAAATGTAGTTTCGATAAAAGCGGATTTTTCTACAACTTCGTTCTCTTCCTTTTTAGTTTCTTCCTCAGTTGTTTCTTTTTTAGGAGAAGTATCTTTTCCTCCAAAGGAACCCGTTGTACCGGGAACAGTTGTCCAGTCATCTGTGTAGAACCAAACAATTTTATCCCCGTCATCAATGCCGCATTCAGTCAACCCAACCTTGGGCAGGGTGCCATTTACTTTATACATCCATCCTGCATTTTTACCATTGGTAAATTCATCCAATGTTCGCCCACCCTTTGTCATTGACTTGACATATCCGTTTGCAGCACCTACCTGAGTGATGTCACTGTTTTCAAGTGCTTCTATCAAAGCATGATATACGGTCGCACCGGTGCCTGATATAGTAACAGACTTGTTATTCAACCAATAACCGGTATCGGACTTGATGGTTAAGGTAACAGTGATACTATCTCCGCTTGGAGCAGACGGAGTTGTAACTGTACCTGTTCCTGTGGCACGACCCAGGGATAGAGTGTTATTACTAAAGTCATAGACATTATAGGCTGTACTGTTTTTAATTACCTGATATGCTGAAATAAGGGCAGGAAAACCTTGCTGCGTAGCGTACGCATTTATCGTGGTATCGCCGGCATTAAGCCCAAATCCGCTATTGTTCTCTAATGCAAAATCCAAAAGACGATCGAGTACACTGTTTCCATTCTTTATGAAACGGATATCAGTGTCAGGATTTATTCCCATTGCGCTGAGACCCATAATAACACAAGCAGAATTGTTGGCATTCTCACCCCATGTTCCGCCAAAGCCACCGTTATCTAACTGAACTTCACTAAGGTATGAAACTGCCTTATCGACAGCGTTCTTAACATCAACATTTCCATTATAATATTTAGCAAGTGCCAAGATAGCCATACCTGTAGCATCTGCCTCTGCTGTTTCCCAAGAGGCCCAACCGCCATTCTCAAGCTGTGTACCTAAAAGTGCGGTAACAACATCTGCTTCTTTTGTTTCAGTACTGTAGTCACCCTGCTGATAAGCAAGAAGGGTGTAGGCTGTAGTCCAGATTGCAGCTGAGTGAGAAACACTGTTTAGTTTTGCAACTGCATCAACGGGTGTGTTGCTGTTTACCGGATACATCTCTTTGGGATTTATTCCAATACTGTGCATATCCAAAATTGCTTTAGAATATGCGGACTCATCCGGATTTTCAGCAGAAATGTTACCAAGCGAAGTGTTAATCATATTTTGTTTTGCGGTATCAGTAAGTTTTGAACCCAAAGGACGCACTTTCTCATAGGCACCCATAGCCATAAATGACTCCCAGTTGGTTGCAGAAGTTGTCTGTGCCGCAATGCCGTCCAGCAAAGTTTCCAAAGATTCAGCGGTATTCGCTATGCGAGAACCCAAAACGGTAATTTTAATCGTTTTCTTTACACCTTCCACACCTGTAATGGAAGTCTTCAAAGAAACTTCCGCATTCAGGCTAATTTCCGTATCAAGCAGAGGTGTTGTTACTTTCCCGGTACCATTATTAAATGTGATTACACCCGCCGGTGTTATGGTCCACATAATTTGATAAGGATATGAACCGGAATTGTAAGTATTGAAGGTGACTTTATCTCCATCAATCTTTGCATTTTGCCTCAAATAAATATTTGAAGTAACTGCCAAAGCATTTGTGTTCTTATTTTTTATTTCATCAAATGTCAGGGCATCTGCTACCTTTTGCAGCTTGGCACGTTCTTCGTCCAGTTCGGATTCTGTCCATGCCAACACTGTGGCATCAAAACTCTTAGATATACCTGTTTCTCCCTTGCTGAGCGTGAGAGTTATTGTTCCTGTCGCATTTTTTTCGTTAACAGGGCGGGTTACTGTTGACTTGTCATAGCCCTTATTGGGAATCGTAATCGGCAGATTTGTACTCCATGTGGTAGTGTAGCCCTCATAAGACGGAAAATACAGATTGTCCTTGATGTTTGACAGGTCTGCGACCGCACCATTTTTATCTGTAATCTTAATATTGGATGCAGCTCCGTCCAAAATTACCTGCATTTCTTCATTAGTTACAGCAGGAACTACTATATCAAAAGCAATCTGTCTGTCTGTTTCTTCAGGCATAGGGCCTGCGCCACACATAATGGAGGTTGTTTTATAAACGAGTGTTGCTGTCAGAGTAACAGTCACGTCCGATTCTCCAACATTTGGTCGATTAATCTTTACCTCATATTTACTGCCGGATGGATGAGAGGAAGAACTGCTGGGATTTCCGGTGACTTTAATTATACTTTCATTGTCAGAAGCCCATGTGATATACAAACCGGAACTCTTGCCGCCGGGCAGTAAAAGAGTGGTCTTCACTTCATTTAAGGAAGTGTTGCCATTAAGCACTTTAGCATCCTTCATATATCCCGGCATAGCTGTTTTCATAGAGTCTATGGCTTCTGCTTTGGTCTGCGCGTGCTTTGGTATTACAGCACTTATATTTATCTCTTCACTTTGTCCATTATATGTTAATGTAAGAGGCAAGGTGGTTTCTTTTGCTTCATCCGTATGATAAGTAATAATGCCGTCAGCCGCAATAATATCTGTAGCAATAAAATTCTCAGCAAACGCTACAGTAATACAATCATCATTTATTACTTCACATACCAAATCTAATATATTGGTGTCATCCTTCACAGAGTCGTATTTGAATCCCGAATCTGTGGCATTGGTATATTCCATCGGTTGAAGAATCTTGTTTTTCAAAGTTTCCTTTGCCATACTCAAGCGACCAGGGATTTTGATTGTAATTTCTTTGTTATCCGTTGCATCATTGCACCGGATTGTAGCTATCAAGGTGACTGTTGTATCTTCATCGGGAATAGTTACCACACCTGTATCAGTATCTACGCAGCCACTATCAGAAGCCCATTCAATTTCGGTTTTTCCGCTCTTGCCGGTTTTTGGAAGATTGAGATTCTGTCCGTTAATGTATGTGACATTTAATGCTTCTTTGTCTTCTGCCACATACTCTGCATCAGCTTTTCCTTCTTCTGTTACAGTAACAATACAAACAGGAGGCACGATATAGGAATTAGCGTACTTAGCAGAAACAATATACGTACCGCCCTTTTCAAATGACAGAGAAACCTCACCCTCAGCATTGGTTATTTTATCCGAAACTTCTTTACCATCTACAGTAATCACTGCACCGGTTAAAGGAGAATTTCCTGAATAACCTGCCTGTGTAAGTGTCAAATCCAAGGTGTTGCCATCGGCAATCGCAGCGGTGGTTTTATCAAAAAACGTGTATGTGTCAGACCATCCTGCGGTATCCTGATAAAACCAGAAAACGAGATGTGCTCCATCTTCAACAATATCTGTCAAGCCCATCGCATAGTTGTTGTTATTATAATAGCTGACATATTCAGATTCAACACCCCAAAACTTCGTGACGGAGGTGTATACACCCATATCAGTTGTTCTATAACCACTTACCCCGTCTATGTAATAGTTCTCATGCAAAGAGGTAAATGCTTCGTCAATCGTTGACGACTCACTATCTAATGCAACCGGAACATATGCAATTGTCTCGTTGTTTTTTCCGGTTGCAAACTCTCCGTTTCTTACCACGCTGGCATAAAATGTAATGCTGTCTGCTGCCATAACCCCCACGGGCAGAATTGACATAACCATCGTGAGTGCTAATAGAACAGCACCAAAACTTTTAAATATTTTTTTAAATTTCAATTTAATTCATCCTTTCATCTAAAAACTCAATTTCATACAAATTGTTATTATTGTCCTTTTCACCTCCGGTTTTCTTACCGCAGGCAATAAAAAAACTGCGGCAATTTTTCTTTCAAAAAATTACCACAGCTGAGTTTTTCTGTGATGAATCACAATTCAGATAAGAATATGGGACAAAGCCATGAAACATACATTTCAGCACCTCAATCTGAAAACATCATCTCTATGCAAATGATCACTTACGAGATAACATCAAAGCAGGTCTTGTGACTCGCATCATATAGACTAATAAGTCTGCATTTTTGCATCCTGCCTTCTCAGTTTCCCAATGACCGGCTTTCGCCGACGGATACAAAAACTTCGATGCACACACCGACAGTTTAACCGCAGGGGATTCTCACCCCATTCCCTTTCCATCAATTATGCCTTGCAGGCACGCTTTTACAGCATAACCGACACTCTGTGTGAATGTATTAAATTTTTACTTAGCTATTTTAACATATAATCAACATTAAATCAATACACAAAACAAACATTTTTATAATATAAATATAGTACAAATATAGAAATTACAACAAAAAAGCAGTAATTTCCTATAAGATAAAAAAGTTGTCTGTGGCAGAATTTTTGTCACAGACAACTTTTATCACTAATTTAAAATCAGTCAGTAAGATTATCAAAATATCCCTGAACCAAAACAATAGGTGTTCCCTTGTCCCCTGAACCGCTTGTCAGGTCGCAAAGCGAACCAATAAGGTCAGTCAGGCGGCGCGGTGTTGTTCCCTGTGATGCCATGCTTCCGACAAGGTCACCGTCCTTTTCGCGAATTGCCGCTTCAATAGCCTTTTTCAGTTCCTCGCCCTTAAGGTCAGCAAAATCATTATCTGCAAGGTACTTGAGCTTAAGTTCGTTTGGAGTTCCTTCCAGACCGTCAGTATACGCCGGTGATACAACCGGGTCAGCAAGCTCCCATATCTTTCCTACAGGGTCTCTGAAAGCTCCGTCGCCGTATACCATTACCTCAAGCTTTTTGCCTGTGCGTTCCTTAAACTGTGCCTGAATAGCATCAACCATTTCAAAGCATTCCTGAGGGAACAGCTTAACCATATCCTCTGTTGATTTATTAGAGCCAAGCAAGCCGTAGTTCTTATTAAAACCGCTTCCGTCCACTGACTCTGTCATTAAATCATCCAAGCCAACAACACGCTTTGCGCCTGCTGCCTTCAGGATACGTTTGGTGCGTGCACGGCTGTGAATATCACAGTTTAACACACTGTCTGTATAGTTAAGAATAACACGCGGGTCATTTGCCAAAATAATTTCAGCCTCTGCGCCGCACGAACGAATAAGATCTCCGTAATAGCTTATATAATCAACACCTGTGAAGGGATGAGGATTCTCTCCAAACAACTCACGATATTTCGCCTCGGTCAGAACGTCAGAATAAGGGTTAATTCCCGCTTCGTCAAGCTGGTCAAGCGAAACAAGAGCATTTCCCACCTCGTCACTGGGATAGTTGAGCATAAGAACAATCTTTTTTGCACCCTTTGCTATACCGCGCAGACAAATCGCAAAACGGTTGCGGCTGAGAATGGGGAATATAACACCAATTGTTTCTCCGCCAAGCTTTGCCTTTACGTCTTTTGCAATTGCATCAACAGATACATAATTTCCCTGTGCGCGGGCAACAACTGATTCTGTTACTGCAACAACATCGCGGTCACGCAGTTCAAAGCCATCTGCCGCCGACGCCTCCATCACGCTGTTTACAACAATATCTACCATATTATCGCCCTCACGAATAATCGGACAGCGAATACCTCTTGAAATAGTTCCGGTTTTTCTTTCCATAAAAAGTTCCTCCAGATTATTGACTTTTTGTTACTCTCTTATTATAATACATTTATAGCCATTAGTAAAGTATATAAAATTTACAACAGTAATAAGGAGAGCTTATATGAAAACAAAGCTTGATTATTATAGGATTTTTTATGAAACCGCACGTTATTCATCGTTTTCAACTGCTGCACAGCACCTGTACATCTCGCAGTCAGCTATTTCACAATGTATTCACCAATTAGAACAGGATTTAAGCACTCAATTGTTTATACGCTCGCGTCGAGGTGTGACTTTGACAAAAGAGGGCGCACTTTTATTTCAGAAAATAGAAAGCGCCATGCAAGCGATAGAGCAGGGTGAAACGCTTCTTGCACGGCTTCACCACCTTGAAAGCGGCTCACTTGTGATTGCAGCCGGCGATACCATTACAAGCCATTATCTTCTCCCTTATCTTGAGCATTTTCACGAAATTTATCCAAAAATAAGAATCGAAATGGCAAACTCTTATTCGTATCAGATGCTTCAGCTTGTAAAAGATGGCAAGGCAGAGCTTGCCTTTGTCAACCTTCCTGTAACAGACAATGAATTATGTATCGAGCCCTGTCTGGAAATTCACGATATTTTTGTATGCGGAGCAGAGCATCCCCTAAAGCAGAGTTATTCATGGAACGAAATTGCCGAAGAGCCTCTTATCCTTCTTGAAAAAAACTCATCATCACGCAGATACATTGAAAAAAAATTTGCAGAAAAACACATTGACCTTAAACCTCAAATTGAAATTGCGGCACATGATTTGCTCATACGTTTTGCATCCATCCATCTTGGCGTTTCATGTGTTGTAAAAGAATTTTCAAAAGAAGCCTTGCAAAAGGGCACAATCCGGCAGATGAACCTTACTCCGGCTTTGCCGCCGCGCAGCATTGGCTATGCATATTTACAGCATAACCCGCTCTCCTTGGCTGCACAGGCATTTTTAAAGCTGATAAGGGATAAAAATATTTAGCGCAAGGTCAAAGGCATCCAAAAGGATGCCTTTTTGTTATTTAATTTCCGCCCGGTCCGTCCTTGCGCTCGCGAGTATCATGAACATCAATTTTGCCCTTTATCTTGCCGGCATCAGTCAGCTTTTTTGAGCATTTGTCATTGTCTTTTTTTATTTCTTTTTCTTCCATTTATATCTCCCCTTTCATTCTTTATTATGCACAGCCTCAGAGGATTATATAATGACATTTTAAATATTTGGAAGCAACTAACAACTATTCAAAAGAAGGGTTTTTGCCCTCTACACTTGAAAACGGCGAATTGGAGGGCGACGGCTCTGACATACTAAAATACATTTTTGCCGCCTTAGTTGTTCCAAAATCCTGATTTGAGCCTGTATTCTGCACTTTATTAAACGCCTCTCTGAACATTGCATTATGCGCTTCTTCGCGGTTTAAAAGAAAATCAATGGTCTCTCTTACCTTTTTATCATCAATCTGTCTGTAAAGATATTCATATACAACCTTTGCCCTCTGCTCTGATGCAATATTAGAGAGCAAATCGGCACATAAATCTCCGGTAACGGTTACATAATCCGCCGTCCACGAATATCCTGACGCATTTATAAGTCCGGGGTTAAGACCGAGTAAAACATGGGTTTGTATTTCACCGCACGGTACCTTTGTGGCATCAACATCGTGTCCGTTAAGCAAATTTATTGTCTGTGAAATCATCTCCAAATGACTCAATTCCTCTGCGGCAATATCCAGAAACAAATCTTTTATTTCAGGGTCTTTTATTCTGAAGCTCTGCGACATATACTGCATTGCGGCTTTAAGCTCTCCGTTTCCTCCGCCAAGCTGTTCCTGCAGCAGCGCAGCATACTGGGGATTTGGCTTTTCAATTTCCACAGGTTGCATAAACATTTTTTCGTGCTTAAACATAAAAATACCTCTCTTTTTTAGAATATATAGCTATTCTTTCCAAAGCAAGATAAAATTATCCTGATTTACACTTTCAAAAACAAAAGAACATTTTCAAATAATCACAACATTTTTTAGCTAAGCTTTTCCAACATCGAAATACGCTTTGCTCAGGCAGGATTTTTTATGTCTTTTGGGCATTAATCTTGACAGGATTAAATCGCTATGATACAATAGAAAATAATTCTAATAAAACAGTCTAACTCAGAATTAATTTTCATAAGAGGTATTAAAAATGATAATAGCTAAAATACATAATTTATTTAATAATCTTACGGAAACAGAACAAAAAATTGCTTCTTATATCTTGAAATTTCCCCAGAAAAGTGTGAATATGACAGCGAAAGAGCTTGCAAGTGCTTGTGATACGGTTCCGTCAGCGGTTAATCGTATGTGTAAATCGATAGGGGTTGAAGGTTATGCCAAGTTAAAAATTTGTTTGGCATCTGAAGTGGCTCAGGAGGATTGCAGTAAAAATAGCATTCCTTTTGATAAAAAAGATACTCCAGAAACAATTTTTAATAAGGTTTTTAATTCCGGTATAAATACGCTTAAAAACACATATCAAATGCTTGATTTTTCAACTGTAAAGACAATTGCAGAAAAACTTGCACTAGCAAAACGTATATTTGTTTTTGGTGTAGGTACATCTTCCGTAATTGCCGTTGATGCAGCATACCGCCTTTCTCAACTCAATGTTCAGGCATATGCTTATACAGACATTCTTCAAATGGGAGTTATGGCAAAAAACATGAAAGAGGGCGATGTTGCTTTTGGCATTTCGCATAGTGGAATGACAAAAGCAGTTGTTGATACAATGCGCTGTGCAAAACAAGCAGGCGCTACAACTATAGCCCTATCCAGCTTTACAAAAAGTTTTTTATATAACGAAAGCGATTATTCGATTTCCGTATACGCAGATGAAAAAAATTATCCTGTGGAAGCTGTATCTGCCAGAGTTGCACATCTTTGCGTAATTGATGCACTTATGCTGACAATTGCTTCATTTAATTATGATGATTACTCAAAGCATATTTCTTTAAGAAATGCAGCGTTGGACAATATAAGATATTAATATAAAAAATAAAGTTATTTTGATTTCAGAAAACGACAGAATAGGAGGGAAAATCGCTTATAGGCGGTAATTGCGAATGAATATTTTTTTAGCTACATTAAATCAGACATCTTTTCTTTTTGGACTTATAATTATAGGGTACCTACTTGTTAAGTGCAAAGTGTTACCTGAAAATTCAGCAACTGTTTTATCAAAACTTGAAAACACAGTTTTTATACCTGCATTAGTTATGGGAACATTTATTGAAAACTTTACTATAGAAAGAATCAGTGAAACATGGAAACTTTTGGCTATAAGCTTTATAATAGCTTTTCTTGCAATTCCTGTTGCAATTTTGGTTTCCAAAACAGTTACCAAGGATAAATACATACAAAAAATTTATACCTATGGTTTATCTTTTTCAAATTTTGGGTTTATGGGAAATGCAGTAGTAAGCAGTCTTTTCCCTGATGTTTTCTTTGAATATTTAATTTTTACCTTGCCCTTGTGGATGCTGATATATCTTTGGGGAGTTCCAAAACTTCTTATTGCGGATTGCGAGAAAAAACAATCAATTAAAGAAAACATGAAATCGTTTGTTAATCCTATGTTTATTGCGATGCTCATAGGAATCATAATAGGATTGTTGCGCATTCCTCTTCCTCAATGGGTTGTTTCAGTTATAGATGTTTCAGGTGACTGCATGTCACCGATAGCAATGATTTTGACCGGAATAGTAGTATCGTTTATTCCGCTGAAGAAAACTTTTACAGATATAAAAATATATACGGTTTCAATAGTAAGGCTTCTTCTTATGCCTTTGATTTTTATATTTGCTGTATCATTTTTTGACATATCGCAAACAATTTATATTTGCGGATTGTGTTCTTTAGCAATGCCGCTTGGATTAAATACAATTGTCATTCCAAGTGCCTACGGCAAGGATACTTCTGTTGCTGCAGGTATGGCAGTCATTTCTCATTTGCTTGCTGTTATAACTATTCCTCTTATTTTTTCAATTACAAAGTAAAAACATCATCTGAATTGAATATTGTTAAAAGTAGATGTATCTGTTGTAAATCTGATAGTCAAAAATAAAAGCCTGACTATTCATCCAAATATCACGTTATTAAGAACAATCAAAATTTCATTGATTGCTTCTGTGCAAAGCGGCTGTGACAAACTTGCCACAGCCGCTTTGCTTTATTTCTCTTAAAATCAGTACAAGGCCACATCAGCCGTGTACGGCTCAGGATTATTCACAGCTTATGCTTTCTTCACCCACACAAGTTTCAATCTGATATTTAATGGGTATTTTAATACATACTTTTTGGGTGATAACTATATCAAGGCTGTTTCCGCATTCCCCTGCACAGCATTCAATGCAAGGCTCGTCACAACATTCTATTGTTATCTCCCCTGCTCTGGTTTTGGGCTTTACTTCTATCGGAACACTGATGTTTGCATACTGATAATTTACAGTAGAACATCCGTCTTTACGGTCGTCACATCCTCCAAATTCCATTTCATTGTATTCTTCCTGATTCATTCTGTCATTCTCCTTCTTATTGCATTTTGTACCCTGCTAAAAGCAGGATACTACATTTTATGCAAAAAACGAAGGAGTGTTCTGTACGAAGTTGTATTTATAACGTAAATTAACAGTTTACCTGCAGCGCCTTTGTATCACAGTTAAATCAAAAGATATAAACTGCGCTAAACAGGGGAGTATATAGCAAAAGGGACTGTAGTAAAATGCACCGACCACGCAAAGCATAAAAAAGGCTTAATATAGCCATTTTTAAAGAATACAAAGGCCAAAATGAACCAAAAATCAAGGGGGAAATTTGTTATACAACGAATTTCAATTACAAACACTTTGCGTTTTGAACAAACTTCGCCTCTCGCAGTATCCGCATACAGCTTCGGGACTCAGTTTGTCCAATCTGCACTATTTTGCGTCCACCCAAAAGGAGCTGCCGCATTTTGCGACAGCTCCTTTATAAACATTAAAGTAAATCCGCCATATCATATATAAGCTTTTCGGTCTTTTCCCAACCCAAACAGGGGTCAGTGATTGATTTACCATAGATGCACTCGCCTATTTTTTGCGCACCGTCTTCAATATAGCTTTCAATCATAAATCCCTTAACCAGCTTTTTAACATCAGCATCATGACGGCAGCTGTGAAGAACCTCTTTTGCAATTCTTGTTTGCTCAAGATATTTTTTGCCGGAGTTGGCATGGTTTGTATCAATAATAACAGCAGGGTTTACAAGGTCTGTCTGACTATAAGTTTCTGCAAGATGCACAAGGTCTTCATAGTGATAATTGGGAAGCGACTGACCGTGTTTGTTAACGTATCCGCGAAGGATTGCATGGGCACAAGGATTACCCTCAGAATGAACCTCCCATCCTCTGTATATAAAGGTATGCTTGTGCTGTGCGGCAGTAATTGAGTTCATCATAACCGAAATATCGCCGCTTGTTGGATTTTTCATACCCACAGGAATATCAAGGCCGCTTGAGGTAAGTCTGTGCTGCTGATTTTCAACCGAGCGTGCCCCGATTGCAACATACGCCAAAAGGTCACTGAGGTATCTGTAATTTTCAGGATACAGCATCTCATCCGCACACGAAAAGCCTGTTTCAGAAAGAGCACGCAAATGTAATTTTCGAATTGCAACAATACCCTTATACATATCCGGTTTTTCGTTTGGATTCGGCTGGTGAAGCATACCCTTGTAACCGTCGCCGGTTGTTCTTGGCTTATTTGTATAAATACGCGGAATAATCAGAATTTTGTCTTCAACCTTTTCCTGCACCTTTCTGAGCCTTAAAATATAGTCAATTACACTGTCCTCATTATCTGCCGAACACGGGCCTATGATAAGTGCAAGCCTGTCTGACTTGCCTGTAAAAATATCTTTTATTTCACTTGCTCTTTTTTCAATTACCTTTTCAAGCTCTGCGGTAACAGGATACTGTTCCTTTACCTCCATCGGTATCGGGAGCTTTCTTTCAAAAATCATACTCATTTAATGTCCTTCTTTCTCATGGGTTGATATACCCAAAGGTACGCCTTTCTTTTAAGCTTGACCTGCCTTTTCTGATGTTTTATTTTTAACCGGCTTGATTGTTTGGAAGCTTTCTTTACCAGTTTCAACGCAAGATAATAAAGCTCATTTGTTGCCAGACGCCATTTTGAAACAGCTCAAATATATAAATATCATATTTTAACTACTTTGGGACGTGAAAACAACATACGCTTTTGCTACCGAAATTATAACATATCTTTCTATGCTTTTCAAGCCCTTATTCATTGTTTTTAGTAGTAATTCTATTAACATCAAATGAGCACCAATTTTCTTCAAAACTTTCAAAAAATTCCGTATATACCTTATTAAACTCACATAGTTTCTGTTTGGTTATTCTGCGTGATTGCCGGTCTTTTTCAGAAATCTGTGCAGCTTTTTTCAGAAACAGGAACAAATTTATTCCAAAAATAAAGCTCAGCCTTAGTTGCTTTATTTACAACTTCCACAGGAACATCTATTGAAAAGGATGCGGCGGAATTTGCTTCAACCTCGCAAGGGACCACGCTCATATACTGAAGCGCGTTTTCGTTCTTTAGTATTATAATCATTTCACCGCTTACTTTTCCTCTTCTATAGTTTTGAACTCTTGTTATAAAAGGTTGTATTCCATCCACAGCATCTCCCAATCCGACACCTTGAATAAAGGTATCTCCTGAGTTTGCGGCTTTTATCGAAATATCCTTTAAATAAAAATCAATTTCTTTTGAGGCTCCCTCCGGAATATTAAAACCAATTTCAATATGGGCGATTTTATCCACATTCAAAACTCCATCAACATAATAATTAGTTTCACTAACCTTAAAATCATCATATAAAAATTCGCCATACTGCCAATCTGTGCTTGCTGTTGGTGTAATAAAGCAGCTATGTCTTTCGCCGGATTCCTCAACTATGAAAAGCCCAACCGCCGACAATGTCTGACTTCCCTTAAACTTAAAAGCTATTCTGTCTCCACTTGAAAAAGGTAGTCCTTCAGGGATAGTAAGCTTCGGATAAGCCCAATCGTAATTAAGATCATAATCAAATTTTATTGAGCCGTCGGGTTCATTTGAAAAGCTAAAGGTATTGTGTTTATCTGCCCAGTTTTCAGCTTTGCGGCATTCGCTGACCTCGCCCACCTTTGAAGGAATATCAAAATGGGCTCCGCCTTCTCCGTTCATAAGCATAACATTTTTTAAACAAAATTCAATATTACTTGATGCATCCGATGGAAGATTAAATCCAATCTGAATTTTTTCAATATTGTCAAGGTCTAATTTCAAATTGTCTTCGAAATGATAAAACGACAGATTATCAAACAATATCTCTGCATATTGCCAATCCTCATATCCCGTTGGTACAATGCCCGCTGTATACATTTCTCCCTTTTGTGCAGATTCAGTTTTATACTCATCAAAATAAACTCTGACCGATGAAACGGGCTGATTTGCCTTAAACATAAAGCATATTCTATCAGCTTTTGTAAAATCTAAATCTTCGGGGACAGTTAAATACGGATATGCCCATTTACTGCTGTCCGGAATTTCGTAATTGAATTTTATCACTCCGTCTCCGATACCTTCCATCGAAAAAGCAGTGTTATTTTGGCCATATCCCTGAAAATTAGCTGTCCAGTTTTCAGCTTTGTCATACCCTGAAACAAGCTGAGTATCATTGCAAATTATATGAGAAATTGCGTCGGAGCAGATATTCCCGTCAAAAACTCCGCTGAATCTTATTCTTGCACTTGTATTATTAACAACATTTTTAGGTGTAACCTTAACAGTAACATCCGTAAAGTCCATCGGCTCAACGGTTACTTCCTGCATATCAACGGATGAAACCCATCCGTTGCTTACATCAATATTAACCTTTCCGTTTACAGGTGTGTCATTGAAATTATATACACGAAGAATAAACTCTGTTCCGTTTGCGTCAATTGCATATCCATTGTTTTTTGCATTCTCGAAAGAGAGGTCATTGAATCTTGGCTGAAGCACAATGCGTTCTGCCTTTGTTAAGTCATCGGATACTGTTATGCTCTTTTTTGAAGCAATGTTTATATTGTTGTCATCAAATTTAGTGTTAATTCTTAAATACTGAATATCCCTCGTTGCTGTCAAGGAAACAATGTTTGTTAAGTTGTCCGGATACACTATAGTTTCATTTCCCATAATATCAGTCAGCGTAGCTGATGTGCATCCGGAGGGAACGGGAACTGAAACTTCAGTATCAACTGTATTTGACCAGAAACAACCTATAGAGTCTGAACCCTCCACAAAGACATGAGCATCAATGTTGCTTGGCATATTATTAAAACTACCGTAATATTTTCCGTTTCCGAGGGCATTGGTCATTGCAGAAATGGAACTGTACACACGGCAAGGCTCACCGCTGTTTGTCATGTTCCCTAAAAGATATATTCCCTCCTCAAAGGCTCCGTTAATCCACCATATTGCCTCATCAGCACCCATTGCAAGAGTTTCAATCAAGGATGTCGGTCCATATTGCGCAAGCAGTTTTTCTTGTTCAGAAGTCATTTCCGAGAGGTAGTTTCCGTCCAAATCGACACCTCTTGGAATATGCATCCCCTGCTCGGTTACAACAACAGCCCGGTTCTCAAATCCATACCCGTTAAGCAAATTCATAAGCCTTTCATCATATTTGCTTATGCCGATTCTTTGATTATTGTTCTGATCTGTATAGCCTATATGGTAGTAATGCTTATTAAAAATATCCGAATATTCTGATATGTCATTTTCTAATAATTTTTTGGTATAATCATAATCGGCTGAAGAATTTGATATGGCGGACGGCGAAATTCTTGCAGTTTGACCTGTTTCGTTTAGTCCATCCTTTATTCCAATTGCAGAGGCTTTAAAGAATGCAGCATATTTATCTGCGGTATCTTTAGGAAAAGTACTTCCTGATACCTCGTTAAAAACCTCTATTATATCTGCCTTACCACCGTATCTTTTTGCAAATTCATAGGCAAGCTTATATGATTTTAGCAAATCATCAGGTATATTATAGCCTTCCGTTGTAAAGCCCATCTCTACATCTTCCTGCTGTCTTTGCTGATACATAAGTGTTAATCTTATTCCCTTTTCGTTTGCCCGGTTTACCAGATAATCAAACCTTTCAAGCTGCCACAATTCAAAAGGTCTATTTTCTTCTGACTCAAGCCCCCGATATAAAGGAAAAAAAGAATTCATATTTGCATATTCTCTTGTGAAATAAATTCCCGCTTTCTTTATCGTGTCCAAATACTCATCAAAATTATCTTTCTTATATGGAATGCTTGATGTAATTGACATACTTGCGATTCCTATTCCAAGCTCGCTGCTATCCCGACGGCTTGACGGAACAATTGCAAACATCGTTTCGTCTTGTTTATCATCAACTGAAACGATCAGCGTATAGTGTCCGGGGCTTAAAGTATTTTCGATAGTAAACTCATACGACGAAGCATCTGAAGAGACAGAGTAAGTGTTTTCAAAAACCTTTTCTTCGTTATAATTGTAAATTGCAGCATTAATGCTTTTTTCTGCATTCCCGATATTTTCCCAGTTAACTGTATATATAAAATTTTCTTCTGTTTCATAAATAGGGAAAACAAGCGACGGATTCCAGCTTACAGCAACCTCAGAGACTGTCGTTTCGGCAAAAACACAATCTAACGCAAAATGCAGAGATAATATTATTAAAACAGATAAAAGCACTTTTTTCATGAACAAAACTCTCTTCCTAATATTATTAAGAAAAGTATAACATACTGTATTTTTTTATCAATATACAAAATCGTTAAGTTATTGCCATTTATTTATCTTTTTTGGTATAGCCATCAATCCGCTTCGTTATATTGTTTTTATAAAAAAGTGTTTGATTAAACACTTCAACTCCCCTGCTCCTCAATTTCGAGGGAATTAAGGTACACTTTTGTGTAATATAGAAAATCACAACAAAAAAAAGCAGTAATTTCCTATAATATAAAAAAGCCATACCAATAAATGATATGACTTTTATTCGTTTAAACTCTTTTATTTTTCCAACGGCTTCATTGTGGGGAAGAGCAATACATCGCGAATTGATGCACTGTCGGTAAGAAGCATTACAAGTCTGTCAATACCTATACCAAGACCGCCGGTGGGAGGCATTCCGTACTCCAGAGCAGTAACAAAATCCTCGTCCATCATATTTGCCTCTTCGTCGCCCTTTTCTCTCTTTTCAACCTGCTTCATAAAACGTTCTTTCTGGTCAATCGGGTCGTTCAGCTCGCTGAATGCGTTTCCGTATTCACAGCCTAAGATGAACACCTCAAATCTCTCTGTAAATGCAGGGTTATTCTTGTATCTTTTTGCAAGAGGAGAAACCTCCACAGGGTATTCATAAATAAATGTAGGCTGAACAAGATTGTCTTCAACCTTTTCTTCAAAGGCAAGGTTGATGATTTCGCCACGAGTCATTCCCTTTTCAACCTCAATGCCAACAGATTTTGCAAGTGCCTCTGCCTCGGCGTCGGTTGTTGTTTCATCAAAATCAATATCTGCAAACTTTTTAATTGATTCAATCATTGTCATGCGTGCCCAACCGGGAGCCAAATCAAGCTCTGTTCCCTGGTATGTAATCTTTGTTGTACCAAGAACTTCCTGCGCAACTGTTGAAATAAGGCTTTCGGTAAGGTTCATCATGCCCTCATAGTCTGTATATGCCTCATATACCTCCATGGTTGTAAACTCTGGATTGTGCTTAACATCCATGCCTTCATTTCGGAACTGTCTGCCCATCTCGTACACTCTTTCAAATCCGCCGACAATCAGTCTCTTCAAATAAAGCTCGGGCGCAATTCTCATATACATATCAATGTCAAGTGTATTGTGATGAGTAATGAACGGACGCGCTGCAGCACCACCGGGAATGGTGTTGAGAATAGGAGTATCAACCTCCATATAACCGCGGCTGTCCAGATAATTGCGGATTGCTGTTATAATTTTGCTTCTTATTTCAAAAGCACGCTTAACTTCAGGATTAACAATCAAATCAACATAACGCTGTCTGTATCTTAAATCAGTATCGCGAAGTCCATGGAACTTTTCAGGAAGCGGCAAAAGCGACTTACTGAGAAGTGTGTAAGCGTTTGTCCGCACAGAAATCTCGCCCTTTTGAGTTCTGAACACTTCTCCTGTAACGCCCACCAAGTCACCTATATCAAGCTTTTTGAACTTCTTGTAAACTTCCTCGCCCATATCGTCACGCGTAACATAAAGCTGAACCTTGCCACATCTATCACGAAGGTCAAAAAACGAAGCCTTACCCATAACACGCTTTGACATAAGACGTCCCGCGATGCTAACCTTTTTACCTTCCATCTCATCAAAGTTTTCAATTATATCTGATGTATGATATTCCTGATTATAGGTTGTTACATCAAAGGGGTTTTCTCCCTCCTCTTGCAGCTGAGCCAGCTTGTCGCGTCTGACCTTCATGAGCTCGCCGATGTCCTGTTGCTGCATTTGTTCATTTTGTCTGTTGTTTTCGCTCATTTGTATTCTCCTATCTGTTTATCTATTTGCTAATGCTCAATATCTTAAGCTTAATAACTCCGCCGGGAGTTTCGACATCAACTGTTTCTCCGATATTCTTTCCTATAAGTGCTCTGCCCACAGGTGATTCGTCTGATATTTTAAACATATCCGGATCGGCTTCGGTTGAACCGACGATACTGTACTCCAGCTCCTCGTCAAACTCTTCATCATAAACCTTTACCCGTGTGCCAATGCTAACCTTGTTAAGGTCAATCTCGTCCTGATCTATAACCTTAGCATTTTTCAGCATGTTTTCCAACTGAACAATTCTTGCCTCAACCTGAGCCTGCTCTTCTTTTGCAGCATCATACTCAGAGTTTTCTGATAAGTCGCCAAAGCCTCTGGCAATCTTAATCTTTTCAGCAACCTCCTGCCGTTTCTGAGTCTTCAGCATTTCCAACTCCTGCTCAAGCTTAAGAAGACCTTCGTCTGTCAGCATAATCTGTTTATTTTCCATGTAATTTAAACCTCCTGCTCACAAATATACCATTTTCGTCCCTGGCTTTACCGTGAGCTGATAAAGCAAACATTCAGTCAATTTTATACATACAATTTATATATTATATAACAAGCGCTCCACAAAGTCAACCTTTTTTGCTGTATTCATATATACATTTCAGCTGTGACACATCAACCGTCTTAATACACGCCGCGGCATCTGCATGGCTTATCCGGTATCCGTTAAAATCATAGCCCAAATCAAAGTCTGCAAAAAAGAGGTCTTTGCCTACACAGACATTATAATCATCCACATCAATAAGAATATCCGGACTTCTTACAGGCGTGGCGCACACCGAAACCGAAAATCCGGTTTCTTCAAAAAAGTCTTCACAAAACGCTCTTGCCGCCGCTGTATTATTAGTACAAAGCGTCAGCTTTTTTATATCATAACACAGCTCCCGTATCAGATACTCACTTATTCTATCCATTTTGGTATCACTTATACAGATTGCTGCATCAAGCAAATTTATGTTGCACATCCGGGCAGTCCTTCGGATGCCTTCAGGAACAAGCTTGAAGAATGTTCGTCTAACTTGCTCATCATCTATATTTTTAAAATTTATTTGTTTATTTAAAAATATAGCCTTTAGTGGTTTTGACGCTACTATTCTATTTGCATTATGCCTTTCCAGTTTTAAGCAGACCTTTTTCACAAGTCTTAAAAGTCGCCTTGTGTCCATTTGTTCAAGCTGCTTTTCTGAATATGGCAAAACATGCACAAGTGCGTCAAACGGATTTGAACTAACCCTCAGTTCTTCTGTTGTAATTCTTTTAAAAAGCCTGCTAAAAAGCGGAGCTTTATTTTTTTCTTTTGCTTCGGTAACAATGTGTATGAGCACCGTTTTCCTCCGCTTCGGCAAGTATGCCGGTATTTTATTTGCTTTGCAAAATTTCTATGGCTTTTTTCAGTTGTTCATCTTCCATTGGCGTCAGTTCTGAAAGCCTTGAATACTTTTCATCGCTCATTTTAACTGTTACATCAGGCTCTATCCCCTGTTTGTCTATGCACGCACCGCTCGGTGTATAGTATCTTGAATCTGTAATTTTCATTATACTTCCGTCAAAAAATTCATAGGGGATTTGCGTTACCCCCTTACCAAAGGTTTTTTCACCCACAACCGTTGCAAGGTCATAGTCCTTTAGTGCTCCGACAAGAATCTCACTTGCGCTTGCGCTTCCGCCGTTTGTAAGAAGAACTATCGGAAGCTTGCTTATTCCCTCGGTTGCGGTATAGTCACGTTTTTTGCCGTATTTGTCAAGAGTATATACAATCTCCTTGTCACCGTCCAAAAAGCTGTCTGCAATTCTTACCGCAACATCCACATATCCGCCGGGGTTATTTCTGAGGTCTATTACAACTTTTCGCATATTCTTTTCAAGCAAGCCGTTAAACGCCTCGGCAAACTCGGTGAATGTGTTTACCCCAAACTGTGTAACCTGTATATATCCGATTTTATCGTCTATCATTTTTGAAGTAACCGTCTCGCGCTTTATGGTAGCACGTGTAATGGTAATTTCAACCGTTTCGCCCGAGCTTTTTTTCAGCACCTTGAGTTTTACATCGGTGCCCTCTTTGCCCTTCATTTTTGCCGCAACCTCATCAATGTTTTCACCCAGCACAGAAGTGCCGTCAACCTCAAGTATTTTGTCACCCGAAACCAAGCCTGCTTTTTCAGCCGGCGAGCCCGACAGCGGCGAAACAACCGTCACGCGGTTATCCTCACTGTCATTTGAAATATAAAGACCAACACCGGTATAGTCATCAGACTCCACACTTTCCATGAAGCTTTCCGCCGTTTCCTTGTCCATATAAACTGTATACGGGTCCTCAACGCTGTAGGAAACCCCGGCTAAAGCTCCGTCAAGCAAAAGGTCGCTGTCCACATCTTCATAATAATAACGGTTAAGAACTGCAACCCCTGTATTAAACTTTATAAGGTCATCAAACTGCAAAGCACCAAAGGGATTAACAATCATTATTGTCCCTATCGATACCGCCATTATAAGCACTGCCGCACAAATGATTAATACAGATTTTTTTATATACATATACGCTAACCTTCCCAAACAAAACATACAGTCACCTGCATAATATCTTATGCAGGTGACTACAATTTAATCACCGAAAATTATATTTTAAAAGAACTGCATCGGATCAACTGCCGAACCGTTAATCAATACTTCAAAATGCAGATGCGGTCCTGTTGAGTTTCCTGTTGAACCAACCGAGCCGATTCTTTGTCCCTTTGAAACCGACTGACCCGCAGACACACTGTAAGCACTCATGTGTGCATAAAGAGTAGCTTTGCCGCCGCCATGGTCAATAATAACACAGTTGCCGTAGCCGGAGTTCCAGCCCGCAAGCGTTACCGTGCCGGCGTTTGCCGCAACAATAGCCGCACCGTATGCCGCCCCTATATCGGTTCCGGTATGGCGTTTATACACACCTGTTACCGGATTCTTTCTTCTGGGTGAAAAATGCGATGTTATGTAATAGCAGCTTGGCGTAGGCCATGCGAACTCGCCGCCTACATACTGTTTGCCGCCCGAAGACTTACTGAGTGACCCTGAAACCTGTGCTCTGAGGCTTGCCATAGCGGCATCTGCCTCGTCTATAATTCTTTGATATGCCGCGGTGTCTTTTTCAAGCTCTTTTATGTAATTTGACTGTTCCTGCTGCTTGTTTACCAATGCCTGTTTCTGACTTGCCAAATCCTTTGCTGAATTTTCCTGAGTTTCTTTAAGCGCCGCAATCTCGTCGCGGGACTTTTCAATCTGCTGACGTGCTTCTTCCATTTCGTCAAAAACAGCCTTATCATACTCTGAAATTTCTTTCATTATTTCCGTCTTGTCAACGAAATCACTAAAGCTTTTTGCCGACAAAAGCATCTCAAGATAGCTTACATCGCCTTGCTCACACATCACTCTGAACCGCTGCTGGAAAACATCGTACTTTGCATTTGCTTTTTCGGTTGCTTCGCTGAGCTTTACTTCTTCCTCAGCAAGGCTTGCCTTGGTATCAGCAATTTTTTTGTCCAAAGCTTCAATCTGTGTCTGAAGCTCACCCGCTTCTTTTTCAAGGCGTTCCTTTTCAGCAAGAGTCTTTGCCTTTTTTGAGTTAGCCTCGGTAATCTTTTTCTGCGCATCGTTCTTTTTTTGCTGCTGCTGGTTTATTTTTTGCTGTGTGGACGAAGCATACGCCATTTCAAATATAATTGACGAAACCGTTCCCAAAATAAATATAACAGCTATAACAATCGAAATCCATCTGACAGTTTTTCTGCTCAAGAATCCCACCCCAATCTATACATGAAGATGCTTTCTTATAGACATAGCACTTCCTGCCATGCCAATTCCTATTCCCATTATAAGGAAGCCTATAATAACAACATTTATAACCTCTGACGCACCAAGAAGAGTTATATTGCCCATAAATTCCTGCACATTGCCAAAAACAGAGCCATAGCCAAACATAACGATAAATGCCGCAATCACAGCACCAACTGCACCAAGCAGCATACCCTCAATTATAAACGGCCATCTGATAAACCAGTCAGTTGCGCCCACAAACTTCATTATATTTATTTCTTTACGTCTTGAAAACATTCCAAGCTTAATTGTATTTGAAATAATAAAGACCGAAATCGCCGCCAGCACCAAAAGCAGCCAAACACTTACGTGCTTTACCGTATTGGTTATAGAAAGGATTGAGCGGATAAGGTCCTGTCGGTTTGTAACTTCTTCAACCCCTTCGATTTTTGCTGCCTGTGCTGCCACTTCATTTGCCATACGCACATCGGTCAGCGATAGGATATATGCATCTCTCAACGGGTTGTCCTCTTCAAGGGTGCTGATAACCTCTGCCTGATCATGGTGTATACCCTCTTTATAGTTCTGAAGGCGTTCCTCTTTTGTATAAAGCTTCGCTTCTTTTACATACTCAAGCTCGCCCAGTGCGCTGCCTATCGCACGAACATCATCACGGTTCATGTCATTTGGCATGTACACATTAATTTCGCACTGCTCTTTGATTTGCTCGCCAATGCTGTTGATATTCATTCCAAACAGAACAAACACCCCAAATATAACCAGAGAGGCAATAACAATTCCGACAGATGCAAGTGTCATAAGGCTGTTTGCAAGAAGTCCTTTTATGCCTTGTGCAAAAAAATACTTTACATTTCTAAATATCATAACCGTAAGCCCCTTCTTCTTCGTCTCTGACCAAAATACCGTTTTCAATCGCAAGAACTCTTTTTTGCATCTCGTCAACAAAGTTTTTTGCATGAGTTGCAACAATCATGGTTGTTCCTCTTTTGTTAATTTCGGTAAGAAGGTGCATAATCTCGTTTGCAGTATCAGGGTCAAGATTGCCTGTAGGCTCGTCCGCAATAATTACCGGTGGTTTATTTACCAACGCTCTTGCAAGCGAAACCCTCTGTTGTTCACCGCCAGAGAGCTGACCCGGCTTCATTCTTGCTTTGTGTGCAAGCCCCACCAATGACAACACGTTTGGAACATTTCGCCTTATCTCACTTCTTGATGCGCCGATAACCTGCATTGCAAACGCAACATTCTCGTACACGGTTTTGTTTGGAAGAAGACGAAAGTCCTGAAACACCATACCTATACTTCTGCGAAGGTACGGCACCTTGTTTTTGGGCAAAGAATTAAGGTCAAACCCATTTACTGTAATCTCTCCCGAATTTGGAGTTTCCTCCTTGATAAGGAGCTTGGTCAATGTGGATTTTCCGGCACCCGAAGGCCCCACCAAAAACACAAACTCTCCTTTATCTATAAAAAACGAAACATCGTCCAAAGCCTTAACGCCTGTGTCTTCGTAGGTTTTGGACACATTCTTAAATTCAATCATAATAATTCCTATAGCCTTTCTGCCTACAAACAGAATGCGATTTGTCTTTGTTAAAGTCTTGTAGGCTCGGATGTAAGATATTTATTAACCATCATTGCAACCTTAAAGATAATAGCATCATCAAATTCACGCAGGTCAAGACCTGTAAGCTTCTTTATCTTGTCAAGACGGTAAACCAAAGTGTTTCTGTGTACAAAAAGCTTTCTGGAGGTTTCTGAAACATTCAGGTTATTTTCAAAGAACTTCTGGATTGTGTAGATAGTTTCGCTGTCCAACACAGTGATAGATTCCTTTTTGAAAACCTCATTAAGGAACAGCTCGCAAAGAGTTGTGGGAAGCTGGTATATAAGCCTTCCAATACCTAAATTGTCATAGCTTATAATATTTTTCTCTGTGTCAAACACCTTGCCCACTTCAAGTGCAATTCTTGCCTCGCGGTATGCTCTTGCAAGTTCCTGAATAGTTTCAACAATGGTGGATATACCAACGGAGACTTTAACCATTGCTTCAGATGCCACTGTGTCATGAAGTTCCTGTGCAAGCTTGTATACATCGTCCATGTCTGAGCCGGACTTCACTTCACGCACAACCGCAACATCACGGTCATCTATGCGAATAATAAAATCCTTTGCAGCATCAGGGAATATGTTCTGGAGCACATCAACAAGCGATACCTCAACTGTCTTGTGCGAGCGGACAAGGAAAACCACTCTCTCAGACTCAACCGAAAGCTTCAGTTCGCGGGTCTTGTACAAAACATCACTGGGCAGAATATTGTCCAGAATGATATTTTTTATAAAGCTGTTGCGGTCATATTTTTCATCATAATACTGCTTTATTGTTGAAAAATGTGCTGCAAGAAACACAGCAAAGCCGCGTGCTATCTCATCCTCACCCTCACAGAATACCACATAGATATTTTTGTTGTATGTTTCAATCTTACGAAAAATATATCCGCCGCCTGCATAATCCTCATTGCTCATTTCAAAATGAGTAATGACAGCCTCCTTCTGATAGCCAACCTTTGACTCATCGCTGCAGGCAATTATGTAACCGTTTTCGTCCATAATTCCTATCTTTCTGTGAATGTCCTTTTTCAGCTGATTGCAAGCATTCTGAAAAATTCTGTTTTGCATATAAAGTACCTCCGTATATACCTTATTTAAACGCTTTTTGTAAAAAGTCATAATTATACATAATAATATTCTCGTTTATTATAACGCAAATTTGTCAATAATGCAAGTTTATTTGTAGATTTTTTACAATTCTTTCACATTTAATCTTTAGAAATTCTCCCATTTTCTGCTGTTTTACTCTTTTTATTACATATTTTTACAATTTATAGAGTAAAGTGGCTTCGCCGCTTGCCACAGAGGACGATAGTAGCATTACACAAAATTTATGGTTTTAAACCTTATGGCATTTGACATTTCTCGACTTCTACCGAGAGGCGAGGGACGTATGCAGCAAAAAGATTATTAAAACAGAAAAATCGCATTGATATGCGATTTTTCTTATAATAGCTTTTTATTAATATTCTTTGATTTTCCTGTCTTTTTGCTGTCCGGACTATTTTAATATCCCCTCAGGTTTATTTTTTCAGTTTTGATTTTGACATAAGCTCTTCAAACTTACAATTTTCATTGAAGCACACATATTTAATTGCTCCCTTGCCGCGGAATGGGCGTTTTTTCATAATAGTTCCTCCGCATTCGGGGCATTTGATGGATGTCGGCTCATCCCACGAAAGCAAGCAGTCTGTTCCATTTTCGCAGGTGTAATACTTAACACCTTTTTTGGACTTTCTTACCTGAACCTTGCCGCCGCAATTGGGGCATGGTGCGTCTATTTCCTCTGCAATTGTCTTTGTGTTTTTGCACTCGGGGTATCCGGGACAAGCAAGAAATTTGCCAAACCTGCCCTGCTTGTATACCATCATTCTTCCGCACTTTTCGCACTGAACATCTGAAACCTCGTCCTTAACCTCGATTTTGCCTATTGCGTCCTCAGCGTCCTTAAGCGTCTTGGCAAACGGGTCATAAAAGTCGCGGATTATTTCCTTCCACTGCTTGTCACCGTCTTCTATGCAGTCAAGCTTTTCCTCCATGTTGGCAGTAAACTCAACGTCGACAATACTGGCAAAATAATCTTCCATAAGCTTTGTAACGATTGTTCCCAGCTCTGTAGGATAAAGAGATTTCCCCTCACGGGCAACATATCCGCGCCCCGTTATGGTTGTAATCGTCGGAGCATAGGTGCTTGGTCTGCCGATACCGTCTTCCTCCATTGTTTTAATCAAAGACGCTTCGGTATATCTTGCCGGAGGCTGAGTAAAGTGCTGAAGTGGCTCAATATCCTTAAACAAAAGGGTCTGACCTTCCTCTATCTGAGGAATTTTGCCTTCCTTTTCTTCAACAATGTCCTTGCCTTCAACATACACAGCCATAAAACCGTCAAACTTAACATTTGAACCTGTTGTCTTGAGGATATATTTATCGCTTTTTATATCCGCCTGAACTGTATCAAACACCGCATCTGGCATCTGGCTTGCCAAAAATCTGTTCCATATAAGCTTATATAATTTATACTGGTCGGTTTTGAGCGAATCCTTAATCTTTTCAGGGTCAAACGCCATTGATGTAGGACGGATTGCCTCGTGAGCATCCTGAGCGTTTCGCTTTGACTTGTAGAATTTAGGTTTTGCCGGCACATAGCTTTTGCCAAACGCATCACCTATATAACTTCTGCATTCAGAAATTGCTTCTGCCGAAATTCTGAGCGAGTCCGTTCTCATATATGTGATAAGTCCAACGCTGCCGCTGCCTTTAATATCAATACCTTCATACAGCTGCTGCGCTGTTGCCATTGTTCGTTTTGCAGTAAATCCCAGCTTGCGCGCTGCCTCCTGCTGAAGGGTACTTGTCGTAAACGGAGGTGCAGGATACCTCTTTTTCTCTCCACGGGTAACACCGTCAACCATATACGTGGACTTTTTCAGGTCTTCAACAATGCTCTGTACTGTTTTTTCGTCAGGGAGCTTCATTTTGCTCTTTGCGGACTTTCCGTAAAACTTGGCAACAAGCGGAAGCTTTCCCTTTTCGTTGGTAAGCTTTACATCAATTGTCCAGTATTCTTCTTCACAAAACGCCTCAATTTCGCGTTCTCTGTCTACAATTAATTTTGTTGCAACCGACTGAACTCTGCCGGCGCTGAGACCTTTTTTCACTTTTTTCCAAAGCAACGGGCTTAACTGGTAACCCACAATTCTGTCCAGAACTCTGCGCGCCTGTTGAGCGTCAACCAAATCGCCGTCAATTGCACGCGGCTTTGAGATTGCGTCCTTTACTGCCGTTTTCGTAATTTCATTAAACGTAATACGGCACTTACTGCTTGGGTCAACGTCCAACAACGCCGCCAAATGCCACGAAATAGCCTCGCCTTCGCGGTCAGGGTCAGTTGCAAGATAAACCTTGTCGGAATTTTTTGCATCCTTCTTCAGCTTTGAAATCAAATCGCCTTTACCGCGTATTGTTATATATTTAGGTTCAAAATCATTTTCCAAATCAACACCCAGCTGGCTTTTGGGAAGGTCACGCAAATGTCCCATAGACGCAGTAACCTCATATTTTGAACCAAGATACTTCTTGATTGTTTTTGCCTTAGCAGGCGACTCAACGATAACAAGATTCTTTTTCTTGCTTTTCGTTTCTTTTGCTGTCGTTGTTGCCATCTGTCAGCCTCCGCTTCTATTTTTTTACTATAATATATCTGTTTCCGCTTTCCTGTCTTATATACCCTTTTATACAAAGTATTGTCAGTCTTCCGCTCAAAACATTTATTTGCACGCCAAGTTCTTCGGCAATTTCATCAATTCCAACCGAAACACCCTTTTCTGTCAGATAATTCAGAATATGCTCATCACCGTTCATAAAATGTTCTTTCGCTCCGACGTCAGGTATCCTCCTTGTTCCAATACTTTTAAAAAGCTCAGGATATTGTTTTTTGTAGTATTCGGCAGGAGTATCAAGGTTATTCACCACAACCGCGCCCTCTGATATAAGGCGGTTGGCAATCTCTGACTGCCAGTTTAACGGATTCCCCGGAACAGCAAACACATCTCTGTTATTCTCGGTTGCAAGTCTTGCCGTAATTGACGTACCGCTGCACTCTTTACCCTCAACAAAAACCGTGCCTCGGGTTATTCCTATTATTATTCTGTTCCGCTGATGATAAAAATACTTCTTGGTAACAGTCCCCGGCGGTCTTTCCGAAATAACCGTACCGTTTTTCAGAATTTCATAGTACAGCTTTTCATTGGATTTGGGATAAATTTTATCTACACTCCCTGCAAGAACAGCAATGGTTTTGCCACCGCTTTCGATTGTTCCCCAATGCATCTCCGCGTCTATTCCCTCTGCCATTCCGCTAACAGAAACTATTCCGTTCTCTGCCAAGTTTCTACCAAGTCCCCGTGCAATCACTTTGCCCTGATCGGTTGGCTTTCTGCACCCAACAACCGAAACCGATATTTTGTCATTAACATCCAAATATTCGCCTTTGGCAAAAAGAAGTCTGGGTGCACATTCTGTATTCAGAAGGTACTTAGGATACTCCTCAGACTCACGGGTTATTATACGAATTTCACTATTTTGACAATATTCAACTATGTCCGTTGCCCTCTTAAAAAACTCCGGCTCGGTAAACCGCCTTGCGAACTCGCCTGAAATCCCTATATCCCTCAGCATAAACAAATCCGTCTCAGGAGATGAAAATGTTTCGCTTTTCTTTTCAAACATTGGTGCAATCTTTGCTACAAGCTCGGGCTTAAAATCACAGATGGCATGAAGCCACATCTCATATAAAACATCCATATCTTTATCTTTCAGTTTCTACTTTAAATTTATCCAGTGCATTACAATCCCTGCTGCAACCGCGGCATTGAGAGACTCCGCCATTCCGTCCATGGTAATTTTCACACCTGCATCCGATTTTTCCATAACCTCGTGTGACACGCCATGCGCCTCATTGCCAATTATTATCGCACACTTTTCAGGGGATTTGTATTCCTCCAGAGCAATATCCCCGCTTGGGGTAGTTGCAATCACGGTGAAACCAAGTTCTTTTAGTTCATCAATGTCCGAGGCTGTACATCCGCCTTTAAAATTCATACGAAAAATTGAACCCATGGTCGACCTAACGGTTTTGGGAGCATAAATATCCGTGCAGCCCTTCATAAGATAAATACCGTCATAGCCAATTGCCTCAGCTGTCCGTATTATGGTTCCCATATTCCCCGGCTCGGAAATGCCGTCTAAAATTACAATCCGGCGTTCACCTTCGCCGGCATTAAACTGTTTGTCCTTCCAATTTATAACAGCCAGAACACCCTGTGGTGTATCGGTATCTGACAACTCATCAAACACAAATTCAGGCACCAGATATACGCGTCCGCACGCCGCATCACAGCTTTTAATAAGCCCCGGCTCTTTTGCGAAAAGTTCGTTACTTGCTACCACGCAACAGAGGTCTTGGGGAACATACACAAGTGCTTCCCTGACCATTTTTATTCCCTCAGCAATAAATTTTCTGTTATCTGTCCTGCCGTTTTTCTTTTTAAGCTGTCTTATCAGCTTTAGTGTTTTATTATCCTTTGAGGATATATTTTCTATCATTTGTTTATCTCCTGCTCTAATCCTCTGAAAGAGCAATTTCAACCTTCTTGTACGCACTTAAAGCTGCATAAATCAACAGCGCCTGAAGCGGAACAAGAACAATATTTGAAACAATATTCTTTGTAATTGCATTTGCCAGTTCCATAGTAAGGCTGTCGCCCATAATCATTGGAACAAACAAAACATTGCATACCATATTTACAATAAATTTTGTATACAAACACCTTATATACGTTGTCTTTCTTGCATACAAAAATCTTCCGTACAGCATACCGCTCATTGCGGCAAGCAATAAGGTAGTTAAGCTGAAAGCTTCGCCCGAATGCATCACAAACGATGTACCATACTGCAGCACGCCAAATATACACGCCATAAGCGGTCCCATCTTCTTTGCAAAAATAGGCATTGCAATAAGTGCAAAATTAAGATTTATGTACGGGCCGAGTTTTATGGGAGTTTCTGTTAAAAACGCATATATTCCAATCATAACACCGGCAAATATATATGTACGGTGATCTCTCAGCTTCAATCTTATGCTGTGCTTTCTTATAAAAATCAGATAGCACAAAAGCGCAGAAAACGCAGCAATAACCAAATATATATTTATCATGCCCATAAGCCTGATTACCGGTTGCAATCTAAAAATCATCGGGTTTACAAAGCTCTCAATATCTGTAATCATCTGATTTATCCCGGCGACGGGATTGTATATCTGTTCTTCTTTCATAATTATGCAGCCTCCAAGCAGCAAATTTTGTCAATTACAGTCTTTTGTTCTCTAAGCAAATATTCTAAGTGTGCGAAAAAGTTATACCGCGTACGTGGTATAACTTTTTCTGATGCATTTCCTTATTTTACCTTTTCAACCAGCTTTGCAAAAGCTGCGGGGTCAGATACTGCAATCTCTGCAAGCATCTTTCTGTTAATCTCAATGCCATTCTTCTTGAGACCGTTCATAAATACGCTGTAGCTCATACCGTTTGCTCTTGTTGCTGCGTTTATACGAGCAATCCAAAGCTGTCTGAAGTTTCTCTTCTTTTGCTTTCTGTCGCGGTATGCATAAGTGAGCGACTTCATAACTGCCTGATTAGCAGTTCTGAAAAGCTTACTCTTTGCGCCTCTGTATCCTTTAGCTAATTTCAATATTTTCTTATGTCTTTTTCTGGTGTTCACAGCACCTTTAACTCTTGCCATGTCTAAAGACTCCTTTCATCTAAACAAATCTGCGGAAAATCACTCCGCCTGTAAAATCTCAGCACTTTGTGTGCATTGTCATTCAGCTTTTCGCTGTGCCTCAACAATTGCGAAGCGTTATCCCTTATTTGTAAGGAATCATGCTCTTGATTGTAGCAGCATTTGCTGTTGCAAGATAGCCGCCCTTTCTGAGCTTTCTTTTTCTCTTTGTTGATTTCTTATTGAGAATGTGGCTTCTGTAAGCCTTACCTCTTTTGATTTTTCCGTTCTTTGTAACGCCGAAACGTTTTGCAGAGCCTTTGTGTGTCTTAATTTTAGGCATCTTTTATTCTCCTTCCATAAATAAACTTTTGAAAGCTTTTGTCCATATTGCGAACCGCTTTATGCTTTCTTTGGTGATACAAACATAGCCATGCTGCGGCCTTCCATCTTGATGTCCTTTTCAACGACACCGTATTCAGCCATTGCATCCTTAACCTTGAGCAAGAGTTCCTTGCCGTTTGCACTGTGCGTAATCTCGCGACCTCTGAAACGAACCGAAACCTTAACCTTGTCCCCGGCTTTTAAAAACTTAATGCCTTGATTAACTTTGGTATTGAAATCATGGTCATCAATATTCGGGCTGAGCCGAACCTCTTTTATTGCGATAACCTTTTGATTTTTCTTTGCCTCTTTCTCACGCTTTGCCAGCTCAAACTTGTGCTTGCCGTAATCCATGATTCTGCAAACAGGCGGTTTTGCCTGGGGCGCAATTTTTACAAGGTCCAGATTATGCTCATCAGCCATTGCAAGTGCTTCCTTTGCAGAAACAACACCCAGCTGTGCGCCGTCAGGGCCTATAAGGCGAACCTCTTTGTCCTTGATTTCCTCGTTAATCATTAACTCCTGCTTAGCTATACCTAAACACCTCCGAAACAGTCTGCACCGCTATCCAAAAAAAGATAAAAGGTGCGCAAGCATAAAGCTCCGCACCCAAAAAATCAAAATCTTTTGACCCTTTTGCCATAAGCTGAGGGGAGAAGCGGACCTTCTGCTTTACTTTGTGTATTTTATCACACTATTTATTTCCTGTCAACAGTTTTTTAAAATTTTTTGTATTATCAGCCTTATCCTTTAAATTTTACTTGCATCTTTTTTATTCTTATGTTAAAATATGAGGGTATAAAACTATTTTAAAAGTTTTTACCTTAATTAAAAATAAGGAAGGTTTTTATAATGTATATTATCCGCAAAGCATTTTTTGAAACACTTAAAACATTTATGTTCGGAATAATATGTTCAGTAATCTTTTCGCTTATGATATACAGAGACTCCGCGTTGCCAAATGCATTTGTATGCTTTGTGCTTAATCTTGCATCGTTGCTTTTGTTTTTATTTATGGTTTTCAAAAGCTGGTCAAAGCTGTATCTGGATTCCTTTACAGCCGCAGAATTTTTTGTTCCTACGCTGTCAAGCTATGCAATATATACAGCAATCTCAGCGTTTTTGTACTCAAAAAGATTCTTTATGTATATGTGGCTGTTTCTTCCCACAAGATTTTTGGAGCCTATGCTGACAAGCGGCTATGACTTCGTGTCCTACATAGTTGCACAGGCGGCAATGCTTCTTCTTATCTTTCTGACCCCTCGTCTGACCGTTGGGTAAAGAGTGCTTCGCATCTGTATATGGGCTGACCTTTTTCAGAAAACAGCTTTTCATATTCGGTCATAACATTACCTTCAAATTTGCTGTTATGCAAATCGAGGGTAATGTTTTTTAATTTCATACCATAATCCGAAAACGAATTAAGTGAGAACTCAAAAAGCGGAGCATTGTCCGTTTTGAAGTGTATCTCGCCGCCCTTTGGCATAAGCCGTTCATAAATTGCCAGATACCTCTCATGGGTCAGGCGTCTTTTTCTGTGCCCCCATTTATGCCACGGGTCACAGAAGTTTATATAGATTCGTTCAGCACTGTACTGTTCATCAAGTTGTCCCAAAGCCTCTGCATCACCCGCAACAAATCTTACATTGTCAAGACCCTTCTCACACACCTTTTCCATTGCCAGCACCAATACATCCAAGTTCTTTTCAAAAGCAATATAATTTATATCCGGATTCAGCTCTGCAAGAGTACTTATAAACCCGCCCTTTCCGCAGCCTATTTCAAGATGCAGCGGTCTGTTTTGGTCAAATGCCCTGCGCATATCCTCCTTATATTCAAATATATCCTTTATCATAATATCTGCACAGCTTTCGAGGCGTTCCTCCCTGTGCTTTTTTCGTCTCATTCTCATTTTGTTTTTCCTCCGATTCCCAGTTATTGTATCAAACCCTTAAAATTTTGTCAACCGTTGGCGGTAAATGCATTATATGTATCCGTAAGAATATTCCAAAGTTCTCTGTCAACAGTGCCCGAGCTTTCTTTGCCGTAAAGTCTGCTGAAATCACGCACCGCCTCACGCGTCTTTTCATCATACACGCCTGTAAGTTCAGGCATTGTTATATTTTTAAACAGCTTCGCAATACGGCGCAGCATAATCTGCAACATATAAATTTCCTCAAAATTGTCCCCCTCTTTAAGATGCGGCACTTCAAGCGGATACACCGAAACAAGGTTCGGAAGCCTGTGCTGTCTTACCAAATCATCATATACCTCAACTATTCTGGTCCAGGTTTCAAAGTCCGCCTCGCCCGTTGCAGGAAGTCCGGTTTTCTTTTGAAATGCCTTTACAGCATTTACGGTTTCCGTCCCGTAAATCCCATCAGGGTTGACCCTTGGAATGTCCTTCATATATCTTGATATATATCTTAGGTACTCCTGAAGCTCGTATACATTTGCGGCATTGTCACGCCGTGAAGTATATTCACGGTTTCTCACATGAGTATTGTTTATATTGCTTACCTGACCGTTCAAAATTTACTCTCCTTTCACGGCAGAACCGGGGCTTTGCCCTTCGGTTTTGGCATCTCCGCCTCTTAGATTTAAATATTCCTCTTCTATAAGCTGCCACGCCCCCGGTCCGACAAACCCCTTTTGCGGCAATCCTTCAAATGCAAGAAACGAATTTACCGACGCAACAGTTTGCTCGCCGAAATATCCGGTTGGCTCGACAGGAAGAATACTGCTGTTTTGTTCAGAAATATACGAAAGCCGCTCCTGCAGGGTTCTGACCGCGTCACCGCTGCTGCCAAGAACAAGAGGCTGACCGGGATACGGAATACTTTCAGACACAAAAAACTGCGGTGGATTTTGCGCCAGAATCCCTAAATAGACTTCTGCAATTCGGTTCCATGTTGCCTCGTTAACAATTCCTGTCGGCTCCAACCCGTAAGCACTTTGAAACGCCCTTACAGCAGCTTCAGTTCCGCCTCCGTATATGCCGTCAATAGCCGGTGCAGGTATCGCATTGTTATACACCGCAATGATAGAAAGATAATACTGTATTACTCGTACAGGATTTCCTGTATCACCCGGTCTTATCTCGGTCACAAACTGCTTTGGCACATCAGCAAGGCGTATCCCCTCAGAATTTAATTCTGCAAGGTTGGCAACCGCAACAAATATTGATTTTATTTTATACCATGTTGCCTTTCCCACACGTCCGTCCTGTGCAAGATTGAATATCTTCTGAAACTCTCTTACCGCGTTCTCTGTTTCAACCCCAAACACGCCGTCCGTCTGAGATATTTTGGGGATTAACGGATAATCCCTTGAAATTCTGTTAAGCTGCACCTGCAGCGTCCTTACCGCCTGCCCCGAGCTGCCTATTTCAAGCACCTGTCCCGGATATGACTGCATAATATTCTGAATAGGCGCATCCTGAACAATATCAATATCGTTACCATAATAGTTAGTCAGTATCTCATAGGGGGTATACCCCTCATTTGCAAGCGTAACGCTTCCCCACTGCGAAAGCCCGTCACACGTGACCTCACGCCCGTCACAGAATGCAGCAAACAAAGGCTCAACAAACCCCTGCCGCCTTATATAATCATTAAATATCTCATCTACAATCCGGCTTACGTTTTCAAACACATCACGGTTTCTGACAAACGACTGGTCATACGCCGTGGAATTGGTTATGTCAAAATCATAACCTCTTGCTCTGTAATACTCTGTATAAACCCGGTTTAAAGCATACGAAATCTGCGCATAGATGTTTGCACGTAATGCATTTTCGGGCCAAGTCGGATATATCTCACTTGATGCCACGTTCTTTATGTAATCCGAAAAGCTTACCGTAACATTTTCTGCATCCGAATCAGGAGGTCCAAGATGCACGGTTATGCTCTCAGGTATGTAAGGCGTTCCTACCAAATTTTCCACCGTCCTTTCAAAATATCAGATTTACGCATCAAGGTCACGGGGTTCATCCTCCACCACAGTGATTTTCTTTCCGCGTTCCTCATCTGCAGGCAACGGAATCATTGCAACCGGCTGAATTGAGGTCTGACCTTCAAAAATCGGCACGTTCAGGTTTTCCATTGTGTAATATCCCGGATAATCAACCCTTATATTATAATTAAAAAACCTTGCTCCGCCGTTTTCAGGGTCAAGCGAATTTGCCGCAGGCGGAGCCGCAAGGCTTATGGGCTGAGTCCTTCCGCTTCGGTCTGTTTTAAGAACTCTGACAAGTTCCTCACCCGACCCTGAGTTCTTTGTTATCAGTACGTTTGCATCCGCAAGCGGCAACGCCTGGTCTGCTGTGTATACCTGAACAATCAGCATACCTGTTCCCGAATTGTTTTCCGCCATATACAACCACTCCCTGTTTTTTATTCTTTTTCAGTATATGCAGCAGCCTTCCTTTATGTGCCTGACCTACATATTTTTTCTTTTTTCGGAGATACTATTTTAAAACATAAAGCAAGGGGGTTTTTTTGTGTTTACGACTTTCATACGCACCGTAATAATGTATTTTTTTGTAGTTTTAACACTCAGGCTCTTGGGGAAGCGCCAGATAGGCGAGCTTGAGCCGTCCGAGCTGGTTGTAACCATTGTAATTTCCGAAGTCGCAGCACTCCCGATTCAGGACACCTCTCAATCGCTGGTCAACAGCCTTGTAGTAATATTCCTTCTGCTTATACTTGAAGTTCTTTTATCATTCAGTGCGTACAAAAGCTTTTCTGCAAGAAAGCTATTCTACGGCACACCCAGCGTTTTTTACGAAAAAGGGATTATCAACCAAAAAGAAATGAAGAAACAACGTTTTAATCTTAACGATCTGATGGAATGTGTACGCAACACAGGCGCAACCAGCCTTTCGGAGGTAGACTTTGTGATAATGGAAACAAACGGAAATGTAAGCGTCATACCAAAAACCGAACACCGTACCGTCTCGCTTTCAGATGCAGGTCTTTCCGCGCCTGCTGCTCAGCTTAGCTACATTATAATAGACAACGGCAACATCAACGCCAACAATCTCAGCAGGCTTGGCTATGACCACAACTGGCTTCAAAAACAACTTAAAACAAAAAAAATCTCCCACGCCCGTGAGGTCTTTTGCATGACCGCAGACAAAGCCGGGGAGGTTGTAATTATTACAAACGAAAGGAAAATGAAAAACAGATGAAAGTCGTTTGGATAGCCGTTGCAATATTAGTTATTCTGTGTATTCTTCTTGGTGTACATTCATATATTATGAGCAGCATGGCAAAAAAAATAATTGCAGAATGCGATGCCATAAAAGACCTAATGTCAGACGAAAATTGGACTGAAATACTTCTAAAGCTTAAAAACATAGAAAAAATTTGGGAAAAGCACCGCATCTGGGCATCCGCAACCATTGAATCCAACGATATGGAGCAAATCGAAATCTCACTTGCACAAAGCTGCGCATTTGCAGAGTCCGGACAATTCAGCGGATTTGTTGGAGAGTTTACCATGTTTGCAAAGCTGATTGAACACATTCCTGTGCACGAAGGATTTTATCTGGAAGAAATACTGTAATCAAAACCCCATGTTGTTATTTCAAAAACAACAAAAGCTTTCAGCAAAAAACAGAAACAATAAACAGGGAACAGTTCTCATGCGTTTAGTTATCGCACAACAGAACCGTCCCCCTGTCTTTTCACGTCCCCCTTAACAAGACAGCAGAACCGTCCCTCTGTCTTTTAAATCGCCCCAAACTACTTTGTTAAACTCGTCCCCAACATTTAATGAACGTTCATAATCCAACCTTTTATCTATCCATATCAATATCTGATTATTTATTTTATATCTATTGGTAAACAGTATGCTTGTTATAATGCTAACGCAAACAAATATCCAAATTAGAAGTTTATGCCTCTTCATACATTTCACCTCGTTGTGTAAAATTCCACGGTAACTTTATATGGATTAATTGCTCCCAAAAACTGAGATACCACTGCTACATCATTTGCTACAGTTCCTATCCCTGCTTGTGTTGACCAGCCACCATTATCATCCATAAATGATTGTATTTCGGTAAAATCATATGTATCCGTCATTTTAGCGTGAATAATCCATTTTCCGTTACTTTGCATATATCCATCAACATGTATTGTAGATTTATGAATTGAATAATACAAATCACCAGTATTGAACTGTATACCTTTTAAATCTTCGTCAATTTTTCCATTTTTTGACGATTTAATTGCCTCATCAAGTTTTGATAAATAAGCGCTATCATTATTGATTAAATATGCAATTCTAGAATCATTCCCCCGCCAAATATCGCTTGGTTTATCTGTTAATGAATGTTCTAACATCCACGCTGATGTAAAATAACCCTTTTGTTCTCGTAAATATTTTTGAGCACCTAACTCCCAAATGTCTCTTTGAATATTTTTTTGAGCTTCATCCGTTGCTTTATACTTTGCCATTTCCATTTCGTACTGTGCATTAAACAGTGCCCTAATCCCATCAGTGAACCAATTTGTACCGAAAGGATCAATTCGATTAACAGGATTACCACCACAATAAACATACCAATTAAGCCCATCTCTTACTGGGTCTTCGTTGATAAAGCGTCCTGTACTTGGGTCATACATTCTTGCACGGAGATAAATAAGTCCGCTCTCTGCGTCGGAATACTCTCCTCGGTAACCAAATGGATTGTAAACGTTATTCTCGCTGTCGGTGTTACCATAAGCGTCAAAGATGTAATTCGCAACAATATTACCTGCATTGTCTGTGAGTATTGCAACATCGCCCTGACCGCTATAGAGGTAATACAGATTATCGTCATTCTTGATGATTTCAATGCCACGGTAGTATTTGTTTGTGCCATTTGCCGTTATCTCTTCAACAATGTTTGCACCGTCATACACAAAGGTTGTGGTGTCTGTGCCTACCGTCTTGCTAAGTCTCATTCCGTCAGGCAGGTATGCATAGGTTGATACCACGCCGTTGGTATCAACACCTGTAAGTTGATTATAGCAGTTGTAGTCATAAATTGCAATATATTCGTTTGTGTCACCTGAAACTGTGTGTCCTGCACCTGCTCCGTCATAGACCGCACTCGACATAACAGCCTTTGTTGTCTGGTTGCCGTTTGGAGGACAAGGGGAGGACAAGGGGACGGTTCTCCCGTCCCCCTTAACAAGACAGCAGAACCGTCCCCCTGTCTTATGTCATAGGTATAACCCGTGCCAAAAAATGTACGTCCCCAAATGGCTCCTGTGTTGTGTTTGTGTTGTCTACTTTTTCTTTTTTACTATTATTGAAATAATTTGTCCAATACTTATAACTAAAACAGAAAAAATACACGATAACTGGATAACAGCATTTCCTAAACCATCAAATTTAGTATTTGGTATTATATAAAGACCAACAACATGTATGACATGTGCAGACATATCAATTGCTATGATTATCAAATACCAAATAAATTCAACCATTGGCACGCTATTACTAACATTTTTTTCCATTTCAGTAAAAAGACTGGTAATCCTATTGCTAAAAAAAACACATGAATAGCGACAAACTCCACGCTTTCTACTATTTCCATTTTTCTATATAGGCATAGTAGCACATAAAAAAACTCTACCCCAAAAACAACATACAACGATATATTCTTTTTAAAATTTTTCATAATACTATTTACCTTACCTTAGAATTTTAATAGTTATTGCCCTGTATGGAACCTTCTTGTAACTTCAAAAGATAAATTAGGAGCACCCAGCCTAAAATAACCTTTTCCTCCCGCTACAACTATTTCTTGAGCTACAGCATCGCAATTTTTACCCAACAAATAATATGTTCCAGGATTAACAAATGTGTCAACGCCTTTTTCAAATGCATTCAATCCATAAGTATTATTAACAGTAAGGTATAAATTTCTATCAAATTTTTCCTGAGGTATATCCCCTTCCGATGAAAGCAAGTCCACGCTTTTATGCTTATATAATAAGGCGTTCCATTCATCCGCTGTTAACACATTAAATCTCATCTCACCTCTAACTCCTGCAATAGATGATATATCCGCAACGGTTGAATAATAACTGAAAATAAATCCATTATCATTTTCGTTTAAGAGCAACACTGCTACATGCCCCATATTACTAGCTCCCGAACTGTCATTCAACAACATAATGCGATTGATATTATCAACATCTGCATTCCTCAAATCTTGTGCTATTTTAGCTACATCTTCTCTTGTTGCATCATCAACATTATTCCAAATATTTGTAAGAGAAACTAACATTTTATATTTTGCAGAGTCTACACCAAAATCATCTGCATCAGGATTTTCGCTCCACTGTCCATATTTGTTATAATCTGGACCTCTCAATAGTCCCCACGGGTCCACAAACATAACAGGATTATTCCCACAATACACATACCAATTAAGCCCGTCTCTTATGGGGTCTTCGTTGATAAATCTGCCTGTACTTGGGTCGTAATATCTGTTTCTCAGATATATAAACCCTGTTTCTTCATCAAAAATTTCTGATGTATACCTGAATGGGTTTTCTCCATTACTTTCAGCGGTTTGATTTCCAAACGCATCATAATTATATGTCACATCGCCCCAAGCCGATACATCGCCGTGGTCGTTGGTCTGGTAATAGTTCAGACTATCAGTATATGATGCAATCAAACCTACACCGCGATAATATTTATCAGTTATTGCTCCTGTAACATCAGTTATTCCTACAATATTCGAA
>JAFYXN010000015.1 GCA_017546145.1 Clostridia bacterium
GAATTTATTTTTATGCCCCGGGAATTAGTCGTTCCCGAAGGGATAGCTGAAGATTATGGGTTTTATAATGCAGAACCCGGCTATGAGGTAGGCGGCGTTGACCACGGTGCTGAGGAAGGTGAAATTACCGCTCTTGATGCTGTTGTTGCAGCACATATAGAGGCCTATGGTGATGCTTCTTCAATTATCGGTGAATCAAGCTACATAACCGGAATGTTTGGTGTCGAGGGAAGTGTTGGCTTCTCGGTTGACGGCAAGCTTCCGATTGGCGAAATGTCAGATGGTTATGCTATAAACGAATATGTTTTAACAGAAGGCGAAACAATTCTTTTCTATAATTATGCCGATCCTTATAACCTTAGTGACTATGCATCGTATTTTGATGTCCAAAGCGTGTCTGTTGGCACAGGTGAGGAATTTGAATTAACCTTAAAAGGTTATCAGGCAATGGAAAGATTTTGGTATGAGCCGGGGACCCCTACTCCTGAAATGATGTCTCTTATTACAATTCCGGGAGCAGAAATTTCTATTGTAAAGGCAGACGGAACCCTTGAAACTTTGGGTAAAACAACAGACGATGACGGAAAGGTTACTCTTTCCTTTGATACACCCGGAGAATACATTGTTTCCGCAAGCGGATTTGCCATTGATACTATGTCGTGTTCTGAAGTGCCGATTGTAGCACCTATTTGTTTTGTTACCGTTGGTGATGAGGATGATGGCGAACAAGAACCGGATATTGAACCGGAACCGGTTCCCTTAAACCGAGTGAAAATCAGTGCTGAAACAAGCAATGGTTCGCTTGATTATGTAGATTTTAAGGATGCAGACGGAAACCCACTTGAGAATGCGGAGCTTTCAATAAATGACAAAGAAATCAATGTTGTTCTTCCAAAGGACTATAATATTTCAGGAAAGGTGACAGCAGAGTTTTCCCTTACACAAAATGCTTCCGGACTTCCGTATGTAACACCTAAAAACGGAGCGACAGGCTCTAGTAGCAACAAAGCGTGGAACAACAGAACAAATATTTATAACACTACACTTTCAAAAGGTGCAGGTACACAGAAAGTATATTTTTACAACCTCGTTCCCAGTGCAACAACTAACACTTACGATACATACACAGTAAACTACAAAGTGAAAAATGAATTGCCGTCTCTTGCAAACGGAGTATCTTCGTCTGTAGCAGCAGGAACGGTTGCAGGATCACCTTATAATGTAAATCTTAATGAAATTTTTGCAGATGAAGACGGGGATGCCCTTTCATATAAAGTTCAGATTGATGGGGGAAGTATTGTAAATGCCGATGCAAATTACAGCTTCGCCCCCACACTTGGCGGTGAATATGTGCTTGTGTTTACAGCGGATGATGGTAAAGAGACATCAACGGACACATACACCGTAATGTTGACTGTTTCAAATTCAACTGCTACATACGATACAACTGTTTTAATTCCCGAGGGTATCACACCTGAATTTTATATAACAAACGGATATGAAACACGGGTTGACATTTTGGGTGATGCGCTTGAAAGCCAAATCGGTGAAAATGCAAATGGTTTTGTTCTCTATACCGTAAAGGTGCCTGAAAACATTGACACAATAAGTGTTCGTGCAAAGAGGGACGGTGTATCGCTTGGTGGTATGTCCATTCCTGCGTCGGAAAATTCATCTGTTTCTTTCAGAGAGATTCACGCGTTTATCCCAACACAAGCAAACGGAAGTTATATTACGTCACAGCAAGCCGTAATTGAAGTAACTGACAAAGAGGGAAATTTTGCAACTGTCGGTGCAAACGGCACAGATGAAGATGGAATTTTGTATTATACATTCTTCCTTGCAGCGACGGGCAACGATAGACTTTACACTTTCTACGCAAAACCTATCGGTGATATTGCATCGGTATATTCAACTACTCAGGCAGATAACAAGGCAATTTCGGCAGACAAAGCAGATGTATATGAAACATCCGTAGAACTTAGTTATAAAAGTGCATTTAAGTTAAATGTCCCCAGCTATGCTGGAGCAAAAGCTTTTTATCAGAATAAAAATTATAATGTTATGGAACTTACTCCACTTGAAATAAAGGATGAAGAAGATGGAACAAAAACATATTATTTCCACGTATCTTCGGGAAGTGATGCCTATTCTTACAGAGTATTCTGTGAGGGGAAAATCACAAAAGCAGGATATATAAGCGGAAGTGAAAAGAAAGTTTCCTGGAGCGACGAAGATGCTGCTCCCGATGCCAAGATAGCATATGACAAAACAAGTACATTCGGTTCCCGTGGTGATGATAGCTTGCTTCTTAATATAAACGGACAGCAAAGACTTGTGCTCTCAAAGGATGAGACCTTTAAACTTCGTGCATACAGGATTTGGCAGATCATTAACAATGACACAATGAACAAAATGATTGAGCCTGATTTTACATACAATATCCTCTCAGGCTCGGATATAATCAGCGTTGTGCCCGTAACAAGCGGCAACGGCAACGCAAAAAATAACTGGCTGAACATTACCGCAATTGGCGAAGGTACGGCTATACTTGAAATAGGCTATAATGCTCTCGATATTGTATCAGGTAATATGGGTGGATTTAATGGTCTTTCCGAGTTCACCTTCTCAGCTTGTGATGAGGCAAGAAAAGGTCTTGTTGTGGTACAGACGGCAAATGCCGCAACTGATGTTGAATTTGGTATAAAAAGTAAGAGTAAATGGGATGCGGAATTTGACACCCTTTACTTTACCGGGGAATATGCAACGCTAAAGTTTGCACCTACCGTAACACAAGGTTCAATAAGCAAAGTTGAATTCAGCAACGATAAAGGCGAATCCTGGACAGAGATAAAGAAAAAAGATGATGTTTATACTGCAAGAATTATAAGCGGGAACAATCTTTTGAGAGTAACAAAGGATGACGGAACAACATCATATCAAGTGGTTCGCGGTGATAAAGTTACAGTTTTGGTTACAAATGTAACAAATCCCGATAAAACTTTGGCTGCAGGGGATACGGCAAGAATCACGCTTGATGGTGTTCACTTCCCTATGGGCAAAATGTCAGGTATATACAACCCCGGCTATGGATATGGTCATAAAATCACTTATACAATGGGCGAAAGTCAGGTCCAGACCGATGGAACATTTCAGTATAATTTCCCCACAAATGCTTATGTAGATATAACTATTCCCGATGATGCAAAGCCCGGAGATAGTATTAATTTAACAGACGGATATATTTATTTCAACAATATGGGAAGCGCACCGGGAGAACACAGAAATATAACGGATGCCGGAGTTTCAACAAATATGGGGGCTGCAGGCTCCCACTATTCCCGCTCAATTTTACCCGATGTAACAATTACACTTAAAGCTGAAGATGTTGGCGACGGATACAATCCGGGTGATGATGGCGGTGATGATAATTCAGGAAGCAGCGGCGATGAACCCACAACTCCTGATGACAGCATTGATACATCTAATTTAAAATTTGATATTTCAGGAAGTGAAATTAAGGGATATGTAACCGTAAGTTTTACTGACAACGGCAAGCGCAAATCAAACGAGAACGGAGTTGTATATAAAAGTGCACTGGGTGAGATTATTGAAGAAGTTCGCGTTCCCTTTAAGAGCCGTGACACCGTTGCTTCTATTACATTAAGACTTTTGAAAGCACTTGATATCAAGGCAACCTACACCGGAACAGCAACGAGTAATTTCTATCTTTCATCAATAGGAAACTTTACATTAAACGGAAAGTATTACCCCTCATTTGGTGAGTTTGATTCAGGTGCCGCATCGGGCTGGATGGTAAAGCATAATAATTGGTTTATCAATATGGGCGCAGCTGAATTTGCTGTAGAAGACGGCGATACTGTGGAGTGGCTTTATACTTGCCGACTGGGAGCAGACATCGGCTGTGATTGGTCAAATCCAAGCGCAGAAATTTCAGGAATCAAATTCAAATCAAATTACGGAACACTTTCACCTGCGTTTGGAAAAGATGTTACAGAATATACCTACACAGTTTCTTCTTCCACAAAGTCGATTTGCCTGAAAGCCGAGCTGGAAAACTATTGGGCAAAAGTTACTTACAAATCAGGCAATAAAACATACAAAGCGATGGAAGAAATCCCCGTATCAGATGGCACGGTTATAACCATTGAAAGCTCATTTGCTCAGTATATGGGACATACACCAACTGATACAGACAGCGTAAAAATAACAATCAAGAAAAGCTCAGACAGCCTGGGCGGTGGCGGCGGTTCAGGTTCAGGTTCAGCGGTTGAGGAGGATGACAAAAACCAATCCCAGGAAGCTGAAAAAACAGATGAGCCGGTTAAAGATGACGAAGCTCAGGAAAATTTGACATTTAGTGAAACAACATTTGCTGATGTAAAGAAGGATGATTGGCATTATGAATCGGTAAAGTATGTGTATGAAAATAATCTTATGCAGGGTACAGGCAACGGCTTTGAGCCTGAAAGCAAAATGTCAAGAGCGATGCTTGTAACCGTTCTTTACAGAATGACAAATACTAAAAATGGCGAAAACAATTACAGCTTTTTGGATGTGCCGCAAGGACAGTGGTATTCGGATGCGGTTTCCTGGGCGGCGGCAAACGGAATAGTAAACGGCATCAATAGGGCAGAGTTTGCCCCCGACAGCGATGTATCCCGTGAGCAAATGGCACTCATCATCTATCGCTTTGCAAAAATGCAGGGTCTGGATGTTGGTGATGGAGCGGATATTTCAGCCTTTGCTGATATGAATGATGTAAGTGATTGGGCACTTGATGCAATTAAGTGGGCAAACAAAACAGAACTTGTAAATGGTACAAGTGAAACCACACTTTCACCGAAAGCTACGGCAACCCGTGCTCAGGTTGCGGCAATTCTTATGCGTTTTTGCGAGAATGTAGCTAAATAAAAATTTAAGGCTCATTGCGAACAGTCGGTCATAAAAACTGACTGCTCGCTTTTGCCGTTTTGTTAAGGAGCATTGGAAATGAAAAATTTTATATCAATATTTTTAACTCTCATAATAGTTTTAGGAATGCCGGTAACATCCTTTGCCGCAAGCAATCCGAGTTTAGATGAGGTTGTAGCCGATACCGCCACGTACATATATAAAACGGTGTCAGATCCGCAAGTTGGGTCTATCGGCGGTGAATGGGCTGTTTTAGGGCTTGCCCGTAGCGGGGTGGAGATTCCCGATAAATATTATCAGAATTATTATGAAAATGTAGAAGAATATGTAATGATGCGTGAGGGAAATCTTCACGACAAAAAATACACAGAATATTCAAGGCTTATTGTAGCCCTAACTTCAATAGGTAAAAACCCAGAGAATGTTGCAGGTTATAACCTCTTGACACCTCTTGGAGATTACGAAAAAACAATATGGCAAGGGATGAACGGCCCTATTTGGGCACTCATTGCACTTGACAGCGGAGACTACAATATGCCCCAAAATCCTGATGCGAAGGTTCAGGCAACAAGGAAAATGTATATTGAAAGAATCCTTAGCTGCCAACTTCCTGATGGGGGATGGTCGCTGTTTGGCGGAACTGCGGCAGCAGAATCAGGCGATAACACATCTGATCCTGACGTAACCGGCATGGCACTTCAGGCACTTTCAAAATATCAGGACAATGAGCGGGTGAAAAAGGCGATAGATACCGCACTTAATACAATGAGCCAAAAGCAGGATGAAAGAGGTGGTTTTTCAAGTTGGGGAACAAAAAACTCAGAAAGCTGTGTTCAAATGCTTGTGGCACTTTGTGAGCTTGGTATTCCGATTGATGATGAACGCTTTGTTAAAAACGGTTATACGATTTTGGATAATCTTATGAATTACTATAATGACGGCAACGGATTTAAGCACATAGACAGCGGCAGTGGTTCAAACCTTATGGCAACAGAACAGGCGTTTTACGGCATTGTCGCAGTAAAGAGGGCCAGGGATGGTAAAAACAGTCTTTACAAAATGTCCGATGCAATTTCGTTTTCAGAGAATACAGAAGTTATTGTTGGGTTAGAGGACAAAAATCCCGATGTCAAAAAAATGGAAATTATAAATCCCGGCAAGACGTTTGCGGATGTTTTAGGAAATAAGGATAAAATTGCTATTGAAATGTTGGCATCAAGAGGAATTATAAATGGAAAAACAGAAAACAGTTTTGAACCGAACAGTACGATGACGAGAGCAGAATTTGCCACTATTATTGCGAGAGGTCTTGGACTTCCTACAAAAAACGATGCTGTTTTCAAAGACGTAACGGTAAATGATTGGTTTTATAACTATGTCAATACCGCATACAGCTACGGAATTATAAAAGGTGTGTCCGAGAACGAATTTAATCCAAATGGTACTATTACCCGTGAAGAAGCAGCGGTGATGGTATCAAGAGCGGCTTCCCTTTGCGGCAGTGATACAGATATGGATACTCTTGCGGTTCGCGATGTACTTGCCGGATTCGTTGATTATGTAAGAGCATCAGATTGGGCGCAGAACTCACTTGCTTTTTGCTACAATAAAGGAATATTGTCCTATGATGCTATAGATATAAAGCCGAAAGAAGCAGTTACAAGAGCAGAAATAGCCTCTATGCTTTATAATATGCTTTCCCTTGCAAAGCTTCTGTGAGGAGGAATTAGATGAGAAAACATAAAAACAAAATAATAGCAGGTGTCGTTATTGCAATCGTGTTAGCGTTTGTCTTTTGGTACGGCGGCGATGCGCCGGGGCTTCGCGGATGGACTCCGGAACATCGTGACAGCACAAAGATAGAGCAAAAGGCCGAGACAGAGCAAAAAATGGACGAAATTTCCGTCAAATATACGGATGATATCGCAACTGAACAAAGCAGACCTAAAAATGCAGATAATACACCAATGACACCTTCAGAGAAAGAAGCGTTGGCTGAGCGTATTGCAAGTGAAAGCAATGTTAAAGTGGTTCAAGATGGCGATAAAGAGTATTCCAAAATTAACGGAATGGAGATAAGTTCTGCTACGGGAAAAGATAAATATATGACAGATCCTGTTCCTGAAGGAAAGCCACTTCCTATTGAACCCCAGGACGCAGTTATCTCTGATAAAAAATTTACTTGCACTTTGTCGGTAAGATGTGATACAATCATAGAGAATATTACGTGGCTCGACAAGGAAAAAGTGAAACTTGTACCCAACGATGGTGTAATATTTGAAGAAAAGACCGTTACATTCTATGAGGGAGAAAGTGTGTTTAATCTGCTGCTTAGGGAAATGAAAAGAAATAAGATTCATCTGGAATTTGAAAATGTGCCGATATATAACAGTGCATATATTGAAGGCATTTCTAATTTTTATGAATTTGATTGCGGAGAACTTTCGGGATGGATGTATAAGGTCAACGGGTGGTTCCCTAACTACGGATGCTCTCGTTATCAGCTTAAACCCGGTGATAAAGTCGAATGGGTATATACCTGTGATTTAGGGGTTGATGTGGGGGGATATTACGCCGCAAAGAAAAACTGATTTTTGGAAAGATAAAATTATACTAACTTCTTTTTGA
>JAFYXN010000016.1 GCA_017546145.1 Clostridia bacterium
ATACTTTACTGTCATTAGTACATCAAGTGCAGACTGTGCATCTGTAAATACCTTTTCATCACTATTTATAACAGCACATACTATGTTATTTTGCTCAACTGTTTGAATGTTCATTTGTTTTATACCTCCTTTGTCAAATTCAAGTTTGTCAAACTCTTTATTATTTTTCTTCCCTTAAACTTTTGTAGATTTCACTTGTAAATATGCCCAGAACCTGATGCTTGATTTCATCATTTTTAAGGAGCAAATCAAAGAAATCTTTATTCTGGTCGCGTCCTTCCATTAAAGCATCGTCTATGTCATCAAAGTATGAGAAAGCAAAGTCCTGCTCGGTGTTATTTTTAGCGCTTATCTTCAACCTTTCAGATTTCATAAGAATATCTTTAATCTGGAGCATTGCTTTAACCGCTACATCATTATCATAAGATTTACCCGTCCTGGAATTGATTTCAGCAATAATCTGAGACAACAGTTCTTCCTTTTCTTTGGTTAAACCAAAGGCATCTGCTGTCGGGAGTTTTACAATCGGGTCTGAAACCAGATTTGACTGCTTGTGTTCCTCGCCCTTCTTCTGAACAAAGTTTGTTGCCTTAATCTTTCCGTCAAGGTTATAACCGCCGCCTGGGTGATTAATGTTGATGTAGGAGAGCAGACAGTTTATGAAATTATACTTTTTGTGAAGTTCCACATCTTCAAAGCAAGAAACCTGCAACAAGAACTCATAGAACCTTACAAAACTCCGCATATTTCCCATCAGTTCATTTTGCTGGTCGGGAGTATAACGTTCAATTAAGTTCTTTGCTTTTTTGAAGTAGAAGGTCATTTTCTGCTTGTCCTTGCCATCAACCTTTTCCTTGTAAAGCAGCTCATTACAATTGTCAATATCAGTCGGGTCCAGTACCGTATAAGCATCAATTTTTGCTTCTAAATCATAAATAGCGGTTGGTGTAATGGTATTTGCTAAAAGAGTAGTAGTGTAGTATGGAGCAAATGCTGACTTTCCATAACTTTTTATAACTGACCTTAACCAAAATTACGCACCTCTTTCAGCATATAATTCAACCCATAAATCTTATCATAAAACAATTAAATATTCAATAGAAACACCAAAACTTTTGGTGTTTTATATCAAAAAAACAAAAAAAGACAACCTGGAATTAACCAAATTGCCTTTTTTGTGCGTTTCTACACGCAAATGTACTTGTCGGTACATTTCAATACAACTCCTACTCTGCTAGATAGGAGACAACGGGTAATGAATTCTATCCCCCATTACATAAAACTCCGAAAGGTATTCTTTAATAACAAAAAGAAAAATTTACTACTTAACTATACATATTAATCAAACAATTAAATCAAATAAACCACAAGTTTTTCTAGAACACTATTGCGGACCCTTGTTCTATTTTTTATAACCTCTTTGGAGTTCTTTTATATAATACCGTCGGATGTTGATGTCGTCAAGTAATCAAAAAAACTAATTTTTCAAAAAAGGTAATTCAGTTTTACCCGAATTACCCTCTTTAAAAGTTTAGTCTTCATTCGTCATATTATTCTCACTCTGTTGCGAGTGTTGAGCAAGAACCTATAACAATTTGAATATATTTTAAATCAGAGCAATCTATTTGTCAAAAAATATACCGCTTAGCAAGGGCGGTATATAAAAAATTGCATATGAACAATTTTTTTGAAAAACTTTTGGAAGGTGATGATACAAACGACATCATTTTATAATTTATACAAAGAGCTCTGTTCTCCTTTTTCTTTTGAGCAAAAATTTGCCCTTTAAAATGGGTTTATGTTCTGAGACCTATAATTACCCTAAAACGACCCCAAAGTGTCTTAAAACTCGTTTGTGACCCTAATATGGGCATCACAGAAAATGCCGATAAACCCAGTAGTGGAGCGGGTTTGAGGGTATGTAGCAACAAGGTACAAAGCGGGTCACCCTCGCGGATTCGCATTGTGCGACGGATTTCTTTTGGAATAACAATTCGGCCAAGGTCGTCAATTCTTCTTACAATTCCGGTTGCTTTCATGTATAATTCTCCTTTAAATCATTTATATCGGTTTTTACATTGATATTATTTGTGTTTATCGTAAATTTATCCAAAGAAATATTTGACAAACGCTATATTAAATTTTATAATAAACATAAGTTGATTCTATATATTTTAATTAGGAGAAAATGAAGATGAAAATAGAAGTTTTTGATTTGTGGAACAAGATTCCGGGGGTTTGTGATGAAAAACCGGTTATCACTGCATATATTCCCGATAAAAAAACAAGCAATGCGGCTGTGGTTATATTTCCGGGCGGCGGATACCATGGTAGGGCTCCGCACGAGGGCAAGGGATATGCAGAGTTTTTAGCTCAAAACGGAATATCAGCATTTGTTGTTGACTACAGAGTTGCACCTCATGAGTTCCCGATTGAATTGCTTGATGCAAGGCGTGCGGTTAAGTTTGTGCGTTTTAATGCAGAAAAGCTTGGTATAGATAAAAACAAAATTGCTGTAATGGGCTCGTCGGCAGGCGGACACCTTGCGGCACTTGTATCCACCTTTACAAAGGATGCTTTGCTTGAGGTCGAAAACGATGAAATTGAATCAGAGAACTATCTTCCCGATGCGCAGATTTTGTGCTACCCGGTGATTGAAACAGTGGAGCCTTTCGGTCATATCGGATCCGGCAAGAACCTTTTGGGCGAAAATTATCCTCAAATGGTGCCGGAGGTAACGCCTGATGAAATTGCAGCTGAGGGAACTCCGCAGGCGTTTATATGGCATACCTTTGAGGACGGAGCGGTGCATATTGCAAACAGCCTTCACTATGCAGAAAAGCTTAAGAAAATCGGCACACCGGTTGAACTGCATGTTTTCCCCGACGGAAGACACGGAATTGGATTGTGTGAGGGAGATGTTGTTGCGGACTGCGACAAGAAAATGCTAAAGCATAATTCGCAGTGGAGCAAACTTCTTTTAAACTGGCTTAAATATATAGGATTTTAAACAAAAATTTTGATTTGTTTATAATATATTTTTTCGTATATTTGTTAAAATAATATAGATTTTTTTAAAAAGTTGTGATACAATACAAAATAGAGTGCAAATCATGGTAAAATGCGGGATATGCGCTTTGAAAAAACAATTTGGAGCAGTGCTGCTGATGAATGAACTGAAAAAGGTTGAAATTTTTACCGATGGTGCCTGCAGCGGAAACCCCGGCCCCGGAGGCTTTGGCGTTGTGCTTAGATACGGTGCGGCGGAAAAGGAGTTGTCCGGCGGTGCGGCAGAAACCACAAACAACCGCATGGAGCTTACTGCGGCGATTGCAGGGCTTGAGGCACTTAAAGAAAAATGCAGAGTAACACTTTACAGCGATTCTAAGTATCTGATTGATGCAATCAATTGCGGCTGGGCTGAAAAGTGGCGTCAAAACGGCTGGATGCGCACAAAAAAAGACAAAGCTTTAAATCCTGATTTGTGGGAGAAGCTTTTAAGCCTTCTTGAAATGCATGAGGTTGAGCTTGTGTGGGTAAAAGGTCATGCCGGTCATCCTGAAAACGAGAGATGCGACAAAATGGCGGTTGCAGAAACTGAACGGTATAAAAACGCATAGAGCTGCGATAAATTGCAATATACATACGGAGAGGTCTACTTTTCATAGATTATCCGTGCATATATGCGCGGTACTCCGAAAAATTGGAAAGGTAGGATAATATATGGAAACAAAAAGGATTTATGTGGATCATTCTGCAACAACTCCTTTACGGCGAGAGGTATTGGATGCAATGCTTCCGTATCTGGAGAGGGATTTTGGGAATGCATCTACGGTTTACGCCGAAGGCAGAGAAGCAAAAAAAGCAATTAATATTGCACGTGAACAGGTTGCAAAGGCAATAGGCGCAGAGGAAAATGAAATATTCTTCACAGGCTCCGGCACAGAATCCGACAACTGGGCAATACGCGGCGCAGCTTTGGCAAATCGGGCAAAAGGCAACCACATTATTACATCAGCGGTTGAACATCATGCGGTACTTCACACCTGTATGGCACTTGAGAAGGAAGGCTTTGAGGTTACATACCTTCCTGTCGACCAATACGGAATGGTATCGCCTGAGTCGGTAAAGAATGCAATAACCGACAAGACAATACTTGTTACAATTATGACTGCCAACAACGAAATCGGAACAGTGATGCCGATTGAGGAAATAGGCAGGATTACAAAAGAGGCAGGCGTTTTGTTCCATACCGATGCTGTTCAGGCAATCGGCATGATGGATATTGATGTAAACAAAATGAATGTTGACCTTATTTCACTTACGGGTCATAAATTTTATGGGCCAAAAGGCTCAGGCGCACTGTATGTAAGAAAGGGTACAAAAATATCTGCATTTATCACAGGCGGCGGGCAGGAGAGAAACCGCAGAGCCGGAACAGAAAATGTTGCCGCAATTGCGGGGCTTGGTAAGGCGATTGAGCTTGCAACAGCGGATGTTGCGGCACATACTGAAAAGCTTGCTGCGATACGTGACAGGTTTATTGAAAGAGTCCTTGCAGAAATTCCGTATACAAGGCTAAATGGTCATCCCGCTCAAAGAATGGCAAGCAATGCAAATATTTCGTTTGAGTTTATCGAGGGAGAGTCGCTTCTTTTGATGCTTGACATGAAGGGAATTTCAGCATCAAGCGGAAGTGCCTGCACATCGGGTTCTCTTGACCCATCTCACGTTCTGCTTGCGATTGGCTTAAAGCATGAGGTTGCACATGGCTCACTCAGAGTAACATTTGGTGAAAGCAACACAATGGAGGATGCTGACAAAATTGTTGATGAGTTAAAAATGATAGTTGCAAGACTTAGAGATATGTCGCCTTTGTATGAGGCTGTTAAGAATAATTAAGGCAAATTACAGAAAGAAGGAAAGATAAATGTATAGTGAAAAGGTTATGGACCATTTCTCAAATCCGAGAAATGTAGGTGAAATAGAAGACGCAAATGCCGTAGGGCAGGTAGGAAACCCTAAATGCGGCGATATAATGAAGATTTACATGAAGATAAATGAAGAAACAAAACAGATTGAAGACGTCAAGTTTAAGACATTTGGATGCGGTGCAGCGGTTGCTACATCAAGTATGGCAACCGAAATGGTAAAGGGCAAAACAATTGACGAGGCGCTTGCAATAACTAATGTTGCTGTTGCTGAGGCTCTTGACGGACTTCCACCGGTAAAGATGCATTGCTCAAACCTTGCACAGGAGGCAATCCATTCTGCAATAGCAGACTATTATAACCGTCAGGGAATTGACCCGACAGGTATTGTGGGCTGCAACGGAGATTGTGCTTGCTGTCACGGTCATCATGACCACGAAGAATAGAAATTCAAAATCGAAAGGTTAAAAAGGCCGACTGTATCTGTCGGTCTTTTTAAAAATATAAGATTATGAAGAGAAAAAAAGTAGTTATAGGGATGTCAGGCGGAGTGGACTCAAGCGTTGCGGCGGCATTGCTGATTAAACAGGGGTACGAGGTCACAGGACTTACCATGCGGCTGTGGGACAATGACGGCGAAGAAGGCTGCCTGGCAGCAGATGATGCCAAGAAGGTCTGTGAGAAATTGGGTATTGAACACTATGTTGCCGACTTTCGTGAAAGCTTCAGACAAAATGTGATTGAGTATTTTGTTGATGAGTACCAAAACGGCAGAACGCCTAATCCGTGCATTGTGTGCAACAAGTTTTTAAAGTTTGATGAAATGCTGAAATTTACAGAAAAGCTTGGAGCGGACTATATTGCAACCGGACATTATGCAAAGATTGAATATGATGAGGCATCCGGCAGATACCTTCTTAAAAATGCTGATTCTGCTGAAAAAGACCAGACTTATGTGCTGTATTCGTTGACACAAGAGCAGCTTTCCAAGATACTTATGCCGCTTGGCGAGCTTGAAAGCAAAGCGCAAACACGCAAAATTGCAGAGGAACTGGGGCTGCTGACTGCAAAAAAGGCAGACAGTATGGAGATATGCTTTATTCCGGACAAAGATTATGCGTCATTTATTGAACGGCATACCGGAAAATCGGCTGAGGAAGGTTGCTTTGTTGATGCTCAGGGGAATGTTCTGGGCAGACACAAGGGGATTATTCACTATACAATCGGTCAGCGCAAAGGTCTTGGTGTAACCTTTGGCAAGCCCATGTTTGTTACCGGAATAAATTCAAGGACCAATGAGGTTGTTCTTGGCGAAAAGGGTACTGAATTTTCAGATTCGCTGATTGCGGATAATCTGAATTTTATCAGTATTGAAGAATTATCCAAGCCAATCGAGGCTTTAGCAAAGGTGCGGTACAGCGCAAAGCCTGCAAAAGCAACGGTTGTGCCTGTTGATAAGACTTCGGCAAGGGTGGAGTTTGAAGTACCCCAAAGAGCGGTTACCCCCGGACAGGCAGTTGTTTTTTATGAAATGTGCGGAAATGGAGTAATAGGTGGCGGAATTATCCGTTAAATGCAAAATATAAAGGAAGAATACAAAATGAATTTTCTTGAGATACGAAAAAAGATTATAGCAAACAGCTGGAACAACCTTAACGGCAAACAGCTTGAAGCGGTTGTAAATACCGAGGGCCCGCTCCTTGTAATCGCGGGGGCAGGCTCGGGCAAGACCACTGTTATTATACATAAGATTGCGCATCTTATGCTTTACGGAAAAGCGTATTTTGACACATACGTTCCTGATATAAGCGAAGAAGAGCTTGAAATTCTGGACTGGTTTTCAAAAGGCGAGATTGATGAATTGCCGCCCGAGCTTCGAAAGTATCTTTCGGTTGAGCCGGTAAATCCGTATAATATTCTTGCAATAACCTTTACCAATAAGGCGGCTGCAGAACTGAAAGCAAGACTTTCGGCAAAGCTTGGAGCAGTGGGAGAAGGCGTATGGGCATCAACCTTTCATTCTTCGTGCGTAAAGTTTTTGCGTCGTGATATTGACCGATTGGGTTTTGATAAGAGTTTTGTTATTTTTGACACAGCGGACAGACAAACCTTGATTAAAGAGTGCATGAAGGAACTTAATCTTGACCCCAAGCAGTATGCTCCCAAGGCTATTGATGCCGCAATAAGTCAGGCGAAAAATGAACTAATCTATCCTCAGGATTATGCGGCAATTTTTAAAACGGACTACTACAAGTCGGTTGTTGCAAGGGTGTATAAAATCTATCAGGAGAAAATGGCAAAATACAATGCACTGGATTTTGACGATTTGATTATGTATACCGTAAAGCTTTTTGAGGAAAACCCTGATGTTTTGGAATATTATCAAAACAAGTTTAAATATATTCTTGTTGATGAGTATCAGGATACAAATCACGCACAATACCGTCTGGTAAGCCTTCTTGCGGCAAAGCGCAGAAATATATGCGTTGTAGGCGATGATGACCAAAGTATTTATAAGTTCAGAGGTGCGGATATTTCAAACATATTAGGCTTTGAGGATGAGTTTGAAAATGCAAAAACCATAAAGCTTGAAGAAAATTATCGCAGTACTCAAAATATCTTAAATGCTGCAAACGGTGTAATTGATAACAATCGCGGCAGAAAACCAAAAAGGCTGTGGACGCAGAACACAGAGGGCGAGCTTGTAACCGTTTATAACGGCAGCAATGAGCATGATGAAGCAAAATACATAGCCGACAGGATTGTAGACATTCATTCCCAAGGCGGCAGCTTTAATGATTTTGCAGTGCTTTACCGAATGAACGCAGAGTCGCGTGTAATCGAGGATACGCTGCTCAGAAACGCCATTCCCTACAAGGTGTTTGGAGGGTTGAGATTCTATGACCGTAAAGAAATCAAGGATTTGACCTCGTATTTGAGGCTGATACAGAACAATTCTGATAATGTGGCATTTGCAAGAATTGTAAACGAGCCAAAGCGCGGAATAGGTGATACAACGGTTGATAAGATAATGACAATTTCTGCACAGCAGGGCATAAGTGCATTTGAGGTTGCAAAACATGCCGAAGAGTATGACGAGCTTAAACGAAGTGCATCAAAGCTTGATGCGTTTGCAAAGCTGATACATTATATGTCTGCAAAGCAGAGTGGTGATGACGGACTTGAAGGGTTTGTCCGCAATGTGATTTATGATTCGGGAATGATGTCGGCACTGGAGGCGGAGGATACCGTTGAAAGCCGTACCAGAGCGGAAAACCTTAAGGAATTTTTGTCCATGGTTCAGGAAACGGTTCGCCAAAATCCACAGACAAAGCTTGAGGATTTGCTTGAAAATATTTCACTTGTTGCGGACATAGATAACTATGATGAGGCTCAGGAAACCGTTACCCTTATGACTCTCCACAGTGCAAAGGGTCTGGAGTTTAAAAACGTATTTCTTCTTGGTATGGAAGAGGGAATATTTCCGGGCGTACGCTCCATGAACACAGAGGAGGAAATTGAGGAAGAACGCCGGCTTTGCTATGTTGGAATTACCCGTGCCAAGGAACGTCTGTTTTTGACGTATACAGATACCAGAACACTTTTCGGGATGACCAAGTACAATATGAAATCAAGATTTTTAAAAGAAATTCCAAAAGACTTTATAAGCGAAGAAAAACACAAAACGGTTTCTGACGAACTCTTTGATTTTGGCTTTGCAAAGAGGCCATCTATGGATAAATCGTCATTTAAGGTCGAAACAAAGCCTGTACAGGCAAGTACATCTGCGGCAGAGCTTGATTTTAAGATTGGTGACCGTGTTATGCACAGAAAATTCGGCGAGGGTACAGTGCTTGAAGCAAAGGCTTTGGGTGCAGATATGTTCCTGAGGGTAAGATTTGACACGGCAGGCGAGAAGAATCTGATGGCGGCGTATGTGAAATTAGAGAAGTTGTAGGCTGAGTAAAATTGCCCATATCGCCCGTTTGACCTCGCTTATGTACATCAAGTACACTGCGGTCGGTCAAACGAACAATCTAAACAATTTTCTTTTAGACTTAAAATGCGGAACGGTAAATCTAATGTGCCATGAAAGGTGTGAGTATATGTATAACGACTTTGCAGAGGTGTATGACAGACTTCAGGACGCAGATTATGAAGGGTTTGTGGACTATTACGAGCGTATATTCAAAAAGTTCGGCAAAAACCCAGAGCTGGTTTTGGATCTTGCCTGCGGAACGGGCAACATAACCATACCAATGGCAAAACGCGGCTATGACATGATAGGTCTTGACCTGTCCTGCGAAATGCTGAATGTTGCCCGAGAGAAGGCGGCGGCAGAGGGTCTTGATATACTGTTTCTTAATCAGGACATGACGGATATGGAGCTTTACGGCACGGTTGATGCCATTGTGTGCGCTCTGGACGGAGTGAATTACATAACCGACCCCGCTGATTTAAAAAGGGTATTCGCCCTTGTGAAAAATTATCTCAATCCGGGCGGAATAATGATTTTTGACATCAATACCGAGCACAAGCTTCGTAATATTCTTGGCGGCAACACTTTTGTCAACGAGGAACAGGGTATATATTATGTGTGGCAAAGTGAGTTTGATGACGAAACAAAGATATGTGCGTTTGAACTCAATTTCTTCTGCGAGCAGCCTGACGGAGGCTATATCAGGTTTGATGAATTTCAGGAGGAACGGGCATATTCAACGTCGGAAATTCTGGACATTTTAAAGTCTGAAGACCTTGTGGCAGAAGGTTTTTACAAACCTTTCGAGTTTTCGACACCCGACGACAAGGAAGAGCGGATTTTTTTTGTTATTTCCAAAAAAATGTGTTGACAGATATTACCTTGCGTGATATACTGGTCAGGTGGTCAACAAAGATGTGACCTAAATTGGAGGGACGAATTATGCAAAAAGGTAAGGTAAAGTGGTTTAACGCCGAGAAAGGATTTGGATTCATCGAAACAGAAGAAGGAACAGACGTGTTTGTTCATTTCTCAGCAATTGCTATGGATGGATACAAGACCTTGGAAGAAGGCGCAGAAGTTGAATTTGAGGTTGTCGATGGTGCAAAAGGACCTCAGGCTGCAAATGTTACACGTGTGTAAGCCTGATAATATATTACGATAAACACAATAAGACTTTAAATCAGCTCATTTTATATGGGCTGATTTGTTACTTATAGGGAATAAATATACAGTAAGTGAGGAACAAAAATGGCAGACAAGCTTACAAAAGCGGTTACGTCAAACGGACTTATCCGCATTTATGCAGTAAATTCAAAGGATATAGCAGATACGGCACAGAAGTTTCACAATACAATGCCTCTTGGTACAGCGGCACTTGGCAGACTTTTGACAGGAGCTGTGCTTATGGGGAATATGTTAAAGGACGAGGATACCTCGCTGACACTTCAAATGCATGGCGACGGCCCGCTTGGCAGAGTGCTGGCGGTTGCAAATTCAAAGGGTGAAGTTAAAGGGTATATCGAAAATCCGACGGCTGACCTTCCGTTAAACCGCATCGGTAAAATTGATGTAGGTGCAGGTATAGGCAGTGGTTATCTCAGCGTGGTCAAGGATATGAAGATGAAGGAGCCGTATATTGGACAGGTTCCTATTCAGACAGGCGAAATCGGTGACGATATTGCGTTTTACTTTGCACAGTCCGAGCAGATTGCAAGTCTTGTTGCTCTTGGCGTTTTGGTTGACCGTGATTATTCTGTTAAACAGGCAGGCGGATTTATTGTTCAGATTATGCCGGATTGTGATGAGTTCAATCTCAAAAAATTTGAGAAAAGTGCCGAGAAAATAACAAGTGTGACGGCAATGCTTGAAAAAGGTCTTTCCAATGAAGAGATTATTCGTGAGGTTATGCAGGATTTTGAGGTTGAGATACTGGAAGAAACAGATGTTTGCTACTGCTGTGATTGCTCGGAGGAACGTATGCAGCGTGCAATAATCAGCCTTGGCAAAAAAGAAATTCAGGATATAATTGACGAGCAGGGCGAAGCGGAGATTGTATGCCAGTTTTGCAACAAGTCGTATGTTTATGACAAGAACAGACTTGAAGAAATGAAGAATGAAGCAAAAAGATAAAGATGATATTTGGCACGTGCTGAAAGTACGTGCCGTTTTTGTTTAATTGCGGATTTTAACAATAACCTTTTTGTTGCCGCTGACGGTGCGGACAATTCCTGAAATCCCCCAGTCCGAGGCAACCATACTTTTTATGTGATCACCGTAAGGTGCATTTTGAGGAAGATATGCAGGCGATGTCAGCTTGACAGAGATTTCGGTTGTATTGGTATTTATATTTTCAGAAATCTTTTGTGCCAAAGCCAAATCGTGCCGAGCAGTTTTCTCATAATCGCAAACCTCTGAAACCGCAGCAACCGAAAATACAATCAGACACAGACTTGCGATTACAGGGGTAAAGCTTTTGAATAAAAGCGGAAGAAGAGCATCTGCGATAATTGCAATTCCTAAAAGGCATGGGACTATATTTCGGAGGTTTATGCTGTTGCTGCTGGTTAATATAAACGGAAGCTGTGGTGCAAAAATCAAAGCAATGCCGAGGAAAATCCGAATTTTTAAGGGAGTTTTGGTATAGGTGCTTGAAGACATAATCAACAAAACCGAAAGAAATCCAGAAACTCCAAACCAAAGAAAGGATAAGTCGCTGAAAATCTTTTCTATGCCTCTGACAAAGCCGGTTGCGGTAAGCTGCAAGGAAACAGGTCCAAGAATATTTAAAGCTGTTCCTATAGTCTTAAACGTATGGGGGATAAAGCTTTGCGCCGATATCGGCGCAAGTCGGGCTGCGTTATCTCCCAGCCTTCCAAACCGCAAATAAAATGCTGCAAGCAGCATGATGTTGAAAATCGGAATAACAATTTTGGCAGGTCTTTTTTCAAGAACGCAAAAAATAATTCCCAATATCGCAGATAAAACTGCGGTTTGCTCATAAAACCAAAGGCTCATAAAGTTAAAGATTGCAAACAGTACGGTTTTACCGCTTGCGGCAAATAAAACCGAGGCGGAGATTAAAAAAAGAGAAACAACAATTCTGCTTGATGCGGACAGCCAATATGTTCCTTCGGTGTTAAGGGGCAAAAATAAATAAAATATTATAAAAATTGAACCAAGGCTAATTCCCATGCGTTCAAATGCCTTTTGAAATAGAATTGCAGACATTCCGTGAAGAAGAGAGATTATAATAACTGCAAGCCACAGCATATTATTAAGCCTGCTCCATATAAAAAAGTCAAAAAGTCCTGCAAGGGGTCGGGTAAAAAGAACACCTGCGCCACCTGCAAGTATGGTGTTCCATGGCTGATTAAAGGACGGGTAAAAATAATATTGGATATAATCGTCAAGATACGGAGTATACCTAAATCCAAGATAAGAAAAGCGAAAGACCGAAAGAATAAGGACAAGGATGCAGAATACAAGTTGGCGGCTTGGCTTAAAAGTTGACATTGTTTAGGCTCCTTTTGAATTTAAGACGTAGAAGACTTTTTAACATTTTGCGCGAGTCGGACAAAATATTAATGCGTGAAGAAGCCCGATGGATAAATGTTACAGGCAGCGGCAAAAGCTTTTTCTGCATCATTCGGGCAATATATATTATTTCAAAATCAAAGCCAAAACCGCAAATTTCAGATTGAGAAAAAATCATCTTTGCGGTTTGCTTGTCAAATGCTTTAAACCCGCATTGTGTGTCAGGAATATCTGTTTTAAGCAACTGCAACACAATCTTTTGAAAGCACACCGAAAAAAATCGGCGCAGGGGCGGATAGCCGCTGCGCTTGTTGTTTCGCACACCAACCACACCGCAAACGTTTTGTTGCTTAAACAGCGAAAGTGCACGCAGAATATTGCCAGGCGAATACGAAAGGTCGGCGTCTGTGAAAAATATATAGTCACCTGTTGCTCTTAAAAAACCGCGCTTTACGGCATAGCCTTTGCCGCGGTTGGTTTTGTATGATATACAGATGCATTCAGGGAAGCTGCGGATTATATCGGCGGTTTTGTCTTTGCTGCCGTCGTCAACCACTATTAACTCAAACTCTGCAAAGTTCTGTTTGAGAAATTTTAAATAAGTGGCAATTGTTCTGCCAAGAATTTCTTGCTCGTTGTAGGCAGGGATAACAAGTGATATTTTCATAAAATCGCTCCGCAAACGCATGTTTTGCAATAGTTTTTGCAGATTTTTCAGAGTTATGTATTAAAAAACATCCGTCTTACAAGCCATACAAAATCTAAACGCGAGGCTGAACTGAAAGCAGCCCCTGCAGCAAAATATAACCCAATGGTAAATACTATGGCAACAGCTGCAGAGACGGCGGAAAACGAAGTGTTAAATCCTGCAAAAAAGCTGTTTGCAACAAAGCAGGCAACAACGGCTGCGGCAAAATGCTTTAAAAGCCACCCAGACAATTCAAAGTGTATGGAGGATTCATTAAGAACTTTTTTTACAGTGTGTCTGAACGTAAAAATATTGCTGATAACAATTATTCCAATAAGTGCATTAATGCCAAACCGCGGAATGAAAATAAATATCAGAGCTATTCTTAGCAGTGAGTCTGAAATGCTGTAGCACAGAAGAGACCCTTGCTTGCCCATACCGTTCAGCATCCCGCATGAGGCTGAATCCATAAACATAAACGGCGCAAGAAAGCAAAGTGCACGCAGATGCGGCGCAATGTCCGGTGAGTTATATACCAGTTTTGCAAGGCTCTCAGAAAATGCAAAGACAACCGCTGAAACCATAAAACCAAAAAATGCGGTAAAACGGTAGATTCGCGCCACAAGAGTTTTAAGTCGCGCTGAGCTTGTCATTGCACGTGCCCTCGAGATTTCGGGGATAAGAAGCGTGAAGCATGAGGACAAAAGTGTAAGCGGGAAAATAATTAAAGGCATTACCATGCCGTGAATACTTCCGTACCGGCTCAAGGCTTCGGCTTGCGCCAGACCAAAACGCCGGAGCCGGGATACAATAAGAACTTCTTCCTGCATACGAAGAAACGAGCCTGCAATTGACGTGGTCATTACAGGAAGTGCGACCTTAACAATGGACCTGTCAATGCCTTTTGCCTGCGCTTTTCCGGACAGACGCCGTCGGTCAAAGCTGTATATTATAAAAAGATAAATACATGACGAAAATTCGCCGATGCTCAAGCCAAGAAATACAGCCTCGCAGCCATGCTCAACTCCAAGCGGCAGCATTTTATCAAGTAAAAATTTGATGGAGGTTATTTTTACTGCCTGCTCTAAAAACTCAGAGGAGGCAGGGGCAAACACCCTGCGCGATGCATAAAAGTAACCCTTTATGCAATATGATAATCCCATAAAAAGAATGCTGGGAGATAAAAATCTTATACTTAAATGACAGCGCGGCTCTTTTAAAAAGATGCTTGCAATGCTGTGAGAAAACATAAATGTAATAATGATAACAGCTGTGCTGAGGATAAAAACAGAGGTTAAGGCAATCTGCATTGTCTTTTTTATGTCCCCAAAGCGACGGGATGTGTATTGCTCGGACACAATTTTTGATACAGCTACGCCAAGCCCGCCTGTAGCAATGGTCAGCATTATTCCATGAACGGAAAAAACAAGAGAAAAAATCCCTATTCCCTCGCCTCCAAGACGGCGTGAGTAGTAGGTGCGAAAAACAAAATCTATTGTTTTTGCGATTATTCCCGATAAGGTAAGTGCTGCTGTGCTTCTTAGTATATTCTGCTTATTCAAAAAAAACACCCCTCTTTGAAATATATTCAAAAAGGGGGTGTGGTTATGAGTTTAAATTTATTTGGTAAATCTTTTTTCCTTTTCTTTTACAAAAGAATGAAGGAAGTTTACGCATTCGTCAATTGGAAGCGCTGCAGTATCAAGACAAAGATGGTAGTTGTTTACGTTGCCCCAAGTGCTGTTTGTGTAGAAGTTATAGTAGTTGGAGCGGCGCTTGTCGGCTTTTGATACAGCGGTGCGGGCTTCCTTTTCGCTCATGTTATCGCGTGACATCAGCGTTTTGATTCTTTCCTCTGCATCAGCATATAAGAAAAGCTTGATAAGGTGCGGGTTTTCCCTCAGGATATAGTCTGCGCATCTTCCGACAATTATGCACGGACCTTCTTCTGCAATGGATTTTATCACATCGGCCTGAAGCCTGAAAAGGCTGTCGCCGTTAAGCATGTCGTTGTATTGATAGTAAAGACCTTTGCTTGACTGGACACCCATAACAAGAGAATATAAAAGACTGCTTGTGGGTTTTTCATTCATCTCGTCAAAAAGATTTTCGCTTAGCCCTTTTTCTTTAGCAACGCGTGCAATTAAATCCTTGTCGTAAAATTTATAGCCAAGCTGCTCGGCGAGAGCTTTGCCGATTATTTTTCCGTTTGAGCCAAGCTGGCGTCCCAGAGTAATTACTGTTTTCATAATATAATTCCTGCCTTTCTTTGTAAGACGTTGGGAAGCTTTTAAATATCCCTGTATTTATTTTATCACAAAACCAAAATACAGAAAAGAAAAATTATGCTAAAGCTTTATAATTTGTATATTTGTATAATAATGCGATAAAATTTCTGTATAATTTTCCCCACGCTTTGCCATTTGATTTGCGCCCGATTGACTCATGCCGACCCCGTGGCCATAGCCGCAAACCTTAAAGGTGACTGTTTTGTCAGAAAGCAAAATCTCAAAATTTGCGGATTTCAGCCCGAATGCACTTCTTATTTGAGTGCCCCTGAAGCTTTGCCCGTCAATTGTTACAGTGTCAACACTTCCGCCTTGAGTGTGCGTGATTTTGCCGATTTGGGGACAAAAAGAGCTTTGTGTAAAACTGCTGTTTAATGTTTGCAGCGTTTTGCGAAAGTCATTGAAGGATACTTCCTTATACGAATAAAATTCGCTGTCTGTATAATTTTCTTCGCTTGCAACCGATTTAAGATAAGGTCTGCTTTCTCCCCAGACATCCTCAGAATTTTCGGTTCTGCCGCCGCTTTTGGCAAAAAAGAAGGCTTCGACTATATCTTCGCCGCAAACCATGTATTCGCCGTCTGTTTCAGATACAGCCGTAAGAATTTTATTCCAGTAGCGGTCGGAATCCGCTTGACCCCATCGTGCTTTGGCAGACCTTTCGGATATGTGTGCCTTGCAGTGGTCTGGGTTGCTGCATACAATGGCATCGGGGTGAGCGTCTGAAGAGGTTTCCATCTTGCTTAGAATATAGCTTCTTGCGGCAACTGCCTGAGCTTTAAGTGCTTCAAGCTCAAATGAAGCAGGCATTTCTGCTGCAACAACTCCGGGAAGATATTCTTCAAGTTCAATAAATTCGTTTTTTGAGGTGTCGGCGTTAAAAACTCTTATATAGAGCTTTTCGCCTTTTACTTCAAAAATTTGCTTATCGGGGGTATCTTTTGAAAGCCGTGATGAAAGTCCCAATGCTATGGGTGTTATAAATGCGGAAAAAAGCATAATCAAAAAAGAAAAAAAGACAAACTTCTTCATATAAATCGTCCTTTGCGCAAAGTATTTAGAATATATATTCGGGTGTCATAAGGTATATGCAAAAAATATGTAAAAATTTGCTTGACAAGCAAAAAATAATGTATTATAATTATTTGGTTAGAAAATTCCTTACCTTCGGTATGCCCGAAGGTCAAAGTCCATAAGGAGGTGAAAGAAATGGTTGAGGTTATTAACAAGTATGAGACATTGTTCGTAATCAACGCAAACAAAAGCGAAGAAGAAACAACTGCTCTCGTTGATAAGTTCAAGGCATTGATAGAATCTAACGGCACAATTGAAAGCGTTGACGAATGGGGACGCAGAAGATTGGCTTATCCTATCGATGATGTGGCTGAAGGCTACTATGTTCTCGTGAACTTTTCTGCAAAGGCTGACTTCCCCGCTGAACTCGAGCGTGTATTCGGCATTACAGACGGAATCCTGAGAAACATGACAATCAAGAAAGAAGAGAAATAATTTATGCGCAAGGCGCATAGAAAGCGAGATTGCTTATGATTAACAAAGCGATTTTGATGGGCAGACTTACAAGAGACCCCGAACTCCGACACACAGGAAGCGGTACACCTGTTTGCAGCTTTTCTGTTGCAATTGACAACGGATACGGCGATAACAGAACAACCGACTTTATAAACTGTGTTGCTTGGAACAAAACTGCTGAATTTGTTGAAAAGTATTTCACAAAGGGCAGAATGATTATCGTTGTTGGAAGAATCCAGACCAGAACATGGGAGGGTCAGGACGGTAAGAAGAACTATGCAACAGAGGTTGTTGCAAGCGAGGTTTCATTTGGCGAGTCAAAAAGAAGCGGTGATGAAAACGGCTATTCTGCACCACAAAGGCAAAATAGCGACGGCATCAGCCTTCCCGAAATGCCCGCAGACACAGAGGACGATTTTGTTACTCTGGAAACAAATGATGATTTGCCGTTCTAACACGGTTGACTGTCACTAATATCGAGGATAGGAGGAAAGACAAATGCCTGAAAAGGAAAGAAACGATAAGGTAAGAAGCAGAAGACCCAAAAGAAAGGTTTGTGCTTTTTGCGTTGATAAAGTAGATTTCATTGATTACAAGGACGTTGCAAAGCTTCGTCGTTATATCACAGAAAGAGCAAAGATTCTTCCCAGAAGAATCAGCGGATGCTGCGCAAAGCATCAGAGAGAGCTTACTGTTTCAATCAAGAGAGCAAGATATATGGCACTTCTGCCCTATACTGCTGATTAATCAGTTTTAGACTCACATTCAAAGCCATGCCTCGATAGGGTGTGGCTTTATTTTTTTGTATTTAATACTGCAGTGCTTGTCGCTTTTTCTTTTGAAAAAACCGCACATTATCAATATGAAATATTAAAGTAACAAAAATGTAACAAATTTTGGCAAATTTGTAGGATAAATAAAGGTTTATTTCTACATTTTTCAAGAAATAATTTTGTGTTTTCTATTGAAATAAGGCTGGTTTAGTTGTATAATAAAATATGTATAATTATAGTAAATTTTTTTGTTGTATTTATACATAAAATTACGGGGAGCACGGATGAAGACACTTATGAAAAGAATAATATTTAAATTACTTGCCCGGGTGTTGGCGATAACAGCGTCCTTGCTTTCGATGGGTATAACCATGGCTTTTGCGTCAGACTTTCCGGATATTTCAAAAGACCATCAGAATTATGATGCTGTGATGTACCTGACCGATTTGGGCGTTATTGCAGGCTATGATGACGGAAGCTTTAAGCCGGAACGTGAAATCACCCGAACCGAATTCTGCGCTCTTATGGCAAGAACGTTGGGCTATGACAAGGAAACGTATGTTGTTCAGTCGGTTCCGTTTTCGGATGTAAGCAAAGGGTACTGGGGCGAGCCTTTTATTTCTTTTTGCTATGAAAGGTCGCTTATTAACGGAATGGGCGACGGAACATTTGCTCCTGCGGCAAAGGTCACGCTTGAACAGGTGGTTAAAATGGCGGTTTGTGCCATAGGTAAACAATCAGAAGCACTCAGGGTAAATGGCGATAAGTGGTATACCGGTTATGCTCAGGTGGCAGGAAGATATGGTCTACTTACAACGGTAAATCAGGAATTTGGCGAAAATGCAATACGAGGTAATGTTGCTCAGATTGTATTTAATATGATTAAATCAGGGCTTGTTGATATGGACGTTGAAGATGAAGATGCAGATAAACCGTCGGAAGACCTTCGGGAACCTATAGATAAGCCTTCTGATGGCGATGCAGAGGACACGCAAAATGCCGATAAAGAAAAACCGTCTATTCCGCCTGAAATACTTGCTGCGTATCGCGAAAAGGATTTTTCGGATGTAAAGACGATTCTTGTTGATGCAGGACATAACTATTCGGGCAAGGATATTGGAGCAGAAAATAAAGAAGCCGGAGCAAGAGAAGAGGTAATTACATGGCAGATTGCGGACAAGCTAAGGCTTGAGCTGGAAGCCATGGGCTATGAGGTAATTATGACCCGCCCTGATATGACCGATAGCATTGCAAATACGTCGGTTAACGAGAGCCTTCAGGCAAGAGTTGATTTGGCGCATGAGTCATTGGCAGACTTGTTTATTTCAATTCACTGCAATGCAGGCGGAGGCTCAGGGGTCGAGACCTACTGCTTTACAACAAGCGGATACTCCGGAAGATTGGCAAGCCTTATCCAAAACAGTATTGCAGATGGCAGTGACCTTTATAACAGGGGAGTAAAAACAGCTAACTTCTTTGTTATAAAAAACACCCTGATGCCTGCAATTTTGATTGAAACAGGGTTTATAGACAGCATAAAGGATATTGAAATTCTGATGTCAGAGGAAGGTCAGAACCAGATAGCAGGAGCAATTGCGGCGGCTATCCGTGAGTTTGACGAAATGGGCGCGATTGTGACAGCATTGTCTGAAACAGAGGAAGAGACAGAAATAGAGGAAGAAAACTATGAAAAAGAAACCGGAACTGTTAGCCCCGGCGGGCAGCTTGAATAAACTGAAAATTGCAATAACCTATGGAGCAGATGCCGTATATGTCGGGGGCGAAGAATTTTCTCTCAGGGTTGCGGCAGAAAATTTCTCACCGGAGGAGCTTGAAGAGGGTGTGCGCTTTGCTCATGAACGCGGCAAAAAGGTCTACCTTACTGCAAATATAATTCCCCATAATTCTGATATTGAAGAATATGAGAGCTTTTTGAAAAAGTACAGCAAGGCAAAATTTGATGCCGTAATCCTTTCGGATTTGGGAATGTTTCAGCTGACGCGTGAGCTTGCGCCCGAGCTTGAAATCCATGTAAGTACACAGGCAAATAACGTGAACTTCAAAAGTGCTGAAAGCTGGTATAAAATGGGGGCAAAGCGAGTTATTCTGGCAAGAGAAATGTCGTTTGACGAGATTGCGCAGATACGCAGCAAAACACCAAAAGACCTTGAACTTGAGGCGTTTGTACATGGTGCAATGTGTATCTCGTATTCAGGCAGATGTCTTCTCAGCAACTATATGACCAACCGCGACAGCAATCTTGGTGCCTGCTCGCATCCGTGCCGCTGGAAGTACTACCTTGTGGAGGAAACAAGACCCGGCGAATATATGCCGGTCTTTGAAAACGAAAGAGGTACATTTATATACAATTCCAAAGACCTTTGTATGATTGAACATATTGACAAGCTGATAGAAAGCGGTCTTGACAGCTTTAAAATTGAAGGCAGAGTTAAAACCGAATACTATCTTGCGACGGTTGTAAAGGCGTATCGTGAAGCCATTGATGCTTACGTTGAAGACCCTGAGGGTTTTGTATTTGACAAGAAATGGCTTGATGAGCTTAAAAAGGTCAGTCACCGTGATTACACAACGGGATTTTTCTTTGGCAAGCCCGACGGCAATGAGCAAAATTACGAAACAAGCTCTTATATTAGAGAATATGAGCTTTTGGGAATTGTCCAAAGCTATGACGAGGATAAAAAGCTGCTTTCTGTTGTTCAGAAAAACAGGTTTTTTAATGGCTCGCAGGTTGAATTTTTAAGACCTGAAGGCGATTTTGTAAAACACAAAATTGAATATATGGAAAACGAAGACGGCGAGGAGCTGGAGATAGCAAACAGACCTCAAAGTATTGTCAGAATAAAAATTGATACTCCCATCGAGAAGGACGCTATGATGCGTGCTCCAAGGGATGCTTAAACTTTGAAAAATTATTAAATTTATATATTCCAACAAAATGGAGGTAAGAAAGATGAAACTATCAAAAAGATTTTTATGCACACTTCTTGCAGTTGTGTTTACTGTGGTAAACCTTGCAGTTGTGCCTGCGTTTGCTGAGTTCACAGATGTGACATCAGAGCACAATGCGTTTGATGCGGTAAACGTACTTAACAAGCTTGGTGTTATCAATGGTTATGATGACGGAAGCTTCAAACCCGATAACAATGTTACCCGTGCAGAGTTCACAGCTATGCTGCTCAGGACACGCGGCATGGGCGCTGTTGGTTCAACAAGCCTTGAAAATCCCCCCTTCCCTGATGTTACAACCCCTGATGTATCATGGGCTATCGGCAACATCAGAACAGCTCGCGAGCTGAAGATTATCAATGGTTATGATGACGGAACCTTTAAGCCTAACAACAATGTTTCTTATGAAGAAGCAGTTAAAATGATTGTTTGTGCTTTGGGTTATGGCGAAATGGGCAGCGAGGGTGCTTTCTGGTACTCAAAGTATCTCATGACCGCGACATCACTTGGCTTCCTTGAAGGTGCAGGCGGTGCTGTTTCAACACCTGCAACACGTGCAACCATTGCAAGTATGCTTTATAACTGTCTTGAAATACAGCTTGCAGAAAACAATGAAATTACAGACAAGACAATACTTGAAAATGATTTGAAGCTTACAAAAAATGTAGGTTACATTTCTTCAAATCCTGAAATCAGCCTTTCAAAGCCGGATGCAAATCTTCGTGCGGATGAGGTAGAGATTACAGTTGATGGTGTTGCTTCTACCTATAAGGTAGACGATGCATCAAAGTATAATGATATGCTTGGCGCACAGATTGAATTTTATTATCAGAACGATTTCAACAGTGGTCTTAAAACCCTTTTGCTTGCTACTGTTAAAAACAGTGTAACAGTAAAGGTTGACGCAAATCTTATTCAGACAGCATCAGCATCAGGTATAACATATTTGAAGTCTGAGAATTCTGAAAGAGAAACGTCTGCAAGTATTTCACCAAACAGTGTGGTTGTATACAATGGAAAGCTGTATGGCACAGCTGCGGATGGTACAAGTACATTTGCAACCTATTATGCTAATGAAGCTGTTCCGCAAATTGGTTCCATTGAACTTCTTGACAGAGACGGCGACAATTCTTATGATGTAGTATTTGTATATGATTATAATGTGTATTTTGTATCATCAGTTACATCTTCGGACTATAAGGTTACCGATAATGCTCTTAGAAAGGGTTTGGGTACAACTGACAGCCAGATTGTTTTGAATTACAAGACAGATAACATCAAGTTCTCTACTCCAAGCGGCAGCGAATCATCCTTTAGTGCAATCAAAAAAGGAAGCGTGATATTTGTCGCAAAGAGTAAGCATGTCGGCGGCATTACAAATGTAATTGTATCTAACGATACCGTGTCCGGAAAGGTTGCAGCTACAAGCTCAACCAAGGGCTTTACAATCAACGGCAAGGACTACAAATCATCAAATCTTGCTCCTTGGAAAAAAACAATTACTGGCGCAACTCCTGATATAACTTCTGCACCAGCCATGGGCGATACTGCAAAATTCTATCTGGATATGGAAGGCAATATAATTTGGTATGACAAAACAGAAGCTGCATCAAATCAGCAGTACGGATATGTTACAGGTGCAAAGTTTGACTCCGGTGATTTTGAGCAGACCGCACAGGTAGAAATTATTACAAAATCTAACACATCGGGTGCGCGTTATACAATTACAACAAAGTCAAAGCTCAATGGAGCTGTTCCGACAAGCCTAAGTGATTTTGTAACAGACCTTGACAAGGCCAGCGACCGCAGCGCTACTGCAGACAGTGATTATAAACAGCTTGTAAAGTTTACAACATCAAAAGGTACAGAAATTGAAGAGATTATTACCTATGAGCCCAAATCAACAGGCGGTAATATAGATGCACAAAAGCTTTACTTCTATGACCAGATAACACAGGGTGATGATTGTACCTATAGCTCTACATCAAAGCAGTTGACAAAGGGCAGTGATAAGATTTATATAGGTAGCGCCTTGATTCTCAGCACACCTACCAATATTGGTTCCGGCGGAAAGTATAAGGTTATGAGTCTCAGTGATTTGAGCAATGGCGGAACATACAATGTTGAATGTTTTGATGTTACCGGAACAAATTCAGCTAAGGTTGTTGTAGTATATGGCGGTGCAGCTGCTGTGGGAGAGGTTAAAGGAAATTCACCTGTAATAGTAATAACTGATATTGAAAATACTCAGGTTGGTGAAGATGTAAGATACATCATCAAGGGCTATGAGGGTAAAAATCAAAAAGAATGGACACTTTCTACTCAGGACAGCGCAACTGTATCAACAGCTTCAACACTTCAGATTGGTGATGTAATCCGTGTGGGAACTGATGCAGAGGGCTATTACACAGTAAAACCCGAGCATGTTATATTCAGAACTACAGCCGGATACCGTAATACTGCAAAGAATTATGGTACTAATACAGGAGCATATCCCAAGACAGAATCTGTGGACGGAAACGTTGCATACAGAGTAATCTGGGGTTCTGCATACCAGTATGATGGTGACGATGGCGACCGCTTCATTGTTGCAACAGATGTTCTTGGCGCAAGTCAGGCAGCAACAGACACCTATGCTTTGGAAAAAGGAAAAATCAGTGGTGCTCAGATTTTCAAATTTGATTTGAATGCATCTATTGATGAAATGGTTAAAGATGTTACAGCAGACGGATATGAAAGTATTCTTGAAGGCTTGACATTAGGAAACACCACAGATGTTCCTTCTGAATTGTTTATCCACATGACAGGTAATACGGATACTGTTAAAACAATGATTATTGTTGAAAGATAATTAGTTTTCTAAAACAAACAAGGCACACGGCTAATGCCGTGTGCCTTGTTTTAATATATAGCAAAAGTCACGCTCTTGTAGCGTGACTTTTTGGACTTAACATATTATATTACTCAACAATCAGCATAATTCCGCCTTTTGCGGGGATTGATATACTGTCATTTAGTTTTATTGTTTTTTCTTCCTGAATATTTTCAATGTATGGTGCATAAATAGTGCGGTTTTGCAGATTATTTCCGCAAAGTTTAAATGCAGCTTCTTTGTCTGAAAAGTTTGCAAGGCAGCAAAGCATACGTTCATTTTTGTGCTCATAATAGGTGGTGCATAATACTTGGTCATTGTCTGTCCAAATGGGCTTTTCGTCTTCCCAGAAACCTATCATCTCTGCGTTTTCAAAAGGCTTGCGCACCTCCCATACAGGAACAGGTGAAGGGGCGGTATAATTCTTATAATATGGATATCTTGATGTCATACCAAAAAGCATTCCTCGCCAAACGTTACAGTCACCCTCAAGCATTTCACCCATAATACCAAATGGTATTCCCGAAACCTCGGTTAAGAGGTATTCTGCACTGTTGTTGTCATAGTCAAAGCCCTCACCTACCCAAAGACTAGTAAGGTACGGGAACAGACCCATGTATATCAGCACATTATGACCATAGCCAAATCCCAAGGTCAATGAATCTTCAAAGTGATTGCAGGTGTGGAAGTCAATTTTTGCACCGGAATTGTATTTGTCAAAAACTCTGCGGACACGTCGCATAATGTTTTTGTCATAGCCTACATCGTCAATATACAAACCATCAATGCCTATTTGCTGTATCAGCCATGCAAGACTTCCTACATAGAAATTGCTTATACGGCCTTGCGGATTGGTGACTACCGTTGGGTCGGTTGTACCATCGTATTTGCCGCCTATAAATACATGCTTCCATGCAGGGATAACTTCGTCACCAAAATTCTCCGTAAGATAATCGTCCACTCCGTTTTGACCGGGAACTCCACCCTGTGAATATGCAGGAAGAGGAAAGATTTCTGTACCCAACGACCTGAATGCAAAAAGCTCAGGCAGACGGGTTGTAAGCTCGCGTACGGTGTAGTATGGCTTAAAACCAAGACCATTTTTGTGCGCCATATCAGCAATCTTTGACATAGCTTCCATGTCGCACATCGGGTAATTGAGGAATGGAAGGGTATCGTTTCCGTGGTGAAGATTGATGTGGGTACAGCCTGTACTTACAGCGTCTTTAATATCGTCTTCGTCATACAGCACATTATAGTTTTTGTGATAATAGTGAGTATTCCAATGCTCCTTAAGGTCAATCTTTTTGAAGGGTGAAACCATTAAGTCTGCACAGAAAACCATGTCGCTATCTGCGGTAAATTCACCACTGTCAAAATACATGGTAACATTTTGCTCATTATGAAAAGCAAAATGTCCTTTGCCGTCGTTTACCCAATTCTTTGGCATATAGTTCTTGCTGTGGTGGAAATATATGTTTACAAAAGGCTCTACTGTATCTAAAGCGGTTGGTCGGATAAAAACGCCACCGTTAACGCTTCCGCTCCAAATGGAATCCTGACGTTTGTTTTCATCCCATTTCCAGAAATAGCTTTCGGGCGTTTTGCAGCCATTTAAACCAAGACCGACAAAATATTTTGCAAATTCGGCTTTGGGAGTGTGTGCCAAACGTACAGAAAGGTTTTTGCCTCTTGCGTTTTTAAGCTCTGCGTTTAACTGCATTGAACCGTCAAACTCAACGCATCCGTTTACCACAAGTACAATTTCACCGCAGGTATTTGTTGCCTGCCATGAGCATTTTGTGTCGTCTATATGATTTATTGAAAAATCAGATGGCGTAAAATCCAATGCCTTGCCGTTTTCATAAATCACATATTCCAAAGGTGCGGCAAGGATTTCACGTGGTGCGTCAGAAAATGCATTGTTTATGCCTGTAAAATATGTAAGAAGGCTCTCGATAAATCCTTTTTCAGACACTTTTATATCCCTGCCAAGGATTTTTATTGTGCGGTCATAAACCGAAACAGGAATAAAATCTTTTGTAAGGGTGCTTTCTGTTCCTTCGCGGCTGTTTAGCCATTCAAGTCTTGTCAAACTGTTTATGTCAGATAGTGTGCTGTCAAATTCCTCCGATACAAATAATGAAATTGAAAAAGAAATTTGTTTGCCATCCTGTAAGCCAATAGTTATATCAAGCTTTTCACCGTCAATAAGGCTGCTGTCCAGAAGGCACCAAAACGGCCAGGGCTTGCCTGCGCTTACAGGCATGGATTGATTAAATTCGTTGCCAAAGATGTCTACCCCTTCAACCGAGAAACAGGTAATGCCTTTGCCCTTGATGGTATCCACTATAATATCACTGTTGCTTGCAAGAATTATCTGAAAAACGGTTTTACCATGCTTTGCTGCGTTTAAAACAAAGCTGCCGGCATCTGCACTTTCCAAAAGAGTATCCTTTGCTGGATAGGGACGGAATATGCTTTTTATATCTGCACAATATACAGTTATGTATTGGTCGTTATATACTGCTGAAATGCTCATTTTAATCCTCCTTAAGCGGAATTAGCTGTGTTCCGTCTTTTGTAACATAGTGTTCTGTAACACCCATGTTATACATCCATTTGCGCTGATGCTTTGTGCCCCAAAGCTCAGGCTCAATTTCGGTGTCCTCCTCTTCCCAAAGCCATTCGGGAGCACACCAAAGACAAGCCTTTGGTGCTATGGCTTTATATACTTCTTCTGTTACACCCGAGTGCCCATGGTGTGCCATCTGAACAATATCACTTTTCAGCTTGTCGCCGCATTCCTTTAAAAGGTCTCTGCCACCGCATGGACCCAAATCTCCTAAAAACATGACGCTTCTTGAATTAGGAGCTGTAACCTTAAATGCAATAGAACTCTCGTTTACTGCAAGATTGGGCTTGGGAAGGTGGTAACGTTCGCCGCCGCAGAACATAAAGTCAATTGTAATTTCATCAATATCAACCTTCAGCCCCGGCTCTGCAATAACGCACTTGTCGGCAAACAACGGCAGCAGCCTGTTGAAGTCGCATATATCCCTTTCAGGCTCGCTTGCAACACAAAATTCTTCAGAAGGAAAGTTGTAATAGACCTTTTCAATGCGGTCTATAATGAACCCCTTTTCTATTTCGCTTATAAAGCCCGAAATATGGTCAGGGTGAGGATGGGTAAGTACCCATGCCGAAATTTTGCGGTTGCCTATAATCTCATAAAGATGAGGCATATCCTCGGGGTTCCCCCCGTCTATTATCACGGCATTGTCTTTGTCTGTGATGTAGACAAATGACATCATAAACGGACTGTGTTCGGTCAACATATAAAGCTTTGGCATAATATTATCCTCCCTTAATAACTATCTGGTGCATCAATCAAAAATGGAAGCGGCACCCAGTTTTTAAATCTTTCGTCTGCTAACAGCAGCGAATTTAAACTGAAGAACTTTTGCGCAGCCTCGGAATGTGTTAGACGAATAGCACTTTTTGATGCAGTATCAAGCTTTTCTACTGTTGGGGTTCCCTCTTTTACAGATATTACAAAAACTTCGGAATCTATTTGAACTTCTAAATCACCATCAAGAAGCGTCGATACCTTTGCTTTAAAGTCAAAAAGAACTTTAAGAGCATTTTCCCAGCAAAGCACGTTTATCATTTCAAGTGGCTGAATATTGCTGTTTTCGCATATTGATGCCAAAAAGCTTGCCCGTTCTTTTTCAAATTGTGCAACAGGTATATCAACCTCGCACAAATTGTCCTGTTCAAACAATGCCTTAAGTACAAGTGGGAAGTCGCTTTCATCTTCAAGTATCAATTCACTGAAGGCGCTGTATGAATAACCAATCATTTTGTCTTTTTTGTATATAATGCGGCATTCGGCGTTCCATGTGCGCATAATATTGTGATATTCGTCGCGGTTGCGTAAGGTATGGTAGGGCCTTTTTTCGTAAAGTGCAATAGCTGTATTGATTTCGTCGTTGTTTGCTTCTGTAAGCGGCTTAAAAGTTATATCCGAGCAGTTTAACTCGGAAAAACAGTGGCGAAGATTATCTTTTGATACTATAAAGTGAAGAGCTGCACCTGCATTTTCAAAACCAAAATAGCCATATCGCTGACGCTGACCTGCAAGAACAAGAATATCAACACCGTTATCCTTTGCATCAGAAATTGCAGCTTGCATAAGCTTTTTCATATAACCCTCTCCGCGTGAGTAGGGATGTACTGCAACATTTCCTATAAGCCCAAATTTGAGTGTGCCTTTGCCTGCTACAATGTCTATAATGCGATTTGCGACCACTGCCTTAATTTTGTTATCTTTTTTTACAAGATAGTGTGTTGCACCAAGGTCGGTGACATCATCTGCATAGGACTTTGGCATAAGAGATCTGAAATCATGAGGCTTTCGTGATTGAGAAAACACATAATTAATAAAATCAACAATATCTTCTTTATCATCCAAAGTTGCTGTTAAGTATTCAAGCATTATAAAAACTCCTTTTGTTGTTTTTCCTTGACTTTATTATGTAAAATTGTTAATATAAAATCAATAGGTAAACCCCATAAAAATCTTAACAAAACATAGGTGGTCATTAAAATGAGCAATAATGTTTCCCTTGTAGGCACGAGGTCTTATTTTGTAGAGGATGCGGCGTTTTGTAAGGTAGGAAGAGAGTGGAACGGGATATGGAATCCACGCAATAATCCTACGGGTCAGAATGCCCTTTATTATCGCACGGATAACAGCGGCAGCAAAGCCATATTACACATGCTTGACGGCACGCTTGAACTTGAGGCAGGGAAAATATATTTTATTCCGGCTTTTTCTGTGCTGTACAGCGAAATTGACGGAGAAATGGAAAAATATTATATTCATTTTCATAGTGACCTTGTTGATTTTGGGCTTCAAAGGCATTTGCTTGAGAGGTGCTGCACAGATGCAGATAATATGACAAAGGCTCTTTTTGATACTGTAGTAGAAAATTATGACAAGAAAACAGCCGCAGCAGAACGCAAGGTGTGCGGTGCAATGGAAATATTGCTTGCAGATATTTTAGAAAATTTTGAGCTTAAAACCAGTGATGTTGAGAAGTTCAGACCTGTACTTGAGTTTATAGAGGAGCATTATAGGGAAAAAATTACTGTAGGTCAGCTTGCTAAAATACTCAATATAAGTACTATGTATTTTTCAAATGCATTCAAAGCTGCATTCCACGTAAGTCCCAAACAGTATATCTTGTGTAAGCGTCTTCTGGAGAGCCAAATCCTTCTGGCAAGAACAGATTTGTCGGTACGTGAGATTGCTGAAAAAGTGGGCTTTGAAAACGAAAATTATTTTTCAGAGTTTTTTTCAGCAAAGGTTGGAATTTCAGCATTGAAATTCCGAAACAAAACAAAAAAATCAACACAGAATTGAATACATTAAACATAAACAGCCTGCGTAGGTTAAACTCCTTGCGCAGGCTGTTTGAAATTTTAGCAAAGTTATTTATTTTTCATTCCCATATAGAAGGTGTTGCGGCTTGCTGGCTTGTTCTGAATAGAGTCAAGAGCCTCGCCGAAACGCTGGAAGTGTACAACTTCTCTTTCACGCAGGAACTTGATAACATCATTTACATCAGGGTCATCTGAAACTCTTAGGATGTTGTCATAGGTTGCACGTGCCTTCTGCTCTGCTGCCAAGTCTTCAACGAGGTCGGCAATTGGGTCACCGGTAACCGAGAAGGTTTCGGCTTTGAATGGGTTTCCGCCTGCCGAAATCGCATATACGCCTTTGCCATGGTCGATATAATAGGGTGCCATGGGACTGTTTTCAATCTCGGTGGTCGTGGCGTTTTTGGTAAGCTGATGGATAAGTGTACCTACCATTTCAAGGTGGGCCAGTTCTTCTGTGCCGATGTCTGTAAGAGTGGCTTTTGTTATGCCGTTAGGCATTGAAAATCGCTGAGAGAGGTAGCGCATAGCGGCGCCGACCTCGCCGTGAGGACCACCGTACTGGCTTGCGATAAAGCTTGCAAGTTTTGGGTTTGGAGTTTTAATGTTTATGGGGTATTGCAGCCTTTTTTGATAATTCCACATACTTTAATTTCCTCCTTTTCTTAGACCGACCATGGCCATGGTTCGTTAATCCATGTCCATTCCTGGTCGTTGTTTACGTCTGATACAGTGATAGGTCCGTATTTTTCGGCATATATTTTTTTCAGTTCCATTGCCTTTTTGGACATTTCTTTAAAAAATCTTAATGCCATGCGGTCATTTGGATGGGTGTTAAGATAAAGATTCCAATCATGTGCGGCAAAAGAGTATTCCATAATTTGCTTCATCAATTGACAGCGTTCATTCATTCTTTTTCCGCCTCCCTTGTAAGATCCTGGTTTCCGTAAACGCCCAAGGGCAGGTCAAGCGTGGGAAAAATTGTGCCGCGGGCAAGCCCTGCTTCAGGGGAATAAAGGTTTCTGTCACTTGCCACCTGCATTGGCACGTAGGCATAGCCTTCGGGTATATTTAATGACAAGTTTGCCATAAAACTACATTCCTTTCTTTAATACATTTTAGGTGTTACATTACATCCTATGAAGAATTGCGACAAAATGCTACAATATTATTAAATCTTTTAACGACAGGACAATAAAAATTAATTATAAATGTGTGGTCCTCGCGGTTGACAATTAAAATGAGGGGTGGTAAAATATTCACATAATAGCGGATACTGCTCGTTTTAAAGGACGTGAAAATTTTATGGAACGCGGAACAAACCTTACGGAAGGGTCGATTTGGCGAAAGTTTATTGTTTATGTTATACCGATTATTCTGTCGGGATTTTTACAGCAGCTATATAATGCGGCAGATACAATAGTGGTGGGTAAGTTTGTCGGGGATGTAGCTCTTGCGGCAGTTGGCTCTACAACTGCACTTGCGTCGCTTATTATTACATTATTTATGGGCCTTTCGGTCGGAACAAACGTTGTTTGTGCAAGATTTTTTGGTGCAGAAAACGGGCAAGGGTTGGAAAAAGCCTTACATACCTCAATCTTACTGGGGGTAGTTCTTGGTATTCCGCTGACCTTAGTTGGCTGGTTTGGCTCAAAGTATTTTCTTCAGCTTATGGGTACTCCGGCTGATGTTATTGAATATGCAACGCTTTATATGAAAATATATTTTTTGGGTGTTACGGCAAACCTTATTTATAATTTTGGCTCTGCTGTAATGAGAGCTATGGGCGATACCAAAAGACCTCTTTATATACTCTCGGTGGCGGGTATTGCAAATGTTTTGCTTAACTTAGTATGCGTTTTGGTGTTTAAGCTTGGTGTTGTCGGAGTTGCTGTGGGCACTGTTGTATCGCAGGTTTTATCGGCTATAGCTGTAATTTTTATTTTTATAAAGAATAAGTACGGTATTAAACTGTCAATTTCAAAGCTTAGGTTCTATAAAAAAGAACTTATGATGGTTTTGTCAATAGGAATACCCTCGGGCATTAACGGAATTTTGTTCAATTTATCAAATACACTTACACAATCGGCAATCAACAGCTTTGGAAAAACCATTATGGCAGGACACAGCGTTGCGTGGAATTTTATGACGTTTTCGTACCTTATTGTTGCTGCAGGTGAGCAGGCGACGGCTGCCTTTGTGGGACAGAATATGGGGGCGCGGAAATATTCAAGAATTGATGAAAGCGTTAAATGTGCTTTAACTTTTATAGGGCTTATAACAATTGCCTTTAGTGTTTTGGTGGTTTCCCGGGGCAGGTTTTTTCTTGGAATATTTACAAACGATGCGTTGGTTGTTGAAAAGGGATTGGTTTTGCTGTATACATGTATAACTGTATACGTGCTTTATGTGCCGGGTTTGATTTTCGGTGCGGCGCTTCGAGGAATAGGAAAAGCCGTGCTTCCTACAGTTATAAATATTGTAGGTATATGTGCATTGCGTGTTGCGTGGGTTATGTTTGTATGGCCGCTGAAGCCTACACTTGAAATGGTGTATTATTCGTTCCCTTTATCATGGATTGCTTCAGGAGCTGCTATGCTGATAGCATATACAGCGGTAAGACGTACACTTCCCAAAAGTGTATGATGATTAAACAACTAAAAAGACGTGCCTTACTTTTTCAAGTAAAACACGTCTTTTTTAATTTAGAATATCTTCCGCCGATTTATTTGGGGTACGAAGATAGCGCTTCATCATGTAAAGACATTCGGGGTCGCGGCTGACCTTGTTCATTCCGCTTTCGCATGAAAGGGATGCTTTAAACCCAAGCTCTTTTATAATCTCAAAGGAGGCGTTGCTGACGCTGCCAAAAGGATAGGTGAAGGTGGAGGGGGTGTAGCCTGTATTGGATTTAAATTCGTCCTGAAGCTTGCCTAAATCCTCACTTAAAATTTTACGGTACTGTTGGTCGCTTTCGTCGCGTTTTTTCTTTGTGCCGTTTCTGCCTTTGTCGGTTGTGTGAAGGTTATAGGAGTGATTCTGTAACTCCACCAGCTTTGAGTCCATCATTTTTTTTATATTATCCCAAGTTACGTGCGAGTAGCTTGGGTTTTCGTCAGGGGACTTTGTGTAAAGGTCAGTGTAATAGCCGATTATCGAGAGGACGGCTTTGGAATTATATTTTTCAAGAAGGGGATATGCATAAAGAAAGTTATTGGAGTAACCGTCGTCAAATGTTAATACGACAGGCTTTTCAGGCAATGCTTTTCCGTCATAAACAAAGTCAATCAAGTCCTGCATGACGATGGTGGTATAGCCGTTGTCTTTCAGAAACTTAAGGTCCTGTTCAAAAGCGGCTTCGGAGATTATGTAGTTTCCGTGCCCGCTGCTGCTGCGAAAGATATTGTGGTACATAAGAATAGGAACCTCTGTTTTTTTTTCGCCAATGGCGGAGGGGAGCGCCTCGCCTGCTTGTGCAGAGCTTTCTGAAGAGATTTCGTTATTGCCATTTTGCGTCACTGTGCTGGCAGGAAAAACAGAGGCAGACCCTGCGTGCAGCTTTATTATGCCTATACTTGCAATGGTTATGGCAAATACTGCAAAATAGTATATAATTGTTTTCATTTTTATTACGTACATTAGCAATTCTCCTTTTTACTCCATATTTTCTGTTGATGCTTCCATAAATTCATACTTACGCCTGAATTCACCCGTAAGCTCATCCTTTACAACCGCTGACGTGTTTTGCCTGAGAAACTTTGCAATTTCATAGCAATCAATCCATATTTCGTTATTACCTTCTTTTTGGGATTCGTCAAATATAAGCTGAATTCCCATGTGAAGATGTGGAATTTCTATGTTATTGGTATCCTCTTTAGAACTATATCCGGTCATTCCCAAATACCCGATTACATCGCCTGCCTTTACCGTATGCCCTATGGATAAATCATCGGGATATGGATGACCTTTCCTAAGATGCGCATAGTAATAATAGCGCTTTCGGTCAAAGCTTCTTATGCCGATGCGCCAACCGCCGTATTGGTTCCAGCCAAGGGCTTCAACGGTGCCGCTTTCTATAGCAATTACAGGTGTTCCTACGTTTCCCATCATGTCGTGACCCAAATGCTTGCGCTTAAAACCATAGGAGCGGCTGTTGCCAAAGTCATCGGAATGTGAGTATCCATAGTCTTTTGCAATTGGCGAAAATGCTTTAAGACCGTATTTTTTTACGGTAGCAGTCTTTTCGCTGTCTTTTGACGCTTCCTCAATTTCGTATTCTCCGATATATGCACCAAGTACTGCACCGTATGCCTCGCGATAGTATGAATAGTACTTCATATCACGGGTTATATCCTCGATTTTTTCACCGTCTTTTATCCGCTTGACAAGTGCGGTGAGGTCGGCTTCCTTAAAACGTGAAAAATCACCGCCATATTTTACAGCAAGTATGGATAAAAGGTCAATCCAGTCAATGTGATTGCTGCTGTCCTTGCTTTCGATGTCCACTTTCATTGCCTTGCGCATTGCGGTGTCGGTTACTTTGAAGTCAACCCACTTTATATAGTTCTTCTTTGCGTCGGATTGTGTAGTGGAGGTGTCCGATTGTTTGGAAGTGCCTGTGGTTTTTATAGAAGTGTTGCGGACAAAGCCGACAATATAAAACGAAAGAAGGATGAAAACTGTGCACAATATAACAACTGTACGGTTCAATTTAAAAGAAATAAACATAAAACCCTCACCCGTACATTGTATGGGTGAGGGTTTGAAAATATGATACTTCAAAAAAATCTATTTTTCTTTTTCGTCCGAAAAGCCTTTTTGAAGTGCAGTTATTGCCCACAAACGGTTTATTTCGGTGCAGCTTTCGTCAAATTTTGCAGAATTTTCAAGCTGACCTGATATTGCTGTGTAGGTGTCAAAGGACAACTCTGCACGACAGTTTTCGACATTTCCTGTTATTATATAGAATAAAAGATTTTTTGTGTCAGAATTTTGACCGCTATAGTATATTCCCAATATTTCTGCGCCGTGGCGCTCTTCTTCAAATTGGTCCTCAAGCATAATTTTATAAAGCTCAATTATGCGGTCGTCAATGCCGTCCTCCATTAATGCAATTTTTTCTACAAATTCGTTGATAGAGCGGACGATTCGCAAGGTATAGCAATCAGTTTTAAGGCTTGAATCGTCTTTTTCGGTTACAAGAGCAACCATAAAGTTGTTGTCGCTGTCAAAGTATGTGCAGCTGTATGAAACCAAAATTTCCTCGCCGCATTCGGGACAGGTAAAGCGGAATAAGCTGCGGTCAAAAATACTTTCCTTTAAATCAGGGTCTTCTGCAATATCTATAAAGCTGCAAATCGTAAATTCGCCGTCTTCAAGACATGCGGGACAACCAACTGTTGTTTTTTTCCACTGTGTCATATTTTAATCGCCTTTCAATGTTATTTAATGGATTTAATATCGTAAGGTGTGGTCTGGTATACAAAGTAGTTAAGCCAGTTTGAGTAAAGCAGATTTGCGTGAGAACGCCATTTAACAATCGGGTCTTTGAAGGGGTCGTCGTCAGGGAAGTAGTTTTTGGGAACGTCGATATCCAATCCCTTGTTAATGTCACGCATATATTCCTTCTGCAAGGTGTCTGCATCGTATTCTGAGTGTCCGGTAATAAAAAATCTGCGTTCATTTTTGTCGGTAACTATATACACGCCTGCATCCTCGGACTCTGCCAGAATTTCAAGAGCAGGGACTTTAAGTATGTCTTCTTTTGTAACACAAGTGTGCCGCGAATGCGGTGCATAAAAAACATCATCAAAGCCGCGAAGAAGAATTTTGTGTTTTTTTTCTGCAGGAATTGTGTGCTCAAATACTCCAAAAACTTTTTTTGTTACCTCGTGTTTGGGAACTCCGTAATGATAGTAAAGCGCTGCCTGAGCACCCCAGCAGATGTGGAAGGTTGAGGTTACGTTTTTCTTTGACCATTCCATAATCCGGCAAAGCTCTTCCCAATAGTCCACGTCCTCAAATTCAAGGGTTTCGACAGGGGCGCCGGTAATGATAAGTCCGTCGAACTTACTGTCTTTAATATCGTCAAAGGTTTTATAGAATGTTTCTATATGACTTTTTGATGTGTTTTTTGAAACGTGGGTTTTTGTGTGTATAAACTGAACATTTATCTGAAGGGGGGTGTTTCCCAATACTCTGAGCAGTTGGGTTTCTGTCTCGACTTTTGTCGGCATAAGATTCAGCACGGCAATCTCAAGGGGTCTGATGTCCTGAGTAAGCGCGCGTGTTTCTGTTATAACAAAGATGTTCTCGTTGCTTAGGATTTCAATAGCCGGCAGAGAATCTGAAACTTTTATCGGCATAAGACGCCACCTCCTGTTGTTTGTTAATTTGTGTAATGAAATAAGTATACCACAACACCAAAAATATAGCAACAAAAATTTATTGTTTGTGCAAAGCGCGTAAAATAAAGCTTTTTGTAAATTTGAAATAAATGTAATAAAAAATATTCTATTTTCGCTTGACAGACGAAGTAAAACTCGCTATAATGATATGGTAGAATTTTTTGTAATAAGATTGACGAAAGAAAATCCACATTTCCAATTTATTATTGGAGGGAGGGAAATCAATAATGGCTGAAATCAGAGTTAAAGATAACGAATCATTAGACAGCGCTCTTCGCCGCTTTAAGCGTTCATGCGCAAAAGCAGGTGTTTTATCTGAAGTCAGAAAAAGGGAACATTATGAAAAACCCAGTGTAAGACGTAAGAAGAAATCAGAGGCTGCGAGAAAGCGCAAGTTCAGATAATTCAATTGTTTATTTAAGACCGCGGTCATTTTCGACAGCGGTCTTTTATCTTAAACAGGAGGTATAAAAATGTCTTTAAAAGAAAAATTAATGGATGATTTAAAAGTTGCAATGAAGGAGAAGGATATTATTCGCAAGAACACTGTTCAGATGGTGCGTTCTTCGGTGCTTCAGTACGAGAAGGACAATCTTACAGAGCTTGATGATGAGGGCGTTCTTGATGTGATTGCAAGGGAACTAAAAAAACGCCGTGACGTTTTGCCCGAATACGAAAAAAGCGGCAGAGATGACCTTTTGGCAGATATAAACAAGGAAATTGAAACCTTGCTTGCATATCTTCCCGAGCAGCTAACACCCGAAGAACTTGAGGCAATTGTTGTTGCTGCAATTGCAGAGGTTGGTGCAACCTCAATGAAGGATATGGGCAAAATTATGGCAGCGGTTATGCCTAAAACCAAGGGCAGAGCCGACGGAAAAATGATAAATGCAATTGTAAAGGCAAAGCTGTCTTAATTTGGTATTTTGTAGGGGGTGTAAGAACTTTGCACCTCTTTGAATAATTTAAACGGAAAGGCCGAGAATATATTTATGAACAGTATTTTTTTGCCCGATATATTTGCTGATACAGTGTATGATATTGACCTTGAAGCCTTAAAAAACGAGGGAATCAAGGGCTTTATTTTTGATATTGACAATACTTTGGTGACTTATGCAGAACCAATTGCAAACGAAAAAATTATGTCGTGGTTAAAAGATTTGCGTAACATGGGTTTTGCTCTTTATATTGTATCAAACAACGACAAGGAACGTGTTAAAGTGTTCTCTGAAAGTGTTGAAATTCCGCATTTCGGAAAGGCACTAAAACCGCTGAGCTATTTTTTGCGCAAGGCTTGTCGTGGTATGGGTATCAAACCGTGCGAGACGGCGCTTGTCGGTGACCAGCTTTTTACGGATATATGGGGCGGAAACCTTTTAAAAATGAAAACTATTCTTGTTAAGCCTATTTCAGAGGTTGAGGATGGCTTTGTAAGATTTAAAAGACAGTTTGAAAGACGGATTTTAAATAAGGTGGACAGATAGGGGGACTGACAATGGCTGCAATTTTAGGCCCTGCAGGAAACTGTGAGGATTTTTATGACGCAGGACACAAGTCATCTCTTGAGGCACCCTTGTGGGTGGCGCAAAACGGACTTGGAGCGTATGAATATCAGTGCGGAAAAGGTGTTAAAATTTCTGACGAGGCTGCGGCAAAGCTGGGCAGAAACGCCTGCGACAACGGAATTTTACTTTCTGTTCATGCACCTTATTATATAAGTCTTTCATCGACGGAAGAGGAAAAGCGTGATAAAAGCGTAAATTATATTCTGCAAACCCTAAGTGCTGCAAAATGCATGGGTGCAAAGCGGATTGTTGTGCATTCGGGGACGGCAGGAAGCATAACCCGACGCGAAGCAATGGAGCTTGCAAAAGACACTCTTTTGCGCAGCCTGAGCGCCGCAGATGAGGCAGGATTTGGTGATATTTATATATGCCCTGAAACAATGGGCAAGGTAAAGCAGCTTGGTACGGTTGAGGAGGTTGCCGAGCTTTGCTTGCTTAGTGAAAGGCTGATACCGACCATTGATTTCGGACACGTAAATGCTATGAGCTTGGGCGGTCTTAAAACTATGGAAGATTATGAGCGCGTGTTTGATGTGCTGGAAAATAAGCTTGGTGCCTGGCGCGCCACAAATTTTCACGCCCATTACAGCAGAATAGAATATACAAATGCCGGTGAGAAAAAACATCATCGGTTTGATGAAACCGAGTACGAGCCGGAGTTTGACCCTATTGCGGAAATTATTGCAAAGAGAAAACTTTCGCCTGTAATAATTTGTGAAACACGCGGAACACAAACGCGCGATGCGATAGAAATGCAAAAGATTTGCAGGAGGTTTGAGGATGTATACAAAGCTTAATGCTGTGCTTGAAACAGTCGATGCAATTCTTGTTACCTCGCCCCATAACATGCGGTATTTCAGTGGCTTTTCCGGCGGCGAAGGTGCGGTGTGGATTTCAAAGGACAAAAGAATTGTATATACCGATTCCAGATACACCGAATCTGCGCAAAGTGAGGCTTCGGACTTTCAGATAATCGAAACAAATAACTGGATGAAGGAAGTCGGGGAAGCAGCAAAATGTAATGCCGAAAAGCTTGCTTTTGAGGACAGATATGTAAGTGCGGCAGAATGTGAACAATTAAAAAAGAGCATTGGTAAAACAATGCTTGCGGCAGGCTCGGAGCAGCTTGAAAAGCTCAGAATGGTTAAAACGGAAGACGAGCTTAAAAAGCTTCGTCAAGCTGAAAAAATTTCATGCCGTGCATTTGAGTATATACTTGGAGTGATAAAGCCGGGTATGCGAGAGATAGAGCTTGCAGCCGAGCTTGAATATTATATGAAGAAAAACGGCGGTGAAGGAATTTCGTTTGACACAATTGCAATTTCAGGGGCAAGAACAAGCCTTCCCCACGGTACGCCAACAGATAAAAAAATTGAAAAAGGCGATTTTGTAACCATGGACTTTGGATGTACATTTGAGGGCTATTGTGCGGATATGACACGAACGATTGTTGTGGGCAAAGCGTCTGATGAGCAGAAGAAAATTTATAATACCGTAAAAGCGGCACAGCAGACAGGGCTTGATTTTATCCGTGCCAAAGTGACGGGCAGAGAGGCAGATGCGTCTGCGCGTGCGGTTATTGAGAAGTCGGGATGCGGTGAGTATTTCAGACATTCACTGGGACATGGTATAGGCATTCTTGTTCATGAGCTTCCCAATCTTTCGCCCAAGTCGGAAATTGTTCTTGAAGAGAATATGGTGGTATCCTGCGAGCCGGGAGTATATATTCCTGGTGTTGGCGGGGTAAGAATTGAGGATATGGTCTGCGTTAAGGTGGGCGGCAACGAAAACTTTACCGATGCAACAAAAGAATTGATAGAGCTTTAGACACAGATTGGCAAAAAACCATTATTTTGCGGTTATTATAAAATTTTTCTTGATTTTTTTGTAATAGTGGTATACAATATAAAAAGTAAAATAAATTTTGGAGGGAAATACCAATGATATCTGCAGGTGATTTCAGAAACGGCATTACTTTCGAGTTTGAAGGCAATGTTTATCAGGTTGTAGAATTTCAGCACGTAAAGCCCGGTAAAGGCGCAGCGTTTGTAAGAACAAAAATGAAGAACGTTGTTACCGGCGGCGTTGTTGAAAGAAGCTTTAACCCCACAGAAAAGGTTGAAAAAGCACATATTGAAAGAAAGGATATGGAGTATATATACGAGGACGGCGGTCTTTACTATTTCATGGATCAGGACTATGAGCAGATACCGCTGAGTGCTGACCAGCTTGGTGACGCACTTAAGTTCGTTAAAGAGAACATGACCGTTACAATCCTTTCGTATAAGGGCAACGTATTTGCTGTTGAGCCTCCTACATTCGTTGAGCTTGAGGTTATCGCAACCGAGCCGGGTGTTAAGGGCAACACTGCGACAAACGTTACAAAACCCGCAACAGTTGAAACAGGAGCAATCGTTACAGTTCCCATGTTCATCAATGAGGGTGACAAAATTAAGATTGATACAAGAACTTCAGAGTATCTTTCAAGAGTTTAATTATTAAAGATAAAATCCCGTCAAGTATGTTGGCGGGATTTTTCAAAATATTTCCTTTACTATTTTGAAAATATGTGGTAGAATAATAATATAATATAATTTATTTTACGGAGGATTTTTAAAATGGCTGAACTTACAAATCGTGCGGCATACCTCAAAGGTCTTGCTGACGGAATGAAACTGGATACAGAAAAAAACGAAGGCAAGCTGCTTGCTGAAATTATTGACCTTCTTAATGACATTGCGGTTGAAGTTGAATCTCTTGACGCAGAGCAAGGCTTCCTGGCAGACCAGATTGAAGATTTGGACGAGGAAATCGAGGTTATCGGCAACGAAGTGTTTGACGAGTACGAAGAAGCAGAGGATGATGACGAATTTGAAATTTGCTGTCAGGGCTGCGGTGAAGATATAATTGTTACTACCGAAGACCTTATGGACGGTGAAATCCTTTGCCCCAACTGCGGCGAAACAATAGAATTTGATTTTGACTGTGATTGTGACTGCAATGACTGCGATTGTGAGGGCAACTGTGAAGATTGCAATGACGATGTAGAATTTTAAAATAATGCCAAGGCAGGCCTGTGTTATGCAGGTCTGCTGTTTTTTTTGTTTATATACGAACCAAACCCCAAGCGCCTGTGTACTATGATAATAGCATAGTTATACCCATTGCTGCATGTCGGCAAAGGGACTCACAATGCGGGAAGAGGGTCTTGAATATGAATAATGTAGGAGCGGCAATCATGCTGACCACTCTTGCCGGACTTTCAACCGGTATCGGGGGGCTTGTCGCTTTTTTTTCAAAAAAAACAAATACAAAATTTCTGGCATTTACACTTGGTATTTCTGCCGGAGTTATGATTTATGTTTCGTTTATGGAGCTTTTGGTTAAGGCTATTGGTACGTTGGGTATTATTTATGGTGATAAGCCGGGAACAATCCGTGCGACAATAGCCTTTTTCGGAGGTATACTGGTCGCGGCGCTGATTGACAGATTTGTGCCTGAGGGTAACAGCGCAGATACTTTGAAAAACAGTTCTGCGCAAAAGGGAAAATCCGGACTGTTTCGCACCGGATTGGTAACAGCAGTGGTTATGGGAGTTCACAACTTCCCTGAAGGTATGGCAACCTTTGTTTCGGCACTTCAGTCGCCCGTGATGGCGTTGCCGATTGTGGCAGCGATTGCTATACACAATATACCCGAGGGCGTCGCTGTGTCCGTACCGATATTCTATGCAACAGGAAACCGACAAAAGGCATTTCTGTATTCGCTGGTATCCGGTCTTGCAGAACCGATTGGTGCAATAATTGGCTATCTGGTTCTTATGCCGTTTATAAATGAGTCGCTTAATGCTGTGATTTTTGCGGCAGTGGCAGGAATAATGGTGTTTATATCCGTAAATGAAATTTTGCCGTCGGCAAGAGAATACAGTGACAGTTATATTTCGGTTTCCGGTCTTGTTCTGGGAATGCTTGTTATGGCTGTGAGTTTGATAGGATTTATGTAAAAGGTATTGATTTTTTTAAAACAAGGTGGTAAAATTAACCTATCAAAAAAGAAAGGTGGAAATAAAAATGGCACAGCTTAAAGGTTCAAAGACAGAGGCAAATCTGATGGCGGCTTTTGCCGGCGAGTCAGAGGCAAGAAACAAATATACTTACTATGCATCAAAGGCAAAAAAGGATGGATATGTTCAGATAGCAGAGCTTTTTGAGGAAACAGCAAATCAGGAAAAGGAGCATGCAAAGATATGGTTTAAACTGCTGCACGACGGTATCGGTGCAACTCCTGAAAACCTCAAGGATGCTGCTGCAGGCGAAAATTATGAATGGACTAATATGTATCCTGAATTTGCCAGAGTTGCAAAGGAAGAGGGCTTTGACGAAATTGCAAGATTGTTTGAAATGGTTTCTAAAATAGAAAAAGCACACGAAGACAGATATAAAAAACTGTTGTCAAATATAGAAGACGGTGTTGTATTCTCAAAGGATGGGGATGTAATCTGGCAATGCTTTAATTGCGGTCACCTTGTTGTGGGCAAAAAAGCTCCTCAGCTTTGTCCTGTGTGTGCGCATCCTCAAAGCTATTTCAGAGTTAAAGCTGAAAACTATTAAGATAATTTTTACAATATCAAAACAGAGCCGATTTTTTTCGGCTCTGTTTTTTAAAAAAAATTTATAAAAAGTATTGACAAAATGAAATTAAATGTTATAATAATAGTAACAATTACTATTATTGATTTAGAGAAACGGAGGTACAACAATGAACACATCAAAACACAGCAGACAAAGAGATGCCATTTTGGAAGTGCTCAAAAGTACCAAGGTTCATCCCACTGCGGATTGGGTTTACTCTGAGGTAAGAAAGACAATTCCGAATATCAGTCTTGGGACTGTATACAGAAATCTGGCAAAACTTTCTGATGAAAATATAATAGTAAAGCTTGGGCTTGGCACAAGTGTTGAACATTTTGACGGTAATCCTGAGCCACACTATCACGTTATGTGTACCGAATGCGGTGCGATAAGTGATATTGAGTCAGAGCCGCTAAAGGAGCTTAATGCTTGGGCAGAAAAGCTGTTTAAAGGTGAAATTTATAAACATTCTGCAATCTTTTTCGGAAGATGTGATGAATGTCAAAAATAAATTTAAAAACAAAAATCTTAGGAGGAAAATATTATGAAAAAGTTTGTTTGTTCGGTATGTGGTTATGTTCATGAGGGAGATGCACCACCTGCGGCTTGTCCGGTATGTAAGGTTCCTGCTGAAAAGTTCAAAGAAATGCAGGAGGGCGCAGCGCTTGCTGCAGAGCATGAATATGGTGTATACGGCAAAACTGTAAAGAATAACCCTGACATCAGTGAAGAAGACAAAAAGTATATTTTTGAGCAGCTTATGGCAAACTTCAATGGAGAGTGCGCAGAGGTTGGTATGTATCTGTGCATGGCAAGAATTGCACACCGCGAAGGCTACCCTGAGGTTGGTCTTTACTGGGAAAAGGCAGCGTATGAGGAAGCAGAGCACGCTGCAAAGTTTGCAGAACTTTTGGGTGAGGATTTAGAGCCTAACATGAAGGCTACAACAAAGGATAACCTCAAATGGAGAGTTGATTGCGAATACGGCGCAACTCAGGGCAAGTTTGATTTGGCATCATGCGCAAAGAAAAACGGACTTGATGCAATTCATGATACTGTTCATGAGATGGCTCGCGACGAAGCTCGTCATGGTAAGGGCTTAGAAGGACTTCTTAAGAGATACTTTGCTTAAACTCCTTATAAATATAGAAGGTTGGATGTCGATGTTTATCGGCATCCAACCTTTTATAATAAGCTGAAATTTACATAAACAGTGCAAAAATCTCCATTGACTGCAAAATACAGCAATGCTAAAATTAAAATAATACTTTACAATGGGAGTGTTGTATATGAAAAAGGAAATTTTTAAAAGCTACAGAAGCTTGACGCTTTTTGATTGTTCCAGAGCAGTGCTGGAGGTAGACGGCTACTTTCCGATGATAAACGATAAAGGCATGATAAAGCACCTGACGCTTAAGGATACGGTGATAAGTCCCAAAGGCTGGGACGGAAGCAAAATTGAGATCTCGTACCGCGGATTTACTGACGAAACAGTTTTGACGCTGTGCTTTGGCAAGCCATTTTCAAATAATTCTGCCGATACTGCTAAAATCCGTGTGGATATTACCAAAGCCTGTATCACGGCAAAAATTGAGTCTGCACAGTTGGAGTTCCCTTGCAAAATTGATGCGGAAGGTGTTTTTGGTATTACCGTAGACGGCAAGGAACTTAAAATCAACAACACAATTATAAAGCTTGAAAAAACAGAAGTTGACGGCTATTTTGAGATGTTCAGTGAAGCTGGCGCGCTTTGCCTGACGGATGTTACAATAGATGCAAAAAAACAGCCGTATACACAGGAGCAGCATATAGAAGCTCTTGAAGCATGGCGTCATGCAGAGCTTGGCAAGCGTGATAAATATCTTGACAAGCTTGAAAAATACATAACTGAAAACCCTGATGTTCTGCCCGAAATTAAAGGCGAGATAATTGTTCCCAACCGCCTTGTTGACAAAGGCGAAGAAATGACGGTAAGGGTTGTCAGCTATGGCACAATTAATGCAGCGCTTACCATAACACACGATTCATTCAGTTCTGATGCACAGCCGCAGCCTATTCCTCTTGACTGGGTTCGCGAAAATGACGATTACTATGCAGACATTTTGCTCAAACTGGATATTCCCGGCAATACAAGAATTGAATTTTGGGTAAACGGACAGCGCATTGTGCGTCAAATTGCAGTTCTTGACAAAGGCTATATGGCGGTAATCCCATGGATTGGCGATAACAAGCCTTATGTTGATGAAGAACTCCACCGTTATGACATTCCGGGTGACTATTGGGTGCCAAATCCGGCAGTTTGTGAAGACCCTGTAGAAACGGTTGAAAAATTTAGTGCGTTTATAAAAAATTATCATAAGTATGGTGATAGGTCTGCATGTGTTATCAACGGAAAAGCGCTTATTCCTGATTCTGAAACAGACAGCCTTTTTGAACTCGATAAAGAAAGTCAAGAGCGTGGCTTTGCACAAATCAAACGTCAGATGGAGCTTTTGGGATATAAGGATATGGAGCTTGTCGCAAGTTACACCCCCGATGCGGTTTCTATTGAGGTAATGGAGAAGCTTGGTGTAAAGGGCATGACATCGCTTTGCGCTTGGCAGAACTGGCAGGACGGCGGTTGGAAGATAAACCATTGCGGAGTATCAAATCAGCCGTATTATCCGGCAAATGACGATTTCAGACGTTCGGCAAAGAAACGCGACCTTATGTGCTTTACAATGGGAAACTCCTCTTGCAACCGAAACTACAGTATAATGGCTCTTGACGGATGCCCCACCAATATTGTTCCCGGAGAAAGATACCTTGAGAATTACGTTGTAAATCAGCATATACAAAGATTTTATGACACCTTTGACGGCTATGTTGCAGACTGCAAAAACAACGATGGTCAGCTTATGACTGTTACAATTGCAATTGAAGCATTCTGCGCGCGTATGGACTGGAATGCCACCAATGAAATGGCACTCAGATATATGGCAAAAAAAGCTGCAAGCGAGAAAATCGTGTTTACATCCGCAGCGGATGTATCGGATTATCATAAGCGCAAGAACCTTGATATGCAGGAGGCATATTTCTTCCAGCCTGACTATTATTATGGCTATCACAACGGAACAATGCCGGGCAGAATTGATGACAGACTTGAAGCCGATACACGTGATTACCTTGCGGTTATCAGACGCAGCAGTATGCTTCCGATGTATTTTTATGATTACACCGAGGAATGGGACAGCGTTCAGTTTGAAGATACCGAACGCAACGAGTTTGGACAGATTGACCCGGATGAGCACAAGCCCTCCGAGTGCTTCCCCAAGCAGGTTTATACCGAGGATATGACCATTCGCTCAAAAATTGACGGCAATGTAATCAGTATATACATAACCAGTGAAACAGCGAAAAAACGGATGGTTACAGGTGTGTTTGATATACCATTTGAAAAGGACTTCAAACTGACCTTGGATAAGTCGGATGCAACGGCCAAGAAGATACATGACCAATGGACGGGAAATACCCATTTGTTTGTAGACCTCGGTGCGCTTGAAGCAGGTGAAACTGTTGTAAAGATTGAAATCTGCGGAACGCCAAAGGATGTGGTTGGGGCAGAGGATGTCAAGGACGGATTTGCAGCTATGTGGTTTGGTGATCATGCGTATATGCGAAGCTGCGACAAAGAAGCGGCAATAAGGGTCACTATGGACGCGCCCGATGGTGCAAACCTGCGCCTTATAAGCGGTAAGAAAGTGTTTGCAAAGGACGGAAAGCTGTGCTTTACCGTAAACACTGCATGGTTTGATGAAGCACCTATTCTTTATGGCTATGACAGAAGGGCTTTTGTAAAAGCGTTGGAAAATGCAAAGGTTGAAGTGATAGGCGCAACAACCTGCAGCCGTTGGTCGGGACAATAGCAGATGGTAAAGGGACAGATGGAGACATCTGCCCCTTTTAGACTGTCAAAAAACTTGGTCTATCGCAAGCAAACTAAATTAAAATAAATGTAGGGTATGGCATTTATGACATACCGAAACACAAAAAATGGCGCGGTTCTCATTGAGAAAACCGCACAATTGCTTGCTTTTTGCGAAATTGTTCTCTACCGTACACCAGTACGCCGACGAAAACAATTTCACAAAATATACCGGCGTTTTTCGGCATCTGCCCCTTTATAAAGTGTTGCTGCAAAACTGAATTTCGGCAATTTGGCAAAAAAATCAGCTGTTTTTTATATGTTATGACCATGGTGTTATGATTGACTTTGCTGCCCTGTTATGTTATTATATTTATGTTGGAGAAGCTATGCCCATTTTTAAAAACAGGCATTTAAAATATCCGTACAAGAAGGGATTGTTGACATGAAGAAATATATATTTAAATTGTTATTTGCTGCAGGTATTTGCGGCGCAGTGTGTACGCTATCTGCTTTTGCGGCAAATACTGTGACGATAAATTCGGTAAGCATCAGTGAATATACAGATTCAACAGGTGCGGTTGATGATGACTATGTTACAGCAACAGTCGGCTATACTGCAACACCGGATTCTTCATCAGAAGAAATGTCCAGAATAACGTTTGCGCTTACGGCACAGGATTTGCAGGGCAAGCTTGCCGGAAATGAAGCCAAGGTTATTTACCTTGACGAAGCGTTAACGCCTCAAAAAGAAAGCTATTCATTTGTTATCGAAAAAGAACGAATCAGAAGCGCATTGTCCGCTGCATCGGGGACAGAAAAGGAAATCGGCGATATTGAAGGCAGCAACCTGACATTTGTAATGGGCGGCGTCGGCGTAGAAGAAGAAGCGACTTTTAAAGTAACATACTATAGTCCTAAAGATGCATTGTATGGTGATGTTGACGGAAATGGTAAAATTAGATCTACTGATGCTATTTTAGTTTTAAAGTATGATGCAGGTCTTGAAGAACTGACAGATGAACAGAAGAAACTCGCAGATGTTGATGGAAATGGTAAAATTAGATCTACTGATGCGATAATGATTCTTAAGTACGATGCAGGATTGATTACCGAAGACGATATAGCCAACACTCGTAAAGAGAATGCATTAAACTGATTCTTGAGAAGGAGAGAATACAATGAAAAGATTTTCTATACTTTTAATGGTATTATTTATTATATCTGTTTCGGTTGGGGCAACTGGAAATGATATTAATTTGTATTTAGAAAGTTCCTCAACATCGGTGAAACCGGGTGAAAACATTACTGTTACAATGAATGTTACAGGTGGAGAGATACAGGGTGGTAAGTATTTTGTTACTTATCCCAGTGATATTCTTTCGTATGTTAGTGCGACATCAACAGGGACGCTGATCGTGAATCCAAATCAATCGGGGCGTGTAATTGTAATGTTGTCAAATACTGTGAGTATAACTAATCCTTTGGTGTCACTTGTGTTCAAAGTAAATGAAAACACATCCGGTTTAGCTTCTATTGGTTTTTCTGCTGAATATATAAATATTGGCGATGGTTCTGAGAAAGAAACAGGGTATGTATGCTCTGGTGTAGATGTTAAAATTAAATCCTTTACAACAACCACAACAATTTCAGAAACAACAGACACCTTTGGTGTAAGCGTTGATGTGACGGATTGTCCTGAGGCGGCTACTCTTTGGGTTGCTTGTTATGATGAACAGACGTTGGTTACTTGCGGCAGTGCTACTGTTGCAGCAGGTACAAGCACTGTAAGCTTTAATATTCCTGCGGCATCATATACTAAGGTAAAAACCTTTGTATGGGATGCAAGTTTAAAACCTCTTAAAGGGGTAGAAGAAAACTAAACATAAAAGGGCGGTGCTTTACACTTGAAGAAGTATATAATTGCTGTATTAATTTTGATTATGGCAGTTTCCGCACATATATATGCTGAGGACTCGACGGTATTTACTGTCGAGCCTTCTGTAAGTGGGGGAGCTGTTACCGTAAATGTAACATACACAGGAAATGTTATGGTACAGGGCGGAGGCTTTAATATTGTTTATGACAATTCCAAGCTGTCGCTGAAATCAGTTGCGCAGGGCGATGCCATGGCAAATACACTTTGCGTGATAAATGACAGTTTTTCGGAAAATAAAATTCGTGTTGTGTGGGCATCGGCAGAAGCTATGCCTGAGAGCGGTACTGTTATCACAATGAAGCTTGATATGATTTCAGGCAAGTTTGAAAATAAAGATATTTCCTGTGAGAATTTTGAGGTTGGCAATGCAAACGGACAGACAATTAAAACTGCAAGCATGAGCGTTAAAGGCGTTGAAAACTCTATAATTTATTCAGGCGATGTTAAAGAGCCTGCTGCAGAAAAGCCTTCAACGGATACATCTTCTGCAGATAATTCACAAAGCAGCCCTTCTAAAGATAGCGGCTCTTCCGGAGTTACACCGGCTGCAAAGGATGACAGAACAGACGAAACTCTTCCTCTTGACAAGATTACCGATGCAGGAGAGAATACCGAAGAAGAAACCGCAAAGGTTGATTCTCTTGGCTTTACAGATGTTGCAAAGACGGATTGGTTTTACAACAGTGTAAAATATGTAAATGAAAACAAGCTGATGAGTGGTGTAAGCAATACAGAGTTTGCACCTAATGCGTCACTTACTCGTGCGATGCTTGTTGTGGTTCTTCACAGACTTGAAGGAGAGTCCGTAGGGGACGATGCCCACATCGTCCCGCAGTTTGCCGATGTTGAAAGCGGAACATGGTACTCAGATGCGGTTGCATGGGCGGCAAGCGAGGGAATAGTAAATGGTATGGGCGATAATAGGTTTGCCCCCAACGCCGACATAACACGTGAGCAGATTGCAACAATACTCTACAAGTATTCTCAAATGAAGGACAGAGTTGGTGCGACGGCTGTTGCAATCAGTGCACCTGATAAGGACAAAATCTCTTCATGGGCAATGGAGGGTATGTATTGGGCAGTAAGTGAACAGCTTATCACCGGCAAGGACGGCGGTGTTCTTGACCCCGGCGGCAAGGCAACCCGTGCTGAAATTGCAACCATTCTTATGAGATATATTGAAAAATAGGTGGATTATACAAAGTGCAGATATGCTGATGCGTGTCTGCATTTTTGTTGCATTTTAAATAATAGTTTGATTTTATTGGGCAAAAAAATACGATAAAAAGACAGAAAATCATATTGACATGGGCGATAAAAAAGCTTATAATTAAAATATTTTGGTATATTTACAAAATATTAGGAGGAAAATGATGCTTAAAGAAGATGTAATAAAGAGAATAACAGATGTAGGAATAGTTGCTGTTGTGCGTGCTGAAAGTGCAGAACAGGCAAAGAAAATAGCCGATGCTTGTATCGCAGGCGGCGTTCCTGCAATAGAGCTGACTTTTACTGTTCCCCATGCGGACAAGGTAATTGCAGAACTTGCAGAGATGTACTCTGAGGACGAAATCATTCTTGGCGCAGGTACAGTTATGGACTCTGAAACAGCAAGAATTGCAATTCTTGCCGGCGCACAGTACATAGTAAGCCCCTATTTTGACCCTGAAACTGCAAAGCTCTGTAACCGTTACAGAGTTCCGTATATGCCCGGCTGCATGACAATCAAAGAGGTTGTTCTTGCAATGGAGGCAGGCGCAGACATAATCAAAATATTCCCCGGCGAAGTATTCGGACCAAAGATTATCAAGGCAATAAACGGCCCCGTTCCTCAGGCAAGAATGATGCCCACAGGCGGCGTGTCTGTTGACAATGTTGAAGAGTGGATTAAGGCAGGCGCAGTTGCTTGCGGCGCAGGCGGTGCTCTTACTGCAGGTGCAAAAACAGGCGACTATGCAGCAATTACCGAAACTGCAAAGAAATTTGTTGAAAATATTAAAAAGGCAAGAGCAAAATAATATACAAAGGGTGAGTGTAAAATGGCAAAAATAGTTACAATGGGCGAAATAATGCTCAGACTTTCAACTCCCGGCAATGAAAAATTTATTCAGGCAGACGAATTTGACGTATGCTATGGCGGAGGAGAAGCAAATGTTGCAGTGTCCTTGGCAAACTACGGGCACGATGCAGAGTTTGTTACAAGAGTTCCTGAAAATCCGATTGGTGAATGTGCGGTTGCAGCACTTCGCAAAATGAACGTAAAAACCGACAATATTGCCAAGGGCGGCGAAAGACTTGGTATTTACTTTCTTGAAACAGGCGCAGCAATGCGTGCGTCAAACGTGGTATATGACAGAGCACATTCTTCAATTTCAACAGCAAAACCTGAGGACTTTGACTTTGGCAAGATTTTTGAAGGTTGTGATTGGTTCCACTTTACAGGAATTACCCCTGCAGTATCAGACGATGCAATTGCGCTTACAGAGGCAGCACTTAAGGCAGCAAAAGCAAAGGGTGTAAAGGTTTCATGTGACCTTAACTTCCGCAAAAAGCTTTGGTCAAGCGAAAAGGCGCAAAAGGTAATGACAAACCTTATGCAGTATGTTGATGTTTGTATCGGCAACGAGGAGGATGCAGAAAAGGTTCTTGGGTTTAAGCCGGGCAACACGGATGTTACAAGCGGTGAGCTTGAGCTTGCAAGTTACAAGAGCATTTTTGAGCAGATGGTTGAAAAGTTCAACTTTGAGTATGTGATTTCATCACTGAGAGTGTCACACTCTGCATCAGATAACGGATGGTCGGCTTGTATCTATTCAAGAGATACAAAGGAATTTTATCATTCAAAAGAATACAGAGTTGCGCCGATTGTTGACCGCGTAGGCGGTGGCGACAGCTTTGCAGGCGGTACAATATGTGGCTTCCTTGACGGCAAAAACTTTAAGGATGCTTTGGAGTTTGGTGTTGCGGCATCAGCGCTCAAGCACACAATCCCCGGAGATTTCAATCTGGTATCAAGAGTAGATGTTGAAAATCTGGTGGGTGGCGACGGCTCGGGCAGAGTGCAGAGATAAACTTTAAATATTTGGCAAAAGAGCATACGGAAATTCGCGTATGCTCTTGCTTTTTGGGCAAAAATGGTCTATACTGAAAATATCAATTTCAGGAGGCGTAAATTATGGATTTTACATCAGTAAAAGAGTTTTTGGATAAGCTCACATCAACCAGAGTCCCGGGAAATGCAATTTCTGTTTACCACAAAAACAGAGAGGTTTTTCGTTACAGTTCCGGTTATTCTGATTTAGCAAGCAAGACCCCTATGACAGGTAATGAATTGCTTAATATCTATTCGTGCTCAAAGCCTGTTACGGTAACCGCGGCACTTCAGCTTTATGAACGTGGCATGTTTTTGCTTGATGACCCGCTTTATAATTTCATTCCTGAATATCGCGAAATGTATATAAAAACTATCGACGCCGAACTTAAAAGAGCAGAAAATCCAATAACAATGCGCCATCTTTTTACTATGACGGCAGGGCTTACATATAATCTGCAAAGCGATGGCATTGATGAAGCAAGAAAAATCACAGACGGCAAAATGGATACAATCACCGTGGCTAAATGTCTTGCCAAAGACCCGCTCAGCTTTGAGCCGGGCGAGCATTATCAGTACAGTCTTTGCCACGATGTTCTGGCGGCAGTGGTGGAGATTATCTCGGGTCAGAGATTTCGTGATTATATAAAGAATAATATTTTTGCACCCCTTGGTGTGGAAAATATTTATTACAACAGAACAGAAGAGGTAAAGGCTCAAATGGCAACTCACTATTGTTATGCAAGTCCTGAAGATTTTGACCCCGACAAAAAGGCACAGTTTAATGAGATTAGCAAAGACCCGGCTTTTGTGTTTGGCAGTGAATATGATTGTGGCGGTGCAGGAATAGCAATAGCTGTCCCTGAATATGCAAAATTCACCAATGCAATGGCGCAGTTTGGCAAGTGCCCCAACGGAGAAAGACTTTTGTCGCCCGGTACAATTGACCTTATGCGTCAAAATCAGTTTGACAGACAAAAACTTGCAGAACTGGACAATGGAATATGCAGACGCTTCAAAGGCTATGGATATGGTCTGGGAGTTCGTACATTGATGGACAAAGCAAAGGGCGGTGCACTAAGCTCGGTTGGTGAGTTTGGATGGGACGGTGCGGCAGGCGCACTTTGCCATATTGACCCTGAAATGGAACTTGGATTTTTTTATGGTCAGCATGTTTTGTCAACAAACGCTGATATGGACTATACCATACCCAAATTGCGGGATATGATTTGCAGATGTATTGAAGATTAACGGAGGAAGAAAAAATGGACTTTTCATTAATGAAAGAATTTATGGATCGCCTTACGGCTTGGCGCATCCCGGGAAACTCTATCTCGGTTTATCATAAGGGCAGCGAGGTGTTCAGATACAGCTCGGGGTATTCGGATGTCGAAAGCAAAACCCCGATGAATGGTGATGAACTTTTAAATATCTATTCATGCTCAAAAATTACAACGGTAACTGCGGCACTGCAGCTTTATGAACGCGGTCTGTTTCTGCTTGACGACCCTCTGTATGATTTTATTCCGGAGTATCGTGAGATGTATGTAAAAACACCGGACGGCACAGTTAAAAAGGCAGAAAATGCCATTACCATGCGGCACTTGTTTACAATGACCGCAGGCTTGACATACAATTTCAAAACAGACGGCTTGAATAGCGCAAGAAAGCTTACTGACGGAAAGATGGATACCCTGACGGTTGCAAGGTGTATTGCGCAAGACCCGCTCAGTTTTGAGCCGGGTGACCATTGGGCATACAGCCTTTGTCATGATGTTCTGGCGGCGGCTGTTGAGGTTATATCGGGCAAGCGGTTCAGAGATTATGTCAAAGAAAATATTTTTACACCGCTTGGTGTTTCGGATGTTTATTATCAGCGCCCCGAAGAAGTGAAAAGCAAAATGGCAAGCCAGTATGATTATTTTACAGGGACTATAACCGATGATATTGTGGCTGCACAGATAAATTCCGGCAGCGAAGGGGTTTGGAAGAATATTGGCAAGGATGTAGCAGGCGGGCACAGAATGGGCGAAGAATATGACAGCGGTGGCGCTGGTATAGCGGTTTCTGTTGCCGATTATGCAAAGCTTGGAAATGCCCTTGCGATGGGCGGAAAAGCTGATACCGGTGAAAGAATACTTGCCTCCTCTACAGTGGACTTAATGCGACAAAATCAGCTGAGTGGCGGGCAGATAAAAACCTTTAACTGGTCGCAGCTTAAAGGTTATGGCTATGGACTTGGTGTAAGATGTATGATTGACAAGGCAAAAGGCGGCTCAACAGGCTCGCTCGGCGAGTTTGGATGGGGAGGTGCGGCAGGTGCGACAATGCTTGTTGACCCTGATCGTGAATTTGCTCTTTTTTACGCACATCACATGCTTAATCCACAAGAGGAATATTATCAGCCAAGGCTCAGAAATGTTGTATATACGTGTCTGGACAGATAAAATTAATTAAAAATAAAGCTTATGCTTGCTTTTTGACGAAAAATAGTGTATAATATTTTGATATACAATAAAATGAAATACAACAGATTGGAGAATTTGAAAATGGCATATTATTTTAATGAACCTTCACATACCTTCAGTGAATATCTGCTTGTTCCCGGCTATTCTTCTGCGGAATGTATGACAAGCAATGTAAGTCTTAAAACTCCCCTTGTAAAATTCAAAAAAGGTGAGGAATCTGCAATAACAATGAATATCCCCATGGTTTCTGCAATCATGCAGTCGGTTTCAGGCGAGAATCTGGCAATTGCTCTTGCAAAAGAAGGCGGTGTTTCATTTATTTACGGCTCTCAGTCAATTGAAGACGAAGCTGCGATGGTTAGAAGAGTTAAAAATCACAAGGCAGGCTTTGTCGCAAGTGACTCTAATATAAGACCTGACCAGACCTTGGCAGAGCTTCTTGAACTTCGCAACAAAACAGGACACAATACTGTTGCAGTTACCGAAGACGGAACAGCGGAGGGAGTTCTTCTTGGTATTGTTACACCTCGTGACTACCGCGTAAGCCGTATGGACCATTCAACTCAGGTTAAAGAGTTTATGACGCCTTTTTCAAAGCTGATATATGCGCCCGAGGGTACAAGCCTCAAGACTGCAAACGATATTATCTGGGACAACAAGCTTAATTCTTTGCCAATTGTTGATGACAAGCAGAGATTGGTTGCTTTTGTTTTCAGAAAGGACTATGATGCACACAAAGAAAATCCGATGGAGCTTCTTGACAGCTCAAAAAGATATGTTGTTGGTGCAGGAATCAATACCCGTGACTATGAAGAAAGAGTTCCGGCACTTATTGAGGCAGGTGCAGATGTTCTTTGTATTGACTCATCAGAAGGTTTTTCTGAATGGCAGGCAAGAACACTTAAGTTTATCCGTGACAAGTACGGTGACAGCGTAAAGGTAGGTGCCGGAAACGTTGTTGACAGAGAAGGCTTTATGTTCCTTGCTGAAGCCGGAGCTGACTTTATCAAGATAGGTATCGGCGGCGGCTCAATCTGCATTACACGTGAACAAAAGGGTATAGGCAGAGGTCAGGCGACTGCAGTTCAGGAAGTTGCGGCAGCACGTGACGAATATTTTGAAAAGACCGGTATTTATATCCCGATTTGTTCCGATGGCGGTATTGTTCATGATTATCATATTACCCTTGCTCTTGCAATGGGCTCAGACTTTGTAATGCTGGGAAGATACTTTGCCCGCTTTGACGAAAGTCCTTCAAACAAGGTTTCGGTTAATGGCAACTACATGAAGGAGTATTGGGGCGAAGGCTCTGCGCGTGCAAGAAACTGGCAGAGATACGATATGGGTGGCGCGCAGAAGCTTTCATTTGAAGAAGGCGTTGATTCTTATGTTCCTTATGCCGGAAGCTTAAAGGATAATGTTGCTCTTACCCTTAACAAGGTGAAATCAACAATGTGTAACTGTGGTGTACTCAGCATTCCTGAACTTCAGAAGAATGCAAAAATGACCTTGGTTTCAGCTACAAGTATTATCGAGGGCGGTGCTCACGATGTTGTGCTGAAGGATAAGAATGTTTCACCTGTAAAATAATGAAAAAGGTTTGTTTTAGAGGACTTTGGCCGCTTTCTAAAAGTGGCGGACTTGTGTTTTGCAAAAACTGCGATAAAATTGTTGGCAGTATCAACAAACACGGATACAGGCGTTTAAGTATAAGCCTTATATGCACTTGCGGTTGTTATGGCAATGTTGAAATAGTCGCTGATGGTAGCTTGTCGGATTTTACTGAGAAGATTGACAAAGCGCCGGATTTTAAAGACAGCGTTGTGCATTGCAAAGAATGTCAAACTCCGATTTTTGGAATCCTTGAAAACCGCGTTGAAAACTATTCGTTTTTTGCAGAATGTGTATGCGGAGCAAAGTATGATACAAAGCCTCAAATCCACAAGCGTCTTGGCGAAACAGCAAAGCTTTTAAAACAAAATAAAAAACATCTTTGACAACATTTAAAAAGGCTGAACGAAGTTAATTCGTTCAGCCTTTTTGATTCATGTCATATAAAAAAGCTTTTAATCCTAAAACTATTTTTTAAATTCAATTAATACTTCTTCAACTGAACGTTTGGGGACATTTATGGTTTTGTTCTCGTCCTCAAAGTACCTAACACTGTCGGTCATATTGCAAGCCTGACTTTTTTGTGCAGGGTAGCCCAATGCAAGAATGTATAAAAGTGCATAGTCGTCCTCTGAAATTTTAAAAAGCTCCATAAGCTCTTTGCGGTTAAGCGAGCCAATCCAACAGCTGGCAATACCCTTTTCCCATGCACCAAGCATCATTGATGTAACAGCTGCTCCGGCTTCAACCTCAAATGAATTTTTAATACTTTTGTCGCCCAGGATTGCAATGTATGCAGTTGGACGCTCGCCTTCTTTTGGGGTTCCGGTTTCGGGAAGGTATCCTGCCCATTTGGTAAAGGGAAATACTTTGTCAACAGTTTCGGCATCTGAAATTACCGCAAATTTAAGCGGCTGCATATTTGCAGGGTACGCAGCAAGCCTTGCATATTCAATCAGGTCTGTAAGGTCTTGCGCTTCTATCCTTTTTTGTGTAAATTTGCGGATGGTTCTTCTTTCAATTAATGCTTTTGATACTTCCATAATTTCTCCTTATATAGCTTCGGCGTTTAATTTGTTTTTGACAACGGCATAGTAATAATACAAGTACTGTTGTGCAACGCCTGCGTTTTGGCCAAACTTTTGGTGAACAAATTCCGGCACGGACTTTTCGTCTATATTATATAATTCTGTTACAATTCGTTTTGTCCATACATCAAGAGGGAATATATTATGTCTTCCAACCGAGAACAAAAGCACACATTCGGCAACCTTTGTGCCAATGCCTTTGATTTTCATAAGCTCCGCCTTTGCTGCCTTGTTGTTGAGCCTTGGTATCTGATTAAGGTTTACCTCGCCAGAAACCACCTTTTTTGCGGCATCAATAATGTATTTGTCGCGGAACCCTGCACGAATCTCGGAGAGGTCTTCCGGTTCTAAAACAGCAAGGGTTTCGGGGGACGGAAATCCGTAAAAAACTTTTCCGTCAAATTCAATTTTATCGCCATAAAGCTCGCATAGCTTGTTAATGATTTTTTTTATCCTCGGTATATTATTATTTGCCGAGATAATAAACGAAACAATGGTTTCCCAAAGGTCCTGACGCAAAATTCTTATACCGCGTCCCGCCTCAATGCACGGACGAAGAATTTCCTCCTCGGAAAGTTTCTTTTCAACCTTGTTGTAGTCGCATGAAAAATTAAGATAGTTACTCCAGTAAACCAAGTCAGGATTGGAGCTTTCTATATATATGGTTTTGGGGTCGTGGTAATATGCTTTTGCGGCATGATTTGCAACCACTCCGTAAAAAACTCCGTTTTCGTCCTTTTCCCAGCGAAAGCACTGACCGCAGAGGAAGGTTTCTTCAAGATTGAAGTGGTCGATATTATAAAGTCTTATCATACTGATACCTCAAACATTTTTTAGTGATTTGACCGATATGTTTACTTGATTTACAATTATAGAGGTGCTGTCTTCAACGGCTTTGCCAAGGGTAAGCTGTATCTTGCGTGAAATCGCAGGGATGTCGCAGGGGAAGAAAAGCGATACCTCAATATTTATATCAATATACCCATTTGCATCAGGGATGCTCTTTATTTTAAGAACTTCTGCAATTTCCTCAAGTTTTAAAATTTCGTATCTGCATATATCGGATATAACCTTGGGCGAAATACGAAAGTCGCCAAGATAGCTGTAGGTGGGTCGCATAATGGTCTTTTCCATACTCCTATCACGGCGTCCTTGCGGCAAAAATGCACTTAAAAAGTAGCCTGAGAACAACTTTTTGACTTCAAACACCGGCACAGGGATAATATGCTTGCCAAACCTGTTTCGCATTTCTGCAGCAAGTTCTATTTCTTCAGAGGTTGCAATATCCTCGATGTAAAAAATCTTTTCAATTTCGCCAAGCTCCAAAGTATCTGCAATTTTTTTAACCATTTTATCAGACGTGCCAAGCAAAAGGAGTGACTGTATGTTGTTTTGGCTGATTGCGGTTTTTACTTCCGCAACGTGACTGGGGTCGGCAAAGATTGCGCGTTTAACAGAGGAAATTTTATTGTCCTCATGTTTAGCTGACTTTCCTGCAATAATTCTGCTGTGCGAAATAAGAAGACCGTCATCAATGACGGCTTCAATATCATTTTCACGTGCTATATCAAGGCAACGAAAGCTTTTGCCTGTTCCTGATTTTCCTACAAGTGCAAATATACGCATATTTTATTCCTCATTGTCTGACTTTTTCTCGCCCTTAGCCGAAATTTTATAGCAAAGGCGCATCAGACTGTCGCTTAAGTGTATGTTTTCAACAACAACATCATCATCAGGAGAGATTTCAGCGTATGAGAAGTTTAAAAACGCTTTAATCCCCATATCAGTAAGCTCGCGGACTACCTGACTCACAACGGTTCTTGGTGTAGAGATAACCGCCATGGTGGGTTTTTCCTTCTCGATAAATTCTTTTATGTTTTTTGCATCTGAGATTTTAATGCCTTTAATTTCTTCACCGATTTTTTCAGGGTCGGTATCAAAAATTCCCACAAGCGTAAAACCGCGTTTTTCAAAGGTGGTGTTTTGAACAAGTGCCTGACCCATTTTTCCGGCACCTACCAAAATAGCCTTGTAGCGTGAGTTAAGCCCAAGAATACCGGCAATCTCGCCGTAAAGGTATTCTACGTTATAGCCATAGCCCTGCTGACCAAATCCGCCAAAACAGTTTAAGTCCTGACGTATCTGCGAGGCAGTAATACCCATTTTTTCGCTTAGTTCCTTTGAAGAGATTCTTTCAACACCGCAGTTAAGAAGCTCACCCAAATATCTGTAATATCTGGGCAAACGCTTGATAACGGATGTTGATACCTGTTTTTTCATTAATGTTTCCTCCAATTGTTATACGGTAAGGCTAATATATAGCCAAGCAATTAAAGAAGCGCTTTAAGTCTGTCGTTTACTGCAAGAAGAAATTCCTCGGTGTTAACCTTTTTTTTGTTTTCAAGCTTTGAAAGGAGGTATAAATCACCTGTCATTACACCGTCTTCAATAGTTTGAATGGTTGCTTTCTCTAACTTGTCGGCAAAAGCGCAAAGGTCAGAAAGTCCGTCAAGCTCGCCTCTTTTGCGAAGTGCGCCTGTCCATGCAAACAATGTTGCGACACTGTTTGTGGATGTTTCTTCGCCTTTTAAGTGTTTATAATAATGACGCTGTACGGTTCCGTGAGCGGCTTCGTATTCATAAGTTCCGTCGGGTGATACAAGAACAGAAGTCATCATAGCAAGGCTTCCGTAGGCAGTTGCCACCATGTCGGACATAACATCTCCGTCATAGTTTTTGCAAGCCCAGATGTATCCGCCTTCAGAGCGCACAACGCGTGCAACCGCATCGTCGATAAGTGTATAGAAGTATTCAATGCCGGCAGCATCAAATTTTTCTTTATATTCAGCATCAAAAATCTCGTTGAATATATCCTTAAATCTGTGGTCGTACTTCTTTGAAATGGTGTCCTTGGTTGCAAACCAAATATCCTGCTTTGTGTCAAGGGCATAGTTAAAGCAGCAGCGTGCAAAGCTTTGAATTGACTGGTCTATATTGTGAAGACCCTGAATAATGCCGGCACTGCTGTCAAATTCGTGGATTGTCTGACGGATTTCGTTTCCGTCTTTATCGGTGCAAACAAGCTCACACTTTGAGCCCTCAGGAACCTGCATCTCGGTGTTTTTGTAAACATCACCGTAAGCGTGACGCGCAATGGTGATGGGCTTTGTCCAAGTCGGAATATATGGTGTGATACCCTTTACGATGATAGGCGCGCGGAAAACTGTTCCGTCAAGGATTGCACGGATAGTACCATTAGGTGATTTCCACATCTCCTTAAGGTTGTATTCCTTAACGCGGTCTGCGTTTGGAGTAATGGTTGCACACTTAACTGCAACACCGTATTTTTTTGTTGCATAAGCCGAGTCAAAGGTAACCTTGTCGTCGGTTTCGTTTCTGTATTCAAGACCAAGGTCATAATACTCGCTCTTTAAATCAACATAAGGAAGGATAAGTATATCCTTAATAAGCTTCCATATTATTCTGGTCATTTCATCCCCGTCCATCTCAACAAGGGGGGTAATCATTTTAATTTTTTCCATTTTGCATATTCCTTTCAGCGTGTAATATATTTTGTTTAGCTGTTTTCTCTTGTGTAGTTAAGAAGACCTCCGGCTTTTATCATAGCTCTTTGACGCTCTGAAAGGTCAAGCTTCACCTTGAAGTCAAAGCCACGGCTTACATTGGTAACGGTAAGCTCATCAGCTGTCATAATTGCTTCGGTAAGATTAGAGAGTTTCAGCTCGTCGTTTTGGTCAATCCGGTCATAGTCGGCTTCGTCTGCAAATGTAAGAGGGATTATTCCTGCATTAATAAGATTTGCCATGTGTATTCTTGCAAACGATTTAACAATAACAGCCTTAATGCCAAGATAAAGCGGAGCAAGTGCTGCGTGTTCTCTTGAAGACCCCTGTCCATAGTTTGAGCCGCCGACAATAATGCTCTTGCCAAGCTCTAAAGCACGCTTGGGGAAGCTTTCGTCGCATACGGCAAAACAATATTCAGAAATCTTTGGAATATTTGACCTGAGCGGCAGAATTTTTGCGCCGGCAGGCATAATATGGTCGGTTGTAATGTTGTCGCCAACTTTAAGGCTGCACTTTGCACAGATTTCGGCGCTCATTGCCTCTGAAACAGGGAACGGCTTAATGTTAGGGCCTCTCAGAACCTCAACTGTATCCATGTCTTCTGCGCTAACCGGCGGAACAATCATGTTATCGTTAATTGTAAACACTTCAGGAAGCTCAAATTCGGGCATATCTCCAAGTGTTCTGGGGTCGGTAAGAATACCGGTAAGTGCCGAGGCTGCAGCAAGCTCGGGGGATACAAGATAAATCTGTCCGTCCTTTGTTCCGCTGCGTCCTTCAAAGTTTCTGTTGAAGGTACGAAGTGAAATACCGCCCGAGTTGGGAGATTGTCCCATACCTATACAAGGACCGCACGCGCTTTCCAAGATTCTTGCACCTGCATCAATCATATCTGAAAGTGCGCCGCAGGCAGCAAGCATATTAAGTACCTGCTTTGAGCCGGGAGCAATTGAAAGCGAAACATCGGGATGAACGGTTTTTCCCTTTAAGATATATGCAACCTTCAGCATATCAAGAAGAGAAGAGTTTGTGCATGAGCCTATACAAACCTGATCAATCTTCATTGCGCCTATCTCAGAAACCGACTTGACATTATCGGGTGAATGAGGGCAGGCTGCAAGAGGAACAAGCTCGCTGAGGTTAATTTCAATAGCCTCGTCATATATTGCATCAGGGTCAGCCGAGAGGGGAGTGAAGTCTTCCTCGCGCGCCTGAGCCTTTAAAAACTCGCGTGTAATTTCGTCTGAGGGGAATACAGAGGTGGTTGCTCCAAGCTCTGCACCCATGTTAGTAATGGTAGCACGCTCAGGAACTGAAAGAGTTTTTACGCCTTCGCCTGTGTATTCGATTATCTTTCCGACGCCGCCTTTAACAGAAAGTCTGCGAAGAACTTCTAAAATAACGTCCTTTGCCGCAACCCATGGACTCAGCTTGCCATAAAGCTCAACCTTAACAATTTTGGGGCAAGTGATATAATATGTACCGCCGCCCATTGCAACTGCGACATCCATTCCGCCTGCACCGATTGCAAGCATACCAATTCCGCCGCCGGTAGGCGTATGACTGTCTGAGCCTATAAGAGTTTTGCCGGGGACACCAAATCTTTCAAGGTGAACCTGATGGCAGATTCCGTTGCCGGGTCGTGAAAAATATATACCGTGCTTTTTGCAAACGCTGCCGATAAATCTGTGGTCATCTGCGTTTTCAAAGCCGCTTTGCAGTGTATTGTGGTCGATATAGGCAACTGACCTTTCTGTTTTTACGCGCGGAACGCCCATGGCTTCAAACTCAAGATAAGCCATTGTTCCGGTGGCGTCCTGTGTCAGTGTCTGGTCAATTTTAATTCCGATTTCCTGTCCGGCAATCATTTCGCCGCAGACAAGGTGGTTTTTAATAATCTTTTGTGCAAGTGTAAGTCCCATATCTGTTGTCCTCCGTAAATAAACATTATACCTTAATATTTTATACAAAAAACGCATCTTTGTCAAGCTTTTGACGTTAGGAAATATAGCCTATATATATCAGGCAAAGGTCAAAAAATTATATAATTTTCCAAAAGATGGGTATATAAATTATATTATTCACTTTATCCACAGAGTTATCCACAGCGAAAACTGTGGTATTTTTGGGTTTTTGGGGAAGTTTTAACATTATTCAAAAGAATTTTTAAAAAATGGCTGTGAAAAACTGTTGATGGTGAAAATAGCACTTGCGAATAATGAATAAATATGGTACAATATTTTAAAAGTACTGTATGTGAAAGGTGGCGGCGGACAGATGATTTTAGGAGTGGATTTCGGAGACAGCCGAACAGGCTATGCGACTTCCGATTCGCTTGGGTTTGCTGCACACACGCTGGAAACATTTAACGAGAAAAACATGAACAAAGTGGCGCAATACACAGCAAAGCTTGCAAAAGACCTCGGCGCTGAGAAAATAGTCCTTGGCTTTCCTAAAAACATGAACGGAACAGTTGGTGACAGAGGGAAAAAGACAAAAAAATTTGCTGCAATTTTGCGTGAGCTCACCGGACTTGAGGTGATTCTTTGGGATGAACGTCTTACCACGGTTTCGGCACACAATCTTATGAACGAAACAAATGTCCGCGGCAAAAAACGCAAAGAGGCTGTGGACAAGATTGCTGCCGCATATATACTTCAGGCATATCTTGACAGCAATAAAATTTAATATAAATATAGAAACAGGAAGGTGTAAAAAATGACAGACAAATTTGAAAACATTGAAAACGGCACACAGGAAACAGAAAACGATTTTTTAGTTGACCTCTATGATGATGACGGCAATAAGCAGACGGTTGAACATCTTGATACCGTTCAGGTTGACGGCAGTGATTATGTTATCTGCATTCCTTACAAAGAGCAAGAAGATGACGAGGTAGACGAGGTTATTATCCTCAAAATGGAATATGACGAAAATGACGATTATATTCTTGTTCCCGAAGAAGATTTGGAAATTCTCGACAGAGCGTATGAATTGTTCAAAGAAAGAAACGCAGACCTGTTTGATTTTGAGGACTAACTTCGCTCATGCTAAACACACAAATGGACGAAGCCAAAGGCTTCGTCCTATGCATTTTTGCAAAGATGAAGGGTGATTAAAATAGTACTTATTATTGCAGAGAAGCCCAGCCTTGCCAGAAACATTATGGCAGGGATAGGGAAAATGACAAAACACGACGGATATTTTGAAGGCGGAGGTTACATTATAACCTGGGCCTTTGGTCATTTGTTCTCTCTTGCAGACGTAGAGGCGTATTGTCCTTCGTCAGAAGAAAAACCAAGATGGACTATGGACAACCTCCCCTGTTTTCCTGAAACATTTAAATTTGAAATAAAAAAGGACAGCAGCAAAAAAACAGATTCCGGTGCTCAGAAGCAGTTTGAGATAATAAAAACTCTTTGCAATCGTAATGACGTTGACACAATAATCAATGCGGGCGATGCAGACCGTGAGGGTGAAATTATAGTCCGCACTTGCATAGATAAGGCGCTGGACGGCAAAAAAGCGTTAAAAAGAATATGGCTTCCGGACCAGACTCCACAGACTGTTCAGGAGGCGATGAAGTCATTAAAAGACGAGCGTGAATACGATAATCTTGCAAATGAGGGTTATGCCAGAACATATACAGATTGGCTTTATGGCGTCAATCTGACGCGTTATGCAACGTTAAGAGCAGGCACATTGCTGAGGGTAGGCAGAGTTATTGTGCCTATTGTAAAGGCAATTTATGACAGGGACATGGCGATACGCAACTTTGTTCCCGATATTTATTATGCACTGGTAAGCAAGGCTGAAACCCGCGGTGAAGAAATAGAGCTTATCAGCAAAAATAAGTATAATAAAAACGAAATCAACAAAGCTAAAGAACTTTGCGAAAAATACAATGCGGCGCAAGCGGTAGTAACCGCAAAAAAGAAGAAGAAGGATAAGTTAAATCCGGGCAAGCTGTATTCCTTGACAAAGCTTCAGAATTATCTGGGAAAACGTTATAAGATGTCCATGGCAGAAAGTCTGGAAATTCTTCAGGGACTATACGAAAAAGGTTATGTTACATACCCCAGAACAAATTCTGAATACCTTGCATCGGCAGAGCAGGGCAAAATAAAAACGATACTAAAGTCTGTAAAAGAGCTTGGCTATCCGGTAGAATTCAGATTTGACAAAAAAATATTTGACGATTCCAAAATTGAATCTCACTCGGCACTGACACCTACATATAAAATTCCCGACAAAACCAAACTTACCGAGAACGAAATGAAGGTTTACAGTGCAATTATGCGCAGGTTTGTTGCGGTTTTTTGTTCGGAAGAGTGTATTACAGAAAAGACCGAAATCACCGTTTCGGTGGGCGATTTAGAGCAGTTCAGCCTCAAAGGGACTGTTATCGTTCAGCCGGGATGGACGGCGTATGATACCTATACCCGAAAAGACAAAATTCTGCCGGCACTTGAAAAGGGTGATTTGGTAAATATTGATTTTAAGCCTGTTGAAAAGGAAACAACGCCGCCCAGGCATTATACAATAGAAACACTTAACAATTACCTTAAAAACCCCTTCAAAGACGAAAAGGCACAGCTCAGTGAGCAGGAGGACGAGGAAGCGGAATACCGTGCCATGTTTGAGGGTCTTGAACTTGGTACAGAGGCTACCAGAACAGGTATTATCGATAATGCCCGAAAGAGTGAATACATTCTTTTAAAAAAGGATACATACACAATTTTGCCGGCAGGCGAAAATCTTATTAAGTCGCTTAGCCGCATGAATATAAGCATGGATAAGTTTAAAACCTCGCAAATGGGTGTTGCTTTAAAAAAGGTTTTTCGTGGCGAAAGCACCACAGCCGACGCTGTGGAAATGGTCAAGGGCGAAATTTCAGCAATTTTTGCAGAGGCTATGCAAAAGGGCGACAGCTTTGACGGTTTTGTGGGTGACGTAATAGGTAAGTGCCCTGTATGCGGGGCAGATGTGACCAGAACACGATTTGGTTATGGCTGCAGCGGTTACCGCGAAGGCTGTAAATTCTCGTCAGGCAATGTTATTTGCGGAAAGGTTATCTCGGTAGATACCATGAAAAAGCTTCTTCAAACAGGCACAACAGACCTGATGTCAGGCTTTGTTTCAAAGCGGACAGGCAAAGAGTTTTCTGCAAAGCTTGCACTGGAAGCTGGCAAGGTTGTATTTAGGTTTTAGAATTTACAATTAATTGACAAAAATTTGACTTTTGTTATTTATTGTGATATTATTTTCTTTTAGAAATTCGGTTTAAGGCTTGGAGGTTTATATATGTTTCGCATCACAAGAAAAGAATCTTTAAATCCTACAGTAACTCTTATGGAGGTTGACGCTCCGCTGGTTGCCAGAAAGGCGCAGGCAGGGCAGTTTATTATTCTGCGTGTTGATGAAGACGGAGAGAGAATCCCTTTGACTATTGCGGATTACGACAGAGAGTTGGGTACAATTACAATAATTTTTCAGGTTGTGGGTGCGACAACCGAAAAACTGAATCATTTAAATGAGGGTGAATATATTTGTGACTTTGCAGGACCTTTAGGGAAAGCGTCTGAGGTTACCGGGTTTAAAAAGGTAGCCGTTATAGGCGGCGGAGTGGGCTGTGCCATTGCATATCCTACAGCTAAGGCGCTCAAGACAAACGGAGCAGAGGTTCATTCTATTGTTGGCTTTAGAAACCGTGATTTGGTTATACTTGAACAAGAATTTAAAAAGGTCAGCGATAAGCTTGTTATAATGACAGATGACGGTTCTTATGGAGAAAAAGGTCTTGTCACAGATGCTCTTAAGGCACTTGTTGAAAGCGGCGAAAAGTATGACGAGGTAATTGCGATAGGTCCGCTGGTTATGATGAAGTTTGTATCACTTCTGACCAAAGAGCTTGGAATAAAAACAGTTGTCAGCATGAATCCCATAATGATTGATGGTACGGGAATGTGTGGAGGCTGCAGGCTGACCGTTGGCGGCGAAATGAAGTTTGCCTGTGTTGATGGTCCTGATTTTGACGGGCATCTGGTGGATTTTGATGAGGCAATACGCCGTTCATCCATTTATCGCGAAACCGAGCGAAAAACGCATGAGGATACATGTAATTTGTTTAAAGGAGGGGCTGTGTAATGGCTAACATGTCACCTAAAAAGAACGAGATGCCGGTGCAGGCTCCTGATGTGAGAAATAAAAATTTCAGTGAGGTTGCACTTGGATATACTGAGCAACAGGCGATTGACGAAGCAAAGCGTTGTCTTTCCTGCAAAAATAAACCTTGTGTTTCTGGCTGTCCTGTTCAGATAAATATTCCTGAATTTATTGCAAAGGTTGCAGAGGGCGACTTTAAAAGTGCATACGAGATTATTTACCGTTCAAGCTCATTGCCTGCGGTATGCGGCAGAGTTTGCCCGCAGGAGCGGCAATGTGAGTCAAAATGTGTAAGAGGTATCAAAGGCGAGCCTGTTGCAATTGGCAGACTTGAACGCTTTGTTGCGGATTGGCATATAAAAAACTCTGACGAAATATCCAAAGAACCTTTAAACCCTGAAGGCAAAAGAGTTGCGGTTATCGGTTCAGGACCTTCGGGATTGACCTGCGCCGGAGACCTTGCAAAGCTGGGCTATAATGTGACAGTGTTTGAGGCGCTTCATGTTGCCGGAGGAGTTTTGGTTTATGGTATTCCTGAGTTCAGACTTCCAAAGGATATTGTAAAGAGAGAGATTGAAAATCTTAAAAAGCTTGGGGTAAAGATTATTACCAATGCTGTAATAGGAAAAACGCTTACAGTGGATGAACTTTTTGAGGACGGATATGAAGCTGTGTTTATTGGCTCAGGTGCAGGACTTCCCAGATTTATGAATATTCCGGGTGAAAATTTAAACGGCGTTTATTCTGCAAATGAATTTCTGACAAGAACAAACCTTATGAAAGCGTATAAGGAAGATTCACAAACACCTATTATGAAGGCAAAAAAAGTAGCAGTAGTGGGCGGCGGAAACGTTGCAATGGACGCGGCACGCTGTGCAATGCGGCTTGGGGCTGATGAAACCTACATAGTTTACAGACGATCGATGGATGAAATGCCTGCACGGCGTGAAGAAGTCGAACATGCCGAGGAAGAGGGAATAGTATTCCTTACTCTTAATAATCCTGTCGAGATTATTGGTGACGAAAATAATTTTGTTGCGGGGATGAAATGCATTAAGATGGAGCTGGGCGAGCCTGATGAATCAGGAAGACGCAGTCCCATAGAAGTACAGGGGTCTGAATATGTTCTTGATGTGGACGCGGTTATCATGTCTATAGGCACATCGCCAAATCCTCTTATCAGAAGTACGACAGAAGGTCTTGAAACGGACAGACGCGGTTGCATTATTACAGTGGATGAAAGCGGACGAACAACCAAAGAAGGTGTATACGCCGGCGGCGATGCTGTAACAGGTGCGGCAACGGTAATCCTTGCAATGGGTGCCGGAAAGTCTGCTGCAAAAGCAATTGATGAATATTTAAAAAGCAAATAATAAAAAACGGTCACATTTAATGTGACCGTTTTTTGCAAGTAAATTATTTTTTAAAGATCCTTTTCCTGCTCTTCTTGAATTTCAGGGAACACAGAAAGCATTGGCTTTATGTCCAATTTGCGAATATGTCTGTCTATGTAGTTCTTTGTGATTTTGCAAACCAGACCGGAAAGAACAATTACACCGATAAGGTTAGGGATCATCATAAGTCCGTTAAATGTGTCTGAAATATCCCAAGCCAGTGACGATGTCATAAGTGCACCGCACATAATCATAACAAGGTGAATAACCTTGTAAACCTTTGTTGTTTTTGTTCCAAACAAGTATTCCCAAGCCTTTGTGCCATAGTGGTCCCAACCAAGAACGGTAGTAAAGGCAAAGAGAAGAATTGCAATAGCAATAAACTTGCTGCCTATATTTCCAAAGCTGAATACAGAATTAAATGCTTCTGCAACCATTGTAGCATCGTTTGTATGAGTACCGATAGGTGCTGTGATGTCAAATACACCTGAGGTAAGAACAACAAGTGCTGTCATTGTGCAGACAACCATTGTATCGGCAAATACTTCAAAAATTCCCCACATACCCTGCTTTACAGGTTCTTTAACGTTGGAGTTTGAATGAACCATTACAGAAGAACCAAGGCCTGCCTCGTTTGAGAAAACGCCACGCTTAAAGCCCTGTACCATAACAGTTTTGATTATAGAGCCTGTAACACCACCGGCAACAGCAATAGGGCTGAATGCTTGTGTAAAGATTGCTTTGAATGCAGCTCCAATCTGTGCATAGTTAACGCCGATAATAACAATACTTCCTGCAACAAACAGAATAACCATAAAGGGAACAATCTTTTCAGCGAAAGCGGCAATTCTCTTAAGACCTCCAAGAACAATAAGTGCAGCAATAATTACCAGTACAATGCCAATAACAACAGAATAAGCGGTTACGCCTTCGTATAAGCTTATATTAACAAGTGCCTTAATCGGGAATGCAGACTCGATGTTTACAACAATTTTGTTAATCTGCCCCATAGCACCAATACCAAATGATGCAAGGAGAGTAAAGATTGAGAACAAAATAGCCAAAACCTTGCCGATACTTTTGCAGCCTTTAAATGAGCCAAGACCATCGCGGAGATAGTACATTGCTCCGCCTGACCATTCACCGTCGTCATTCTTGCGGCGGTAGTAGATACCCAGAACGTTTTCTGAATAGTTTGTCATCATTCCAAAGAATGCAGCAACCCACATCCAAAAAACAGCACCGGCACCACCTATACAAATTGCGGCAGCAACACCGGCAATGTTACCAACACCGATTGTAGCTGCAAGCGCAGTACAAAGAGCCTGAAACGGCGAGATGGATGCCTTGTCTTTGCTGTGACCAATTACATCCTTGTGGAAAAGACTTCCAATTGTGTTCTTCCACCACAGTCCAATGTGTGAAACCTGAAAGAACTTGGTCAGAACTGTTGTCAATATACCTGTAAAGAGCAACAGAACAAGACCAAGAGTTGTCCATACAAAGGTGTTAATAACATCATTGTATGCAGCCAATTGAGTAAAAAATTGATTCATAGTTAAAAAACCTCCTGTAAAAATAAAATAACCGCTTGAGTAATCCTCAGCGGCTCCGGTTTACAGACTAAAAGTAATAAAAATTGTCTGCTCCGTCCTTTTGCCTGAGAGATTCGACCCAAAACACAGGTCTTGCACCTTCGGCACTCAAAACGAGATTCTCCGGAGTCCCCTCCGCTTTCAGTCTTTAATTAAATTCTAAAAGCCTCAAAGGGTTACAAATATATTATACACAGCTTTTGACGGAAGTCAAGGGATTTTGTAAAAAAACAGCGTGTTTTGACTTTTTTTGGACAAACTGTATTAAAACCCGCTAAAATCACAATTTAAGTTTAATTAAATATAATATATGGTGGAGGTGGATTATGGAAATACATATTGTAAAATCCGGTGAAACAACAGAGAGTATTGCTCAAAATTATGGCGTTCCTGAGTTTGTGGTTATTTATACAAATAACCTTGAACGCATTCCAAATCTGGTTGTGGGTCAGGCACTGTTAATTCTGCAGCCCGAGCAGCTGCACACAGTCAGAGCAAATGAAACAGTTTATTCTATTGCAAAAACCTATGGAACAGATGTAAATACTTTGTATCGCAACAACCCTATCTTAGGCGGCAGACCAACAGTCTATCCCGGTCAGACTCTTGTGATAGCCTTTGAAAGAGCGCCGCTTAGAACTATTGATGTTAATGGTTATGCCTATCCTTATGTTAACCAGGACTTGCTCAGAAGTATCCTGCCATTTTCAACATACCTGACGCCGTTTACTTATGGAATAACAAATGCAGGCGGACTTGTGTATTTAGAAGACGAGGAACTGATTGACGAATCCTTAAATTATGGCGTACTTCCGCTTATGCACCTGTCAACCCTGACCGAAACAGGCGGCTTCAGCAACGAGCTTGCAAGTATGGTGCTGAATAGTGCCGAAATTCAGGACAGACTTATAGATTTGGTAATTGAAAATATGCAGACAAAGGATTACAGAGGACTTGATATTGATTTTGAATTTGTATATCCGCAGGACGCTGTGTTATATGGCGAGTTTGTAGGCAAGCTGCGCAGCCGCTTAAATCCTCTCGGTTATGAAGTAATTGCAGCCCTTGCACCTAAAACATCTGATACACAAAGGGGGCTTTTGTATGAGGGTCACAACTACCGTGCAATTGGTGCAAATAGCGATGCCGTGCTTTTAATGACATACGAGTGGGGGTACACCTACGGGCCACCCTTAGCTGTGGCACCAATACGAAATGTTCGGCAAGTGGTAGATTATGCACTTACAATTATTCCGCCCGAAAAGATTTTTTTAGGTATACCGAATTATGGTTATGACTGGACACTGCCTTATGTAAAGGGAGAATCCCGTGCTGACTCTATATCCAATGTGGAGGCAATACAGATTGCTGCACGCAATGGAGCTGAAATTCAGTATGACGAGGTTTCCGGGGCACCGTGGTTCAGATATACCGATGCAGAAGGAAGAGTACACGAGGTATGGTTTGAGGATGTGCGGAGTATTCAGCAAAAATTTAATCTGATTAATGAAAAAGGTCTGCGCGGTGCAGGATACTGGAATTTTATGCGCCCATTTCAGCAAAATTTTTCTTTGCTTGAATATATGTTTAATATAAGGCAATAGTAGAAAAACAGGGTGGAGAATATCCACCCTGTTTAAAGTTTTTAAGAAATTAGCACTCTTCAGCAGCTTTCTTCTTGTAGATTTCGTATCTCTCAATAAGGTCTTTTTCAGCCTTGTCAAAGAGCTGTGCTGCAACCTCGGGGAATGCTTTCTTGAGCATGAGATAACGGTTCTCGCCCTCGAGGAATTCCTTAACTGTGCCTGTAGGCTCTTTTGAGTCAAGGATGAAGGGGTTCTTGCCCTCTTCCTTAAGAGTGGGGTTGTATCTCCAGAGGTGCCAGTAGCCTGTCTGAACAGCCTTCTTTTCCTCTGCAATTGTGTTAGCCATACCAACCTTAATACCGTGGTTGATACAGGGAGCGTAAGCGATGATGAGTGACGGACCCGGATAAGCTTCTGCTTCCTTGATAGCCTTAAGAGCCTGATTCATATCAGCACCAAGAGCAATCTGAGCAACGTAAACGTATCCATAGGTTGTACCAATCATGCCAAGGTCCTTCTTCTTGGTCTTCATGCCAGAAGCTGCAAATTTTGCAACAGCAGCAGTAGGTGTAGCCTTTGAAGCCTGACCGCCTGTATTTGAGTAAACTTCGGTATCAACAACAAAGATGTTGATGTCTTCGCCGGATGCGATTACATGGTCAAGACCGCCGTAACCGATGTCATAAGCCCAACCGTCGCCGCCGAATACCCACTGTGAACGTTTAACGAGGAAGTCGGTACGGTCAGCAATTTCTTTGATTGCAGGATTGCTCATGTCAGCATCCTTGATAAGAGCTGCGATTTCTTTTGCAGCTGCCTTTGATGCATCAGCGTTATCCTTGCCTTCGATCCAAGCCTTGAATGCAGCAGCCAGTTCAGGCTTAACTTCATCCATAACTGAATTCATTCTTGAAACCAAAGTGTTTCTGATCTTCTTGTTAGCAAGAACCATACCAAGACCAAACTCAGCGTTGTCTTCAAACAGTGAGTTAGCCCAAGCCGGACCCTTGCCTTCAGCGTTCTTGCAGTAAGGCATTGAAGGAGCAGAGCCACCCCAGATTGATGTACAACCTGTAGCGTTAGCAACCATCATTCTGTCACCGAAGAGCTGAGTGATAAGCTTGATATAAGGTGTTTCACCACAACCTGCGCAAGCGCCTGAGAATTCAAGCATGGGTGTTGCAAACTGTGAGTTCTTTGTGCTCTTTGTGATGTCGATTTCATCCTGCTTTGAAGAAACAGTCATAGCAAATTCCCAGTTGGGAGCTTCACATTCAACCTCTGCGATGGGCTTCATTGTAAGTGCCTTTTCCTTAGCAGGACAAACCTGAGCACAAACGCCACAGCCAAGACAGTCAAGAGGTGATACCTGAATTCTGTATTCCATACCTGCAAAGCCTGTAGCAGCCTTTGTTTCAAAGCTTGCGGGCTTGTTTGCAGCTTCGTCAGCGTTCAAAAGAACAGGACGGATAGCAGCGTGAGGACAAACAAGTGAACACTGGTTACACTGGATACACTTTGTTATATCCCAAGCGGGAACGTTTACAGCAACGCCGCGCTTTTCGTATCTTGATGTACCTGTTTCAAAAGTACCGTCTTCAATACCTGCAAATGTGCTTACGGGAAGCTTGTTACCGGCCTGAGCGTTAACGGGCTGAACAATGTTCTTGATGAAGTCGGGAACGTTGTTTTCCTTAACGTCCTTATCAACAGCATCCTTCCATGAAGCCGGAACGTCAATCTTAACAAGAGCTTCAATAGCACCGTCAACTGCATCGCAGTTCATCTTAACAATTTCGTCACCCTTCTTGCCGTAGGTCTTCTTGATTGCGCCCTTGATAAGCTCAACAGCCTTGTCAAAGTCGATTACGTTTGAAAGCTTAAAGAAAGCACTCTGTGTAACCATGTTAATTCTGTTGGGGCCAAGACCAACCTTAACTGCAACGTCTACTGCATTGATTGTATAGAATTCGATTTCGTTCTCTGCAAGATACTTCTTAACGTTTGCAGGAAGATGTTCTTCGAGTTCTTCAGGTGTCCATACGCAGTTGAGGAGGAATGTACCGCCCTTCTTCAGACCTTCAAGTACATCGTACTGTGTGAGGTATGCAGGCTTGTGACAAGCGATATAGTCAGCTTCGTCAAGGAGATATGTTGACTTGATGGGCTTCTTACCAAATCTCAAGTGAGACATTGTAACGCCGCCTGACTTCTTTGAGTCATAGTCAAAATATGCCTGAGCGTAAAGGTCAGTGTTGTCACCGATAATCTTGATAGCGTCCTTGTTTGCACCAACAGTACCGTCAGAGCCAAAGCCCCAGAACTTACAACGTGTTGTGCCCTCAGGAGCTGCATTGATTTTCTCAGGAAGCTCAAGTGAGAGGTTTGTAACATCGTCCACAATACCGATTGTGAAGTTGTTCTTGGGTGCATCTGCATCAAGATTGTTGTATACAGCCATAATCTGTGTGGGTGTTGTGTCTTTTGAACCAAGACCGTAACGACCGCCAACTATTACAGGAGCATTTTCCTTGCCATAGTAAAGGTTGCAAACGTCAAGATAAAGGGGTTCGCCCAGTGAGCCGGGTTCCTTTGTTCTGTCAAGAACTGCAATCTTTTCAACTGTTGAAGGAATTACATCAAAGAAGTACTTAGCAGAGAAGGGTCTGTAAAGGTGAACCTTAACAACACCAACCTTGCCGCCGCGTGCGTTGATATAATCAACTGTTTCTTCGATAGCTTCGCAAGCAGAGCCCATAGCAACAATAACCTTTGTCGCATCAGGAGCACCGTAGTAGTTGAAGGGCTTGTATTCTCTGCCTGTAATCTTGGTGATTTCCTTCATGTAGTCTGCAACGATGTCCGGAACAGCTTCGTAGTATTTGTTTGAAGCTTCTCTGCCCTGGAAGTAAATATCAGCATTCTGAGCAGTACCGCGAAGTACGGGGTGCTCAGGATTTAAAGCGTTGTCCTTGAATGCTTTGAGAGCATCCCAGTCAAGAAGGCCCTTGAGGTCTTCGTAGTCCATAACTTCAACCTTCTGAATTTCGTGTGAAGTTCTGAAACCGTCAAAGAAGTGAAGGAAGGGAACTCTGCCCTTGATTGCAGCAAGATGAGCTACGCCGCCAAGGTCCATTGTTTCCTGAACACTGCCTGATGCCAGCATAGCAAAGCCTGTCTGACGGCAAGCCATAACGTCCTGATGGTCACCAAAAATGTTAAGTGCGTGAGCAGCAAGTGCACGTGCACTAACGTGGAAAACTGTAGGAAGAAGTTCACCTGCAATTTTGTACATATTAGGGATCATAAGAAGAAGACCCTGTGATGCTGTAAAGGTTGTTGTCAAAGCACCTGCCTGAAGTGAACCGTGAACTGCACCTGCAGCACCTGCTTCAGACTGCATCTCAACAACGTCAACTGTTTCGCCGAAGATGTTCTTCAGACCGTCTGCACTCCACTGGTCAACATTTTCAGCCATGTTGGAAGAGGGAGTGATAGGATAGATAGCAGCAACTTCTGTAAACGCATAGGCGCAATGTGCAGCAGCGCTGTTACCATCCATGGTTTTCATTTTTTTAGCCATGAAAAAAGCCTCCTTATAATATATGAAATTAATTAATTTTATCAAAGGTTGTGATTGCATATAATCACACAGCAAATATTATAACATACCTTTTATAGAAATTCAAATATATTTTAAAAAAAACTAAAAAATTTCTGTTTTTTACAGTGAAAAGAGTATGTATATGTAGATTTTTGCGTTAATGCACAAAAAAACAGCACAACCCTGAGCGGGTGTGCTGTTTTAAAGCGTGAATATTAGTTGCCGGCCATCTTTGCAACTTCAGCTGCAAAGTCGTCAACCTTCTTCTCTAAGCCTTCGCCCTTTTCTAAACGAGCAAACTTAACAACCTCGATGTCAGTGCCGATTTCAGCGCCAACGTTCTTGAGGAACTTAGCAACTGTCAAGTCACCGTCTTTTACGTAAGGCTGTTCAACAAGACAAACTTCCTTGTAGAACTTCTGAATACGTCCTGCAACCATTTTGTCAACGATTGCTTCGGGCTTGCCTTCGTTAAGAGCCTGAGCCTTAAGGATTTCTCTTTCCTTTTCAACTTCGTCTGCAGGAACTTCTTCGCTCTTAACATAGCGGGGCATAACTGCTGCAATCTGCATTGCAACGTCCTTTGCTGCAGCGCGGAATGCAGGGTCAGAAGCCTTTGATTCGTCACCAAGCTTGAAGTTTACAAGAACACCGATTCTGCCGCCGCCATGGATGTAAGCTTCGTTTACACCTTCATAGCGTTCAAAACGACGAAGGTTCATGTTTTCACCGATTGTAGCAATCTTTTCGGTAAGAGCTTCGCCAACTGTCTGTGCATCATAAAGCTTTTGTTCCTTAAGTGCTTCAACGTCAGCAGGGTTTGTTTTTGCAATGCATTCAGCAACATCTGCAACAAACTTCTGGAAGTCAGCGTTCTTTGCAACGAAGTCTGTCTCGGTGTTGATTTCAACAACAACACCAACATTATCAAATACCATTGATGTAACAAGACCTTCAGATGCAATTCTGCCGGACTTCTTAACTGCTGTAGCAATACCCTTTTCTCTGAGGTATTCAACAGCCTTGTCCATATCACCGTCTGTTTCTGCAAGAGCCTTCTTGCAGTCCATCATACCACAGTTTGTCATTTCTCTGAGAGTTTTAACATCTTGTGCAGTAAATGCCATTTTAATTTCACTCACTTTCTCAATTTAAAAGTTAGATTATTCTTCAATCATATCAAGAGAAACTTCCTCAGAAGCCTCTTCTTCAGCAGCTTCAGCAATCTGCTCGCCCTGCTTGCCCTCAATGATAGCGTTACCGATTGTAGAAACAATAAGTTTTACGGCACGGATAGCGTCATCGTTACCGGGAATTGGGAAGTCTGCTTCTTCGGGGTCACAGTTTGTATCAACAATAGCGATTACAGGGATACCAAGCTTGTGAGCTTCAGCAATAGCATTCTTCTCTTTTCTGGGGTCAACAACAAACATAGCAGAAGGAATATCTCTCATTTCCTTGATGCCGCCGAGGTACTTCTCCAAGCGCTCTTCTTCAAGGTTGAGCTTTAAAACTTCTTTCTTGGGAAGAAGTTCCATTGTTCCGTCTTCGTTCATCTTCTTAAGCTGATAAAGTCTGTCAATTCTTCTTTTAATTGTCTTGAAGTTGGTAAGCATACCGCCCAGCCATCTTGCGTTTACATAGTACATACCGGTTCTTTCAGCTTCCTCGCGGATAGCGTCCTGAGCCTGCTTCTTTGTACCGACAAACAGAACTGTACCACCGTCTGCAACGATGTCACGAACGAAAAAGTATGCTTCTTCAATCTTCTTTGCAGTCTTCTGCAAGTCGATGATGTAGATACCGTTTCTTTCTGTGAAAATGTACTCCGCCATTTTAGGATTCCAACGGCGTGTCTGGTGTCCGAAATGAACACCTGCTTCAAGCAATTGCTTCATTTGAATAACTCCCATGATTTTACACCTCCAAAAGTTTTACACCTCCACCATAGTCACCTTGCCGGGGAGCTGTCATGGGTATTCTAGCACCGCCCCGCCAATCGTATGATGTGCGTATTTTATTTATGTCAAATGACCCTAATACGCCATTTAACCAAAACATTATAGCACGCAAAACAGGGTTTGTCAATCACTAATTTTTACAAAATATGAAAATCTGCAAAAAATCTGCCTTGACACTGAAAATATAATATGATATTCTTATAAAAGTATAAATAAATGCAAAAAGCATTTGTGTTTAACCGAATATCTACATATTAAACGAGGTGTTAGTTTTGAAAAAAGTTTTGGCAATTGATTTTGGTGCATCAAGCGGCAGAGCAATCTTAGGTTCATTTGACGGAAAGAAGATTGACCTTACAGAGGTTCACAGATTTTCAAATGACCCCAACTATGAAAACGGAGAGCTTCGCTGGAATGCTGCACAGTTGTTTGAAGAAATTAAAACAGGCATAAAAAAAGCGAAGGAGGTTTCAGATTTTGACTCAATCGCGATTGATACATGGGGCGTTGATTACGGCATAATCGACAAGGACGGCAACTTGGTGGCAAATCCCTATAACTACCGTGATTCAAGAACAGACAATGCTCCCGAGGAAGCTTTTAAGGTTATTCCTGAAAAAGAACTCTACGCAATGACCGGCATTCAGGTTATGAATTTCAACACACTTTTTCAGCTTTTGGTTGAAAAGGATTTAGACAAGGCTGAAACAATTCTTATGATGCCTGACCTGTTTGGTTATATGCTGACAGGCGAAAAATACTGCGAAAGCACAATATGCTCAACTTCGCACATGTTCGACCATAAAAATTGCGACTGGAACTGGGAGGTTATCGACAGATTCGGCTATCCACGAAGCATCTTCCCTCCGGTTGTAAAAGCAGGTACTGTTGTAGGCACGATGAAAAAAGACCTTGCAGATGAGCTTGGGGTTGAGCCGAAAGAGGTTATTGCAATCGGCGCACATGATACCGCAAGTGCTGTTGCGGCTGTTCCCTCAAAAGAGAAGGACTTCATCTTTATTTCCTGCGGAACATGGTCATTGTTCGGCACAGTTACAGACGAGCCTGTAATATCCGAAAAATCAAATAAATATAACATTACAAATGAATACGGCTTTGGCGGAAAGATAAGATTTCTCAGAAACATCATTGGTCTTTGGCTTATTCAGGAGGCAAAACGCCAGTTTGTAAAGGATGGAAAGAACTACAGCTACGGAGACATGGAAGAACTTGCGTTAAAGTCCGAGCCTTTCAAATACTTGATTGACCCCGATGACCCGGTGTTTGTTCCTCCGGGCGGTATGCTTGACAGAATTTGCGATTACTGCGAAAAGACCGGTCAGGGCAGACCTCAGACAGACGGCGAAATCGTAAGATGTATTTACGAAAGCATCGCTCTTAAATACAGAAATTCTTTTGAAAAAATAATTGACTGCACAGGCAAAGAATACAATTCAATTCACATGGTTGGCGGCGGAACAAAGGATAAGCTTCTTTGTCAGATGACAGCCAACTCAACAGGGGCAAAGGTTATTGCAGGCCCGATAGAGGCAACAGCACTCGGCAACATTGCAGTTCAGCTTTATGCAAAGGAAGTTATTTCCGACCTTACCGAGGTTATAATGAACTCTGCAGAAATCAAAGAGTACAATACTCAGGATAAGGATGTATGGGATAAGGCATACCAAAAGTTTTTAAATATCATTGATTAATTATAAAGGGCAACCGAAAAGTGAACCGACCTCCCAATCGTTAGATTTTTGGTCTAACTTTTTGGGGTCACATCAAAGTTCGGTTGCCCTTTAATGTTGCAGTTTTTGAAAAATTAAAATCCCAATATCTCCGAAACATAATTATTGACCATATTATCCTGTGCCTTTGCCTCGGCGTTTAAAAAACCGTCAACAGAGAAAATTTCGCGGATTTTTTCAACTATTTCGGTTGCCTCGTCTTCATCATATTTAAAATCTGCCACAAGCTTTCTGATTTTTTTAAGCATCTCTATGGGTTTTGTTTTTACAATTTCATCAGTGTTCAGTTCAAGAGCGGTTATGTATTCGGTTATTTTTTTTGATGCATCAAACTGAATTGCCTCCAAAAAATCCCTTGTACGGTCTAAAATCTCCACAACAATTAATTCCTGTCTTATGTCCATAATCATGTCTCCTTTTCTGAAAATATTTTATCAGGAGCGCAAATTTAAGACAAACAAAAAAATGCGCAACCCTTTGCAGAGTCACGCATTAAAAAACGCAGGGACTCTGTTTCTTAATGTGTCACCATTGTACATTCCCTAATACAAATTCAGCATTTAGAGGTATGTCGAAACAAGAGTGTACGCTTTTTACTGTAGCGTACCCTCTAAATGCTAAAATTATTAATTTGATTATTACAAAAATGTAAATGGTGACGAGTTAAGTGTATCACAAATCTTTGTTTTTGTCTATACTTTTATTTTTATCAAAGAAAAACGGGCAAGGTCTATAGCCTTTGCCCGACTTATAATATATATGTAGAAACAACGTTTTTCAAAAGTAGTTGACAAAACAGATTTTATTATATATAATAATTATAGAAAAAAGGCAAGACCTCAAACGGTTATGCCAAAGTGGTTAATTTATAAAAAATAACACGGCTTTGACGGGGCGTGTTATTTTTTTATGGTTAATGCTAATGAAAGCAATAATATTATCATAAAAGAAATTATGTAATTCTCATCCATAAGCTATCACCTCCTTATCAAAGAGATGATGGCATAACCGCCCAGCTTTTACGCTTGTTTAGACCTTGCCTTTATATCGGATTTCTCCGACTAATATATTATACAATATATTTTATGTTTTTTCAACATTTTTTATCTTATATAAAATTACTACATTTTTGCAAAACACAAAATTTCTGCGTCGGCATAATATGTAACATAGCGACTTTAAAAGTTTTGGAGGACAAAAATATGGAGGGTTATAAACGTGTATACCGGCTTTTGTTTGTGGGCGGTGACGGCAGACAGCTGCGTGCCGCAAACCGTGCCGCAGAGAACGGCGCAAAGATAAGCGTGCTGGGATTTTCGGAAGAAAACACCCAAAAAATGCCCGAATCTGTAAGCCGGCTTGAAAATATAAATGACAGAGAATTTGATTATACTGCGGTTGTTTTGCCGCTGCCTTACACTACCGACGGCGAAAATATAAATGCCCCTCAGATGAAGCGCAAGCTGCCGGTAACAGAATTATTTCAAAAGCTGCCGGCTGAATGCTGCGTGCTTGCAGGCAAGTGTGACAGCACTTTGCGCAAGCTTGCCGAAAGTAAAAATATAACATTAATAGATTATTTTGACCGTGAGGATTTGCAGATTTTAAATGCCATTCCGACTGCCGAGGGCGCAATTCAGATTGCAATGCAGGAGGCACCGTTTACTTTGCATTCTTCAAAGTGCTTGATTATAGGCAACGGCAGAATAGGAAAAATTCTGGCAAAAATGCTTCACGGCATAGGCGCAGAGGTAACAGTTGCCGCGCGCAAGCGCAAGGATATTGTTCAGGTATTTGCCTATGGCTATAAAAGCATCAGCACAGGCGAGCTTTATGACAATATAGGCGGCTATGATATAATATTCAACACTGCACCCAGCCTGATACTGGATTTTGATTTGCTGTCAAAAACACGCAGGGATTGTCTTGTAATAGACCTTGCATCAAAGCCCGGCGGGGTGGATTTTGAAACGGCAAGAAAGATGGGCATTAAGGTAATCTGGGCATTGTCGCTTCCCGGAAAGGTAGCACCCCATACTGCAGGGGATATTATAGGTAAAACAATTCTTAGTATACTGAGTGAATTGGAGGCGAGGTAATGAAACTTGAAAACAAAACAGTTGGCTTTGCTTTTACCGGCTCGTTTTGTACCTTCAGTCAAGTCTTTCCTCAGGTTGAAAGGTTGGTTGCTGAGGGGGCAAAAGTGATACCGATTATGTCGGAAATAAGTTACAATACCGATACAAGATTTGGCAAAGCTAAAGACCATATAGAAAAGCTTGAAAAAATTACAGGAGAAAAGGTGATAGGCACTATCCGCGAAGCAGAGCCGATTGGGCCCAAAAAGCTTCTTGATGTGCTTGTTGTTGCACCCTGTACAGGAAACACCATAGCAAAGATTGCAAATGGTATTGCGGATTCCAGTGTAACACTTGCTGTGAAGTCGCATCTCAGAAACAAGCGTCCGGTTGTGATTGCTGTATCAACCAACGACGGTCTTGCAAATAATGCAAAAAATATAGGTGTACTTGCCAATATGCGCAATATATATCTTGTTCCGCTTGGTCAGGACGATTTTGCGGGCAAGGAAAACTCACTTGTTGCAGACATGAAAAGTATTATTCCGGCAACGGAGGCTGCACTGGACGGAAGACAGCTTCAGCCTGTAATTATAATACATGAATAAAAATTTTGAGCGGCGGAGAAGCAGACATCAAAGCCGCTCATTTTGTTGCGTTTAAATTTAATTCTGATAATATATAAAATCCTTGAAAAAAATTAAAATATGTGATAACATTCTGGGTAATACTAAACAATAATGTGAAAAAAACATAAAAAATTTTGAAAGGCAGGCAGACTGTTTAATGATTATAGATTTTCACACTCATGCTTTTCCTGAAAGAATAGCAGCACGTGCAGTAGACAAGCTTGCGTATGCATCGGGCGGGCTTATTCCGCAGACTGACGGAACGCTTGAGAACCTTAAAGAATTAATGAAAAAAGACGGCATAGATATTTCGGTTGTGTTGGGCATAGCAACCAATCCTGCGCAGCAGCAAAATGTAAACAACTATGCAGCGGAAATAAACAAACAGGACGGTTTTTTGGGTTTTGGCTCGGTTCACCCTGATGCCCCCGATGCTTTAGAAGAGCTTGAAAGAATAAAGAGTCTTGGGATTAAAGGAGTTAAGCTTCACCCTGAATATCAGAGTTTTTTTGTTGATGATGAAAAAATGAAGCCTATATACAAAAAAATATCTCAGCTTGGGCTTATTACACTTTTTCACGCAGGACATGACTACGGCTTTGGCGAGCCGTATCACTGTATGCCGGATAATTTGCTCAGGGCGCTAAGGTGGTTTGATTCTCCTGTGGTGGCGGCACACTGGGGCGGCAGCGGATGCGGCAGAGAGGTTATAGACAAGCTGTGCGGAATGGATGTGTGGTTTGACCTTGCCTTCGGCTATGCTACCATGCCAAAGGCAGTTGCGCAGGAAATACTGGACAAGCATACTCCCGACAGACTTCTTTTTGCATCTGATGTGCCGTGGCACAGACCAATCTGGGAGATGCGCCTGCTTGAAAGTCTGGATGTTTCGGATGATGATAAACAAAAAATATATTATAAAAATGCAGCCAAATTGCTTGATATAGAAGTTATATAAAAAATTAAAACAGAAGGTCTTTAAATATGGATATTATCAGTGTTTTAAAAAAGCTTACACAGGATTTGGGCATATCGGGCTTTGAAGACCCCTTTGCGCAAAGCGTATGTGAAATGTTAAAGGAATACTGCCCCGATGCAAAGGTCAACAAAACCGGAAGTGTAATAGGTACGCTGAACGGAAGCAGCGCAAATAAAAAAACAATTCTTTTAGAGGCGCATCTTGACCGGATAGGCTTGGTGGTTTCGGAAATTTTAGAGGATGGATTTGTAAAATTCAAGGCCTTAGGCGGTGTTGACGAGAGAACTCTTCCTGCATCTGAAGTTTATATTTTGGGAAAATCCAATGTTTACGGGGTAATTGGCGCACTTCCGCCGCACCTTAAAAAGGGTACGGAATCTGTCTCAGAGCTAAAAATAAGTGATATGTTGATTGACACAGGACTTAGCGGTGATAAAGCAAGGGAGAGTTTTGGCGTCGGTGACCCGATACTTTTAAAATCAGATTTTACAGAGCTTGCAGGCGGAATCGTGTCATCTGCGGCGCTTGACAACAGAGCCGGCATGGCGGCTGTGCTCGAGTGCCTTGATTGCATTAAAGACAAGGAGCTTCCCTGCAATGTAAAGGTTGCATTTACTACGGGCGAGGAGCTGGGACTTCACGGAGCAAGAACTCTGCTTTATGATGATACTCCTGACCTTGCAGTGGTTATTGACGTGACCCACGGCAGGACTCCCGATGCATTGGATTTTGATACGTTTCCGCTTGGATGCGGCGCGATAATCTGCCGCGGACCAAACCTGCATTATGAGGCTACGCTAAAAACAATTTCGACAGCTAAGGAAAAGGGTATACCGTATGATATTGAGGTTGCCGCAGGCAACACAGGGACAAATGCATGGATTTTGCAGATTTCAGGCAAAGGTGTGCCGTGCGTTCTTGTTTCAATTCCGTTGCGGTATATGCATACTGTGGTTGAAACGGTAGATACCGCCGATATAAAGAGTGCAGGCACCTTGCTTGCGGAAATGATTCTCGGGGGTGATATTGTTGCTTAAAAAACTAACAGAAGCCTTCGGCGTTTCGGGGCGCGAAGGTGAAGTAAGAGATATAATAATCAGCGAGATAAAGGACTTTTGTACTGATTTTAACGTTGATAACATGGGCAACCTGACGGTCTGTAAAAAGTCCAAAAGGGAAAATGCAAAAAAAATTCTTCTTTCTGCGCACATGGACGAAGTAGGCTTGATTGTAACCGATATAACAGAGGACGGATACCTCAAGTTTGCGACAGTTGGAGGTATTGAGGTGGAGTCACTTATCTCTCAAAGGGTTAAGGTAAACGGGCATAGCGGAGTGATTGCCGTCAAAGCGGTACACCTTATTGATAAAGAGGAACGGAAAAAACCGCTTTCCGAGAAAAAACTGTATATAGATATTGGGGCGCGCAGCCGTGACGAGGCGATGAACTATGCACTTCGGGGTGATTATGCGGCGTTTGACAGCCAATATATTGAGTTTGGTGACATGATAAAAGCCAAGGCGCTGGATGACAGACTGGGCTGTTGCGTAATTGTTGATATTTTAAAAAAGGATTGGGACGTAGACCTTGTTTGCAATTTTACTGTTCAGGAGGAATGCGGCCTTCGCGGTGCAAGAGTTGCATCAAGGGGAATACATCCGGATTATGCAATTGTAATTGAAGGAACAACCTGCAATGATATGGCAGGTGTGCCTGAGAATTTAAGGGTTACAAAAAGCGGCAACGGTCCTGCAATTTCTGTGCTGGACTCAGCAAGCAAGGCGGATTGCAGACTTATCGGCTTGCTTACTGATGCCGCCCAAAAACATGGAGTGCCGTATCAGTTCAAGGCATCAACAGCAGGGGGGAATGACGCAGGAGCAATCTGCACAACAGACGGAGGAATAAAAACCGCATCAGTATCTGTTCCGTGCCGTTATATTCATTCGCCTGTAAGTGTAATGAACAAGTACGACTTTGAAATGTGTAAAAGGCTTATAGAAGCCTTTTTGATTGAAGCTGGGAAAGGATTTGATGAATAATGCTTAAAAGCTTGTGTAAAGTATTTGCGCCTTCGGGAATGGAGGAGCAAATGCGTGAATATATTAAAGAGTGCATAAAAGACGTATTTGATGAAATTCAAGCCGATAATCTTGGAAATCTTGTTGCACGCAAAAACGGTTCACAGCGCAGCCTTTGTATAGAGTGCGGTATGGACAGCTGTGGTATAATGGTGACTTCAAAAATGGAAGATAAGGCTTATTTTTCGGGAATTGGCGGTGTAAGTGCTGCATATCTTAACGGCAAGAAAGTGTTTTTTAAGGACGGCAATTTCGGGATAATTCGTTATGAGGGAAAAAATGCGGCAGACGCTAAGGTTACTGACTTATATATTCAAACAGACACCAAAGGCATCAGTATTGGTGATTTTGGTGTTGTTGCAGATGAATATTGCGAAAACTCCAAAAGCTTTTTTGCTAACGGAGTTGCATCAAAGATTGCTCTTGCTGCAGTACTGCAGGCTGTAAAGACGGCTGATACCAACAAGGGCTATACTGTACTTTTTTCGGCACAGCGAAGATTTGCGGCAAAAGGCATTCAGACGTTTTTCACTAATGAAGAATTTGACAGGGTTATAACGGTTGACGGTATTTCGTGCGAAGCAGGAATAAAGTGCGGTTACGGATGTGCAATTATTGCAGTTGACAGCCGTGGAGTATCGGACAAAGGATTTCGTGAAGAAACAGAGAATATATCTAATGACAGGAAAATTAAGTTTCAGACAGCTGTAACCCACGAAAATATGTGTATAGAGGCGGTTTCTACGTCAGGAAGTGGTGCAAATTGCGTAGCACTGGGCATTCCTGTGGCGCATAAGGGCAAAAACTACGAAAGTGTTTTGAAGTCGGATTTTAATGAAACAGTAAAACTTATAAAAACAGTTATAGAAGAATTTTAGTTTATATTTACAAATGAGAAGGGGCGATACAAATGTTTGTGAAGCAGGTTTCTGTTTTTCTTGAAAACAAGGCAGGCAGACTTGGCAATATAACAGCGCTTTTAAAAGCCGAAAAAATTGACATAAGAGCATTCAGCATTGCAGATACAACCGAATTTGGAATACTAAGGCTGATTGTCAAGGAGCCGCAACGTGCGGTTGATGTGCTCAGAAATGCCGACATGACCGCTCAGTTGAATGAAGTAATTGTTGCCGTAATGCCTGACAAAATAGGCTCGCTTGATGAGGTGGTAAAACCTATTTGCGATGCAGGGATTGATATAAAGTATCTCTATTCGTTTATTGGTGAAAAAGAGGCAACAGGCAGAGTTGCAATTTTTACGGATGATATGAATGGCTCGTATGAGATTCTTAAAAAACAGGGGATAGAACTTTCGACTCAGGACGAAATTTAAGGAGAATTAAAAATGGCAAAAAACTGTGTTTTATATGACCGTGAATGTATTAATTGCGGAGAATGTGATATTTGCGACCTTGATCCCAAAAAAGTCTGTGACAATTGCGGAAAGTGTATCGACTCCGGCAATGATTACAATATAATGGATGTTGATCTTACGGTTGAAAATGGTGGTGAGCCGCTTAACTATCATTTTGACGGTGAGGAAGAGGCTGACTTTGAAGAAGAATTTTTTATGGACAATGATTCGGATGAAGACCTTGAAATTGAGCTTTCAGATGATTGGGATGATGAAGATGATGACGATGATTTAGCATTTGATTTTGGAGAGTTTTTTGGTCAAAGATAGGGTTCTCATAAAAAGTGTTTTATCAACCACTTCAACTCCCCTGCTCCTCAATCAGGGGATTAAGGTATACTTTTGTGTAATACTAGGAAATTACAACAAAAAAGTAGTAATTTCCTACAAGATAAAAAATGCACTTATATTAAGAGGTGAATTTGCAGATGAAGATATGTGTATATGGTGCGGCATCGCCCACAATTGATAAAATATATATACAAAAAGTTGAGGCTATGGGCAAAGAAATGGCCATTCGCGGACATTCGCTGGTGTTTGGCGGTGGCGGAAACGGATTGATGGGAGCGGCTGCGCGCGGAGTACGCGAGGCAAAGGGGCATATAACCGGCGTTATACCAAAGTTTTTTGAAGACGAATCGGTTGAGGAAATCTGCAGTTTTTGCGATGTACTTATCAAGCCTGATACAATGCGTGAACGCAAGCAGATAATGGAAGATAATTCGGATGCATTTATAGTAGTGCCGGGCGGTATAGGGACGTATGAAGAATTTTTTGAAATATTAACACTTAAACAGCTTTGCCGTCATAATAAGCCCATTGCAATATATAATATTGACGGATATTATGATGAACTTAATTCTGCAATGAACAGTGCAATAAAAAAGAATTTTATACGTGACAATTGCAGCGAGCTGTTTTTTGTTGCAGATGATTTAGACAGGCTTTTTAAATATATTGAACAGCCTGTAACCGAGATACGGACAGTAAAGGAATTAAAAGACGGCTAAAAATCCAAAAGACCGATGAATTTTGCATCGGTCTTTTAAACATTTTAATAGTATTTATTAATCAGTAAAGTTTTCACTTCCAAGCGAAATTTCACCCGATTTTAAAATTAAGGTTTCGCCCGTATCAAGTGCAACAATTAGGTTTCCTTCATCATTTATATCAACTGCAGTTCCTGAAAAAGCCTTGCCAGATTTGGTAAAGTGTATTTTTTTGCCCAAAACACAGGAATAGTTTTTATACTCATCAATCAAGTCCTGAGGATTGTCGGCGTTATAAATTTGTTGAAATTCGTTAATAATTTTTGCAGTAATTTCGTTTCGTGTAATATTTTCGGGAAAGACCGAGCCTGCAATTTTGTTTAATTTCCCGGGAAATACATTATCCGGGGTGTTAACATTCAAGCCAATTCCTACAATAATATTACTTATTGTTCCTTTATCGGGATTGCTTGTGCTCTCTGCAAGGATTCCGCAAACCTTTTTCTTATGTAAGAAAATATCATTTACCCATTTTATTGTGGCAGGAGATTTTGAAATGCTGTTTAAAACGCGGCATACAGCCACGCCTGCTCCAACGGTCAAAAGAGAGGGGGGAAGTACAATTTTATCAGGTTTTAGCAGTATACTCATATAAATTCCGCTGCCTTCGGGCGAAAAAAATTCTCTGCCAAGACGACCTCTGCCTTCTGTCTGATGGTCTGCTATCACTAAGGTTTCGTGAGGAGCGTTGTTTTTAGCAAGCTCTTTGGTGTAAAAATTTGTCGAATTAACGGTTTTTAAGACAATTATGTTAAATGAAGTCTTTTTAGTGGTAAAAGAAAGTATTCCTTCCTTTATAATTTCATCAGCCAAATTTTCACCTCCTCAAGTAGTATGAAAACAGTATATCATAGCTGTGATTTTGCGTCAAGAAAAGGAAAAATAAAAAATGTTGAAAAAAATCAAAAAAAGTACTTGACAAAGGAGGAGAGATGTGTTAATATAAACGAGTTGCGCCAAGGAGCAAGGGACAACGGAAAATAAAACTAAAAAAAGTTTTAAAAAAGGGTTGACAAAAGCGAAATGGTGTGATAAGATAGATAGGCTCTCTCGTGAGAGGGCACTC
>JAFYXN010000017.1 GCA_017546145.1 Clostridia bacterium
ATTAATTTGTTGAATTTTAAGCAGACTTTTCAGCCTGTCTTTTTTGCATGCTATTATTTAGAAAAACACACCCAACTTAGAATCTTTATCTTCGTTAGGTGTGTTTTAAATTTTTATATCATTCTTAACTTAATGATATTGCTATTTTAACATCCTCTTTTTAGTCCGATTTATTTTTGATAAAGTCTTTTGGTTTCGTATCTTGGCTCAAAGCTTACGTTTATTCCCAATCGTTTAAGGATTTTCTCGTCTTCTTCACTTAAAATTACAGTAAAGTGTGCGTTGCTGCCCCAAAGGTGCTTAAGCTCTTCTTTTGCGGCTTTTGCAACAGGGTTGGAGAGCGCCGAGATTGTAAGAGCCAGCAAAACCTCGTCTGTGTGAAGTCTTGGGTTTTTGTGCTTGAGGTATGTTGTTTTCAGATTGCATATAGGCTCAAGAACCTCTGCTGCAATCAGGTCAAGCTTGTCATCTATGTTTCCAAGAGTTTTAAGCGCGTTTAAAAGCAGTGCCGATGCTGCGCCAAGAGTGGTGGAGGTTTTTCCGGTGACAATGCGTCCGTCGGGAAGAATCATTGCTCCGGCAGGTGCTCCGGTATCGTCAGCTTTTTTAAGCGAAGCGGTAACGGCAGGACAATATTCAGGCGTAATTCCTGCCTGATTCATAAGAAGCTCAAGCTTTCTTACCTGCGTTTCGTCACATCTTCCGCGAAAGGCGTTTGCACTTGTTGTATAGTATCTGCGGATAATTTCGTATTTTGATGCCTCACAGCAGGCATCATCATCAAATATACAATTGCCTGCCATGTTTACACCCATATCTGTGGGCGATTTATAGGGCGAGCTGCCCTGGATTCTCTCAAAAATGGTATTAAGAACAGGGAAAATTTCCACATCCCTGTTATAGTTTACTGCGGTTTCGCCGTATGCCTCAAGGTGGAACGGGTCAATCATGTTTACGTCGTCAAGGTCTGCGGTCGCTGCCTCGTAGGCAAGGTTTACAGGGTGCTTAAGCGGAAGGTTCCAGATGGGGAAGGTTTCAAACTTGGCATAGCCTGCGTTGATTCCACGCTTGTGGTCATGGTAAAGCTGGCTCAGGCAGGTTGCCATTTTGCCGCTGCCCGGACCGGGCGCTGTGATAACAATAAGTGAACGTGTTGTTTCGATGTAGTCGTTTTTGCCAAGACCGTCCTCGCTGATTATGTGAGGAATATCTGAAGGATACCCTGCAATAGAGTAATGACGGTAGCATTTGATTCCCATTGTTGTAAGATGCTTCAGAAATGCTGCAGTATTTGGCTGGTTGTTGTATCTGGTAAATACAACACTTCCAACATAAAGATTCATGTCCCTGAAGGTGTCAATAAGGCGCAGGACGTCGCTGTCATAGGTGATACCAATGTCACTTCGGGTTTTGTTGTTTTCAATGTCTTCAGCGTTTATAGTAATTACAATTTCCACAACATCGCGAAGCTGCAAAAGCATGCGGATTTTGCTGTCAGGCTCAAATCCGGGGAGCACGCGGGAGGCGTGATAATCGTCAAAAAGCTTGCCGCCAAATTCAAGATACAGCTTGCCGCCAAACTGAGCAATTCGGTTGCGGATCTGCTCTGATTGCATTGAAAGATATTTTTGATTATCAAACCCTAATTTTCCCATGTTAAATGCACTCCTTTAAAAACTTAAATAATAGTATAACATATTTTCCGACAATAATAAAGAGTAAAATGAAAAATTTATTAAATATTTTATTCACAAAAAAGAAACCTCTTATGTGGAGTGTTCTTAAGGACAGTTTAAAACCCGAAACAAAACTTTTGTTTCGGGTTTTATCGTATAAGGTCTTAGGATATTCTAAATGTATGGAAGATGGTACACATCTTCCCTGCTTGTTACAGTACCGGACATAGTTGCTTCATTGTTCGCTCCATATGAGATAAATCATAAAATCCACAATGATATGCAATTTCTGTTTTTGAAAAGTATGTGTTATCTATCATTTCCAGGGCTTTTTTACAGCGATATCTGTTTACATATTCCATTGGTGTACATTCACATACATCACGAAAGCGACGGAGAAATGTCGAACGTGAAAGAAACGATTTTTGACATAACAAATCAATAGTTATTTTACTATCGTAGTTTTGATGTATATATTCAAGAATTCTGATGATTTCCATATCATATTTATTCAAAGTCTTTTTGCTTTTATCATATATTTGATCAAAAAGCAAGGTGGAAAGCCAATACAAGATTTTCCATGTTGTATGTTTTTTAAAAGGCATCATTTCTTTTGTATCATAAACACTATTGTCCTCAATAAAGGCTAAGTCCGTTTTTAACTGCAACATTTGTCCGTGAGAAAGATGTAGAAACATTTTCTTTGAAAATTTCTGGCGAAGAAATGGTTCAATCTCCGTAAATTGAACAAAACCCGGAATACTTGAGTTTTCCTTTTGATTATTGATAATGAAATCATTATGCAATAAAATATGATATACGTCTAAATCTTCTGTGTCGTAATATGAATGTACCCTCATGGGAGGTATCATAAAAACATCTCCGGTTTCCGCACTGAAGCATGCCTTCTCAATTTTATGCGTTCCTTTTCCCCTCATGATAATATTCATCTCATAAAAATCGTGATTATGGGGTTCAATTGAATAATCAGTATATAAAAATGCTCGGACTTGCTGATGTTCGTTTTTGAAATTTTGTTTTGAATCACAGTGAAATTTTATATCCATTCCTATACCTCATCTGATACGATTATACATATTTTTGATACTTTTTCACTATTATTATATCATAAATCATGTTATAATACAAGAAAAAAGAAAGGATATTTTGTTATGCACAGAATAAGGAAATTGCGCATGATGGCTTTGGAGAATAAAATTTGCTATGATGAGTTTTTTTATAAATTCTTCAAGTGTTATAGTAACAGTCCAAAAACATCAAAAGAAGACCGCTATGCAGAAGCCTTTTGTTTTGCATTTTCCAACTTGACGCCATCTATATCAGAAGATGAACTTATCGTAGGAAAATGCAATAAAAAGTTGCTTCCCGCCGAGGAATGTGAGTGGTTGAATAAATATTTGACGATTGCACAAGAGGAATCGAAAAAAGCAGGGGCCGGTCAGGATTCACATATGGCCGTTGATTACGAACTCATATTAAATTGCGGATTAAATGGTATCATTGATAAAATCAATATCTATCTCTTGAATTGTGATGATAGCAAAAAGGAGTTTTATCTTACATGTAAAAAATGCCTTGAAGCAGTAATAGGCTTTTCAGAACGTTACGCTGACGAAGCAGCAAGGCAGTCGGAAAATTCAACGGATGCAAACAGATGTAAGGAGCTTAAACTAATATCAGAAATATGCAGAAAAGTACCTGCCAATCCTGCTGAAAGCTTTTACGAAGCAATACAATCTGTGCATTTTATTACTTTTTGTCTTTCTCTTAACCCTTTCCGGTATTGTTCGCAGCAGTTTCAGTTGGGGCGTCCGGATCGGTATTTATTGCCATATTATCTTAAAGATATAAAAAGTGGTGTTATCACAAAAGAATATGCACAGTTGCTTTTGGATTGTCTTGGAATACAAATCAACAACCGTGTGCCAAACGGGTTATCGAGCGGTTATATGGTTGGAGGCCGTGACGAAAACAATAACATTGTTGCAAACGAACTTACCGTTATGTGTATGCAGGTAGTAGACGACATAAGACTGGTTTATCCCTCCGTTGGACTATGCTATACTGAGGAGATGGACGACATGTATCCGGAAAAAGCCTGTGAAATCATATCACACGGTTGTTCACACCCGGCAATTTTTAACGATGATATTATAACAAAAGGATTAAAATGCTATGGTATCCCCGAAAAAGAAGCTCACAACTATATTCATAGTACTTGTGTTGAGATTACGCCGGTAGCATCTTCAAATGTCTGGGTAGCAAGTCCATATACGAATATGCCTCAGCTTCTGCTTGATATTCTTGACAAAGAATACACTGATATAGATGAACTTTTAGCGACTCTTTTTGCAAACCTTGATACAAGAATTAAAAGTAACTTCGAAAGTGAAAATGAGGATAGAAAATATCGCAGTGAAAACTCAATGAATCCTTTTCTCTCCTGTTTTGTGAACGATTGTCTTGAGCGTGGAACAGATATTGAACAGGGCGGTGCACGATATAACTGGATTATGCCAAGTTTTGTAGGAATGGCAAACTTAGTAGATTCTCTGTATGCGTTAAAGCAAATTGTATTTGACTTGAAAGAACTCAGCATCAAAGAGTTTAAGACTATACTTGACAGTAACTTTGAGAATAATGAAATTTTCAGACAGCGTTTATTAAATTCTATCTCGAAATATGGTAACGACATTGACGAAATTGACTGCTTGTTCGGGAAAATAACAGAACACATTGTATCGGAATGTAAAAAATATACCGGAATACATACAAACGGAAATCTTATACCAAGCGTTTTTTGTTGGGTTATGCATGAGAGTTTCGGAAGACAAACAGGAGCAACTCCCGACGGCAGAAAAGCCGGTTTCCCCCTCGGTGACGGCTCGGGTCCGTGTCAGGGCAGAGAATTAAAAGGCCCTACCGCTTCTATTTTATCTTCCACAAAATGGGCACACCATGAACTCATTGGCGGAGTTGCAGTGAACATGAAGTTTTCAAAGAAGTCACTGGGCAGGCATTCTCTTGATACCATGAAAAGCCTGATTAAAACATATATCAAAAGAGGCGGATTTGAAATGCAAATCAATGTAATTGATAAAGAAACACTGGAAAAGGCAGTGATAAATCCAGAGGAATATAAAGACCTTGTTGTAAGAATAGGCGGTTACAGTGATTACTTTGTAAAATTATCTCCTCAAATGCAGGAAGAGTTGATTTTAAGAACGGAGCATATAATATAAATGACGGGAAATATATTTAATATTCAGCGCTTTTCGACAAGTGATGGCCCCGGTATACGCACGGTGGTCTTTTTAAAGGGATGTGCGCTTTCTTGCATATGGTGTCATAACCCGGAATCAAAATCTGTTCATCCTGAAATTTTTTACGAACCGAAAAAATGCACAAACTGCAAGCAGTGTGAAAAGGCATGTAGTCACAATCAACATATATTTGATGCAGATAAACATATTTTTCTGCATGATAATTGTAAAAAATGCATGGAATGTGTCCGAAAATGTCCGGTTAATGCTCTCGAACTCTGTGGAAAAAAGGTAACAGTTGATGAAGTTATGGATGAAATCTTAAGAGACGCAGAATTTTATAAACAATCGTGCGGTGGTATTACGCTTTCAGGCGGAGAACCTTTGATGCAATATAATTTTTCTTTGGAAATTCTGAAAAAAACAAAAGCAGCCGGAGTTCATACTGCAGTTGAAACAAGCGGTTATTGCTATAAGCAATTAAGAAAAATAATTCCATATGTTGATCTGTGGCTTTATGACATAAAGTTGTTTTCTGAAAAAGAACATATTAAGTATACAGGTGTTTCCAATGAAAAAATATTTAAAAACCTCTTTTATCTTGATAGTATAGGGGCAAAAATTATCTTGCGTTGCCCGATAATCCCTGATGTTAATTTTACGGAAAATCATTTTAACAAGATTGCAAATCTCGCAAGTGAACTCAGGAATGTTGTTGCCATACATATCGAGCCGTATCATCCTTTGGGGATTCATAAGTCAATTAAACTTGGAAAAACACAGGGATATCAGAACAAAGAGTTTTTATCCGCCGACAGCATAGCACCATTTATTGATTATATGAGAGATAAAACAAGTATAAATATTGAAATTTTGTAATTCAATAATAATTAAAGGTCGTAGCAATCTGCTACGACCTTTAACTGTCCTTAAGAACACTCCACATACAAGGTTTCTTTTTTGGTTATTCACTTTCTTCTTCAAATGCGCCGGTATAAAGCTGATAGTACTTACCTTTTTCGGCAATAAGGCTTTCGTGGTTGCCCCTTTCGATTATTCTGCCGCCATCCATTACCATTATTACATCAGAATTCTGAATTGTTGAAAGGCGGTGGGCAATTACAAATACCGTTCTGCCCTGCATAAGCGAGTCCATGCCCTTTTGGACAATCTGTTCGGTTCTGGTATCAATGCTTGATGTGGCTTCGTCCAGAATCATTACAGGCGGGTCAGCAACCGCAGCACGCGCAATTGCAAGAAGCTGTCGCTGCCCCTGAGAAAGCCCTTCGCCGCCGTTTTTCAAAACGGTGTTATAGCCGTCGGGGAGGATTTTGATAAAGCTGTCAGCGTTGGCAAGTTTTGCAGCCGCAAAGACTTCTTCATCGGTTGCGTCAAGTCTTCCGTAACGGATGTTTTCCATAACTGTTCCGGTAAAAAGGTTTGTGTCCTGAAGAACTATACCAAGCGCCCGACGAAGCTCGGACTTCTTTATTTTGTTAATGTTTATACCGTCATAGCGGATTTTGCCGTCCGCAATGTCATAAAACCGATTCAAAAGGTTTGTAATGGTGGTCTTGCCTGCACCGGTTGCACCGACAAACGCAATCTTCTGACCCGGCTCCGCGTATATGGAAATATCGTGGAGAACGGTTTTTTCTTCGGTGTATCCAAAGTCAACGTCGGTCAGACGCACATCGCCTTCAAGAAGTGTATATGTGGTGGTGCCGTCTGAATGCGGATGCTTCCAAGCCCAGATTCCGGTACGTTTTTCAGTTTCACAAAGTTTGCCGTCTTTATATTCGGCGTTGACAAGGGTCACATAGCCATTGTCTTGCTCAGAGGGCTCATCAATCAGCTCAAAAATTCTTTCCGCACCGGCAAGTGCCATAATAATTGAATTTATTTGCTGAGACATCTGATTGATGGGCATGGTAAAGCTTTTGCTCAGCTGAAGAAACGATGCAATAACTCCGACTGTTATTCCGGGAACACCGCTTATTGCCAGTGCGCCGCCTGCCACAGCAAGAAGGACGTACTGCATGTGTCCCATATTGCCCATGATTGGCATTAGAATATTTGCAAATGTATTTGCTGCGGTTGCGTTATAGCAAAGCTCTTCGTTGATTTTGTCAAATTCATCCTTGGTGACTTGCTCGTGGCAGAAAACCTTAACAACCTTTTGCCCGTTAATCCGTTCCTCGATAAAGCCGTTAACCTCGCCCAGTGACTTTTGTTGTGCAATAAAGAATTTTGAGCTTTTGCCTGTAATATTGCGGCTGACAAACAAGGCCAGTACCACAAGAGCAAGAACAACAATTGTCAGCGGAATGCTGGTTGTAAGCATAGCAACAAGAACAGAAACAATGGTCACGACGGATGAAAAGGTTTGAGGAATACTTTGAGTTATCATCTGTCTGAGAGTATCAGTATCGTTGGTGTATCGGCTCATTGTATCGCCGTGGTGGTGTGTGTCAAAATAGCGTATGGGAAGTGTCTGCATTTTTGTAAACATATCATCCCTGATTTGCTTTAAAACGCCCTGACCTATAATAATCATAATTCTGTTGTAAAGAAAGCTTGCAACAACACCTGCGGCATATATGACCGCCATATTGCCGATTGCAGTTAAAAGTGGAAGAAAATCACGTGAGCCGGATGTCAGCATAGGCTCAATATAATCATCAATAAGGGTTTGAATAAACATTGAACCGCGCACGCCTGCAACCGAGCTTATTATTATAAAAGCAATTACAACAACAAAGTGCAGCTTAAAGTCCTTAAAAATGCATGAAAGCAGCCTTTTAAGAGTTTTGCCGGTGTTTTTTGGCTTGCGAGTGACGTGCATATTGCGTCCTCTGCCCCCCGGACCCATGGGTCTACTCATTTGTCTGCGCCCCCTTTTGCTGTGAGTTGTAGATTTCGCGATAAATATTATTTGAAGCAAGAAGCTCATCGTGGCATCCGATTGCGTCAATCCTGCCGTTTTCCAAAACGATTATGCGGTCAGCGTGCTGAACTGACGAAATGCGCTGCGCTATTATAAACTGGGTTGTGCCTGGGATTTCTGCGGCAAACGCACCGCGTATAAGCTTGTCGGTTGCGGTATCAACTGCACTGGTGGAATCGTCAAGAATAAGAATTTTAGGCTTTTTAAGAAGTGCCCTTGCAATACAAAGACGTTGCTTCTGACCGCCTGAAACATTTTTTCCGCCCTGCTCGATATGAGTGTCATAGCCATCGGGGAAGGAGCGGATAAATTCATCTGCCTGAGCCAGCTTGCAGGCGTGAATAAGCTCTTCGTCAGTTGCATCGGGATTTCCCCAGCGAAGATTGTCTTTTATGGTGCCTGAAAACAGCTCGTTTTTCTGCAGAACAACAGCGACATTGTTTCTGAGGGCTTCAAGATTGTATTGGCGGACATTTTTGCCGCCTACAAAAACTTCACCAACGGTGGGGTCATAAAGACGTGGAATAAGCTGAATAAGCGAGGTCTTTCCACTTCCTGTTCCACCGATAATACCGATTGTCTCGCCCGGCTTTGCTGAAAAGCTTATGTCGCGAAGGCACAAGGACTCAACGCTTTTGTAATAGCTGAATGACACATTTTTAAATTCAACCGAGCCGTCAGCAACTTCGGTAATATTCTCTTTGCCGTCCAAAAGGTCGCAGCTTTCGCTGAGAACCTCTGTGATTCTTTCTGCCGAAGCCTTTGAAATTATAATCATTACAAAAATCATTGAGAAGTTCATAAGGCTCATAAGTATCTGCATTGCGTATGTTATCATGCTGACCAGCTCGCCCTGCGACATCTGGTCTGTAAGAATCAGCTTTGCACCAAACCATGCGATAAGCAGCATAACGGTATACATTGTGCTTTGCATAAGCGGTGCGTTAAAGGCAAGCAGACGTTCTGCACGGCTGAAGTTGTCATAAATATCTTTTGAAACATTTTTGAACTTTTCTTCTTCATACGATTCACGGACAAATGCCTTTACCACGCGAATGCCGCGCAGGTTTTCCTGTACCACGTTATTCAGGCGGTCATAAGTGCGGAACACCTTTTCAAAAATCGGGTGTGCCTTTGATGCAATAAGTATAAGACCAAGGCCAAGCAAGGGTGCAACGGCAAGAAAGATAAGAGCAATTTTTGGATTCACAAAAAATGCCATAGACAGCGAAAAAATAAACATAGCAGGACTTCTTACCGCGATACGGACAATCATCTGATACGCGTGCTGCAGGTTTGTAACGTCGGTTGTAAGACGTGTTACGAGTCCTGATGTAGAAAACTTATCAATGTTGTTAAATGAAAATTCCTGAATGGAATGAAACATTTTCTTTCTGAGGTTTTTGGCAAAACCGGCTGATGCACTTGCTGCAAATTTGCCCGACATAGAACCGCAGAACATGGAAAGACACACAAGAAAAACAAGTATAATACCGGTAATGGTAACAACATTCATATTGTGCATTTCGATGCCCTTATCTATGATACGTGCCATAAGAATGGGTATAAGAACCTCAAGTATAACCTCGCATGTGACAAAAAGCGGTGCCAGAATGGAATCTCGCTTGTATTCACCAATGCATTGAGCAAGCTTTTTAAGCATTTTAAGTCAATCCTTTCTGTGTAATGCGAAATATATTTTTTATATATCTAAAATTATATTATAATCCTACAAAAATACTTTGTCAATGAAACAAAAAGAAAGGAAACAAATTGTTTACAATTTATTTCCTTGTAAAAATTATTCGTTTTTAGGGTTGTGGTTTTTGCGCATTGCGCCGGGTGAAATTCCAAAATGAGCCTTAAAGCTTCTTAAAAAGTTTGGAAGTGAGTTAAATCCCGATGCAAAACAAATTTCGGTAACAGAAATCTTGCTTGAAAGAACAAGCTTTTTTGCGTGCTCCAGCTTCAGCAGACTAAGATAGTTTTTGTAGGTCTGCCCGGTTGTCTTGTGAAAAAGTGAGCTGAAGTAGTTTTTGTTAAAGCCGGAAATCTTTGCCGCCTCTGCCATGGTGGGATTGTCGCGGAAGTGGCTGTGTATATAAAGCAGAGCCTTGCGTACGCCGATTGTCTTTTCGTCGCTTTCGGGTTGTTGCTTAAAGGTGCTTCTTCTGAGCAGAATTATAAAAAGACATTCAAGAAGGTTTTTTATGTATGCTTCGGAATAGTCTTCTCCGTTTCTAAACTCGGTCAGCATTTGAGAAATAAGTGCTGTTGCATTCTCAAATTCTGTTTTGTTTAAATGAAAGGCAATATTGTTTTCAACATTAAGAATTTTTTGCAACAGCTCGTCATCAAGAAGGTTTTCGCTGAACATAATGTTAAAAACCTCTGCACCGTCGCTTTTTACACGGTGAAAGTCGGTGGGGTTAAGCAGGTATATGTCGCCGGGGGTCAGGTTATAGGTTTTGCCGTTAAGCTCATGAACGGCACTGCCGCTGAGTATAAGCTCAATTTCAAAGCAATCATGCCAGTGCAGGTTATAGTTTTTCAGTTTCTTTTTTCTTATGGACAGATTTTCCTTTGCGTCCTGACGGTTTCTTATAAGAAGCCTTGGACATTCGAATGCCTGTTTCATACGCGCACCCCCTCTTTTTTAAAGTATATTTTAAAAAATTTAAAAAGTCAATCGGGATATTAAATTTTGTCATATATTGGTGATATTATATGAAGTTTTTTTAAAAACGGGGCGGTAAAATCAAAATTATCAAGAGAAAGGAAGTGTTAAATTATGAAGCTTTTCATAGATACTGCAAATGTTGAGGAAATAAAGGCTGCAAACAATATGGGTGTGATTTGCGGCGTTACCACAAACCCCAGCCTTATTGCAAAGGAAGGCAGAGATTTCTGCGAGGTGGTTAAAGAAATTACAGAGATAGTTGACGGCCCTATAAGTGCCGAGGTTATCAGCCTTGAAGCGGAGGGAATGGTTAAAGAGGCTCTTGAGCTTTATGAAAAAATAAACTGCAAGAACCTTGTTATTAAAATCCCCATGACTGCGGACGGTCTTTGTGCTGTAAAAGAGCTTTCAAAAAGAGGAATAAAAACAAACGTTACGTTGATTTTTTCTGCAGCACAGGCGCTTTTGGCTGCAAGAGCAGGCGCAAGCTTTGTTAGTCCGTTTGTGGGCAGACTTGAGGATGTAGGCAAGCAGGGGATTGACCTTATTGCAGAAATAGCCGAAATATTTGACATTCACGCAATTGATACCGAGATTATTTCGGCAAGCATAAGAACACCAATTCACGCAACCGAGTCCGCAAAGGCAGGCGCACATATTGCAACAATTCCGTATAAGGTGCTTATGCAGATGACAAAGCATCCTTTAACAGATGCAGGAATTGAAAGATTTCTTAAGGACTGGGAAACCGTAGAATCAAAATAAGCAATACATATTAAGCAGTAATTAAAAATACGTATAACGCCGGGCAATATTTTAACCTTAGTTTAACTTTAGGAATATATAATTAACTAAATATATCGTGAAATGAGGAATTGCTATATGAAAAAAAGGTATTTTATTGTAAGCGCAATTTTAATGCTGACAATATCTTTAACGGCGTGCGGTAATAAGACAGCAAATGACAATGTGACTTTAGGGTATAACGATGCTGCAAAACTTCTTACTGAAGTTAAAACAACTCAATTCTTTACAGAGGAAAAGGTTGCGGACGAGGATGCTGAGAAAATTCTGTCAGCAGGGGTAAATGCTCCAAGCGCTATGAATACTCAGCCGTGGCATTTTACGGCAGTAACCAATGAAGAGGTTATGCAGAAGCTTGCGGATGCGATGAACAGTATGAAGCCTCCTGCAATGAAAGACGGTGATTCGGGTATGCCACCTGCAAGGGCTGAAGGTATGGAAGGAAAACAACCTCCGGCAGATGCTCCAAAGGATATGCCGAAGCCACCTGAAGGCGGAGCCGGATTTTCAAAAATGCCAAATAAAGTAGGTATCGGCGATGCACCTCTTACAATCGTTATTTCCTGCAAGGAAGGCAGTGAGCTTGATGCAGGTCTTGCAGTTCAGAATATGTCCGCAGAAGCTCAGCTTTTGGGATACGGAACAAAGATTATGACTGCTCCCACAATGGCTCTTAACAATGATGAATATAAGGAAATGTTAAGCGTACCTGAAGGCCAGAAAATTGCAGCAGTTCTTATCGTCGGAAAGCCTGCAACTGAAGAAGATAATCCCGATGCAGTATCAAGTGCAACCATAAGAAACGACTTTAGTGAAGTGGTAACAATAATCAGTCAGTAAAATTACATACCAAGCTAACCTCCGGTGATTTATACCGGAGGTTTTTTGCAAAAAATTCAGGTATTAACCTTCTTTTAACTTTGCAATTCTATAATTGTTTTAAAGTCAGGTAAATGTTTTGAATGTTATGCGATATATGGAGGTGAAACATAATGAAATTCAGACACGAATATAAGCATCAAATCAATCTTTCGGATGTTTACAGACTAAGAACACGGCTGTCGGCGGTTGCAAAGCACGATACACACGCAGACGAGGACGGAACATATTTTATCAGAAGCTTATATTTTGATAACTATATGGACAAGGCTCTGCGTGAAAAGATAGACGGAGTGAATAAGCGTGAGAAATTCCGTATCAGGTACTACGGAACGGACACATCCTTTATCCGTTTAGAAAAGAAAAGCAAAATCAACGGTTTGTGTAATAAAATAAGCTGCAGGATTACCGCAGAGGAATGTCAGAAGATAATTGACGGTGATATTGAGTTTTTAATTTCAGGCAAGCATGAACTGATGCGTGAACTTTATGTAAAAATGAAATATCAGCTCCTTCGCCCGAAATGTATCGTGGCATATACCCGTGAATGCTTCGTGTATCCGCCCGGTAATGTCAGGGTAACTCTTGATATGAATATTTGCGGCAGTAACAATGTGGGTGAGTTTCTAAATCCTGATTTGCCTTTTTTGCAGACGTATCGCGACTCAATTTTAGAGGTGAAATGGGATGAATACCTGCCGCAGATTATCAGGGACTGTGTGCAGGTTAAATCAAGAAGAAGTGTCGCCTTCTCAAAATATGCGGCAGTAAGAATATAAACAAACTAAATGGAAGGAAGTAAAAAATATGACTTTTTCAGATGTATTTAAATCAAGCTTTTTATCAAACATCAATGCTTTTTCAACGGTTGATGTACTTTTGGCACTCGGACTTTCCTTTGTGCTCGGACTCTTTATCTTTTTAATCTACAAAAAGACCTACTCCGGTGTTATGTATTCCGATTCATTCGGCATATCACTCATTGCAATGTCAATGATTACAAGCCTTGTAATTATTGCGGTAACCTCTAATGTTGTGTTGTCCCTTGGTATGGTCGGTGCTCTTTCTATAGTTCGTTTCAGAACAGCAATTAAAGAGCCTATGGATATAGCATTTCTGTTCTGGGCAATCGCAGTTGGTATCGTGCTCGGTGCAGGACTTCTTCCTCTCGCAGTTATCGGCTCTGTAATTATCGGTATCATCATTGTTGTTTTCTCTACAAGAAAAATCGGCGATACACCGTATATCCTTGTTGTAAACTGTGAAAATGAAGAAACCGAAAACACGGCAAATACACTTATTAAAGAAGAAGCAAAGAAAAGTGTTCTTAAATCAAAAGCAGTAAACAAATCAGGTATTGAGCTTACTTATGAAGTAAGAATTAAAAACGATAACACAGGATTTGTAAACAGAATATCCGAGTGTAACGGCGTAACAAATGCGGTTTTGGTTTCCTATAACGGCGAGTATATGTCATAATCGGAAAGGAGACTTAAAATGCTAAAAAAACTAATTACAGTTATACTTTTGCTGAGTTTAATGTCTTCTGTATCCGTAATGGCTGAAAATTTAAATACGGCAGAGGAAACGGTTCCCGAAGTATCAAAGGAGATGCCGTTTAAGGGCGGAGAACGTCCGCAAGGCGGACGCGGCGGTATGGGTATGCCGCAATCCGGTGATATGCAGGGCAGAGGAACGCCTCCTGAAATGCCAAACGGCGAAATGCCTTCAGGAGACTTTGCACCGCCTCAGAATGCAGGTGAATTTATACCGCCTCAGAATGCAGGTGAATTTACACCGCCTCAAGGTAATGAAAGCAGTAACGCGGAAATAACTGCTCCGCAAGCAGATACAGGTGTCGCCGAAGAAAATCAGCAAATGCCTGAAAACAGCGAAGAATCCGGTCAAACACAGAGCGGGAACGTATTGTTTGGCGGACAAATGCCTGAGGGTATGGGCAGATTTTCCGGTAATATGCAAAACGGACAGAATACTGCGACCGAACAGCCAACAGGATTTTTAGGTTTTGTTAAAACATATTCTACTCCTATTACTTCCGTAATCCTTTTAGCTTTGGCATTTATCTTTGTTACTTTCTACAGAAGAAAGAATTATTGATAAAACTGCTATTTCAAAATCTCGGAGAAAAGGAGGATGGATATGCTATCGAGTAAACATATTTCAAAAATAACAATCGCACTTATATCTGCTGTTTTAATTTTATGTATCCTTGCAATGACCTTTTATGATAAAATTTTGCCCGTTGTGAATACTTCGGGTTACAGTATGGAATATCAGGATAAGTTGTTTGATACAAGTAATGTCCTTGATATAAACATTGTTATGGACGATGCAAAATGGAACGAAATGCTTCAAAATGCGCGGCAGGAACAATATTATGAATGTGATGTTGTTATAAACGGCACTACATTTAAGCAGGTTGGCATCAGACCGAAGGGTAACACAAGCCTTTCTTCTATTGCAAGCGATCCCAACAATAACAGATACAGTTTCAAACTTGAATTTGACCAATTTGTTGACGGGCAGACCTGTTTTGGTTTAGATAAACTTATTTTGAATAACAGCTATGCAGATACTACCAATATGAAAGAAGCAATCATTTATGATATGTTTCAGTATTTGGATGCGGATGCTTCGCTTTACAATTATGCAAAGATTTCTGTAAACAATGAATATTGGGGTGTGTATCTTGCTCTAGAAGCCGTTGAAGACAGCTTTATGCTTCGTAACTACGGCATGGAAAAAGGATATTTATATAAACCTGACAGTATGAATTTCGCTGGCAACGATGATGATAAGAAATCATCTGAAAACAACAACTTTTCAACGCCCCCCGAAGGCGGATTCCGGATGCCTGAAAATTTTGGAAAGTCAGGAGAGAACAGACCGCAAATGCCGGATTATGAAGTCAGTGCCCAAGAGCAAAAAGCTCAAGGCGAAAGAAAATCTTTTGATAGAGGCAACTTTGGCAGCGTTGAAAGAATGGGGCGTGGCGGTATTCCCGGAGGTATGGGTGGCGGTGGCAACCTGAATTATACCGATGATAATACAGACAGTTATCAGACAATATGGAATGGCGAGGTTAACGACAGCACAAAAGCAGACCACGAAAGAGTTGTTCAGGCTCTTAAGAATGTGAATAACCGAACCAACATTGAAAAATATATTGATGTTGACCAAGTGCTGAAATATATGGCGGTCCATAATTTCTCGGTAAATGAGGACAGCTTAAGCGGTTCTATGGCTCACAACTATTATCTCTACGAAGCAAACGGACAGATAAGCATTTTGCCCTGGGATTATAACCTTTCTCTCGGCGGAATGCATGGCGGCGATGCAACAAGCGTTGTAAACGAGCCGATTGACGATTTGTGGCAAGGCACAAAGCTTTTCGATTTCGTTCTGGAAAACGAAGAATATAAGGTTCGCTATCATGAATATTATAGTAAACTTGTAAATGAGTATCTGTACGGCGGAAAGTTTGATGAGGTTTACAACAGAATACGCACACGGATTGATGAGCTTGTAAAAACCGACCCCAACGCTATGTATAGCTTTGAAGAATACAGCAAGGGCGTTGAAGTTTTGTATGATGCGGTAATCCTCCGTGCAGAAAGCATCAAAGGTCAGCTTGACGGTACTATTCCGTCAACTGCAGAAGGTCAGAAATCAGACTCATCAAAACTTGTTGACGCATCTCATATAAATCTTTCTGATTTAGGACAGTTTATGATGGGTGGCGGAGGCAACCGACAGATGCCCGGAAGAAATAATGCAGCTGCTTTAAAGAAATAAGTTTCAAGGTGTGGCGGAGTTCGTCACACCTTGGGCGTTATATGAGGTTGTTTTAATTTCTTGTTTTTGCACTGCAAATATGTTACAATATATCCGAAAATACTTTATTTGAATACAAAAGGGGTGAGTCTATGCGGCTTTTGGTTGTGGAAGATGAAAAGCATCTTAATAAAACATTAACAGAAAGGCTGACAAAAATCGGTTATTCGGTTGATAGTTGTTTTGATGGTGAGGATGCGTTGTACTATATAGAAAACACGCAGTATGACGGAATTATTCTTGATGTGATGATGCCGAAAATAAACGGTTTTGAGGTTTTGCGCATAATGCGTGATAAGAAAATCCTGACTCCTGTTCTGATGCTTACGGCAAAGGACGCAGACGAAGACATTATAACCGGACTTGACACCGGTGCCAATGATTATCTTACAAAGCCGTTTTCTTTTGATATTCTTTGCGCAAGGATACGGGCAATGCTACGTGTAAAAGAAAATGTAACGGGCAGTGTGCTGGAAATTGCGGATTTGAGCGTGAATACAACAACAAGGGTTGTTAAGCGCGGCGGAAGAACGATAGAATTATCCTCTAAGGAATATTCAGTTCTTGAATACCTTATCCGTAATAAAGGTATTATTGTTTCAAAGGAAAAAATCGAGGAAAATATCCGCAACTATGAATATGATGGAACAAGCGATGTAATAAGGGTTTATATACATCACCTCAGAAAAAAGATTGATGATAATTTTGATAAGAAGCTGCTCCGCACAATAAAAAATGTGGGGTATGCTTTGAAGGAAGATTGAAAATGAAAAAAGTCACTTCTATAAAAACACGAATAACAATTTGGTACACCACACTTATGTTTGTTTTAATTGTTGTTGTCCTTTCTCTGGTGGGCGGACTTTCCTATCAGCTTTCCATAGACGGCATTGAAAAGGATGTAGTTTTGCAGGTTACGCAGGTAACAGAAAAACTGTCTAAAATGCACAGAGATGTTTTTGAGTTGGTTGATAGCAAAGAAGAATTTAAGAATGTATCCATATACGAGGCAAATGGCAAATATATTGTGGGACAATATATTTACGATGTTGCAAACATATCGTTTGAGGAAGGACTTCCGCGAAGAGAAAGTATTGACGGAAAGGAATATATTGTTTACGACACAAAGACACCAACGCCTCCCGGGATGCGCGGCGGCTTTTGGATAAGAGGTGTGGAATCGGTCAACTCCACAATGCTGTTGGGGCGGTCTGCCATAATTATTATGCTTATCTTAATACCGCTCATTTTGCTTTTAACAGCACTTGGCGGATATTATATTACCAAAAGAGCATTCAGACCTGTAAACAATATTATAAAAACTGCAAATAGTATTTCAGCACAGAAGGATATTTCACGCAGAATTGAAATTTCGCCCCATTCAAAAGAGGACGAGCTTCATCACTTGTCTGTTACACTCAATAAAATGCTTGATAAAATTGAAAATCTTATTATGCAGGAAAAACAATTCACATCGGATGCTTCTCACGAACTGAGAACACCAATAAGCGTTATTCTTGCGCAAGGCGAGTATCTTTTGGATATTGCGGAGGACGAGAAGGAAAAAGAGCTTGCGCAAACTATTGTGGACAAAGCAAAACAGATTTCAAAGCTTGTGTCAAGGCTTTTGCTTCTTGCAAGGATTGACCAGCACAGACAGAAGTTCAATAAAGAAAAGGTTGACCTTGGCGTGCTTATTGACATAGCTGTTGACAGTATGAGGGAGTTATCCTCTCAAAAGGAGATATTCCTTTTTTCCAATGTATCTGAAGGACTTATGGTAGATGCAGACGAAACCTTGCTGCTCAGTGCAATTACCAACCTTGTAAGCAACGGTATTAAATACGGAAATAAGGCAGGCCATGTTGTAATTTCCGCTTCAGAGTGCGGTGATAAAACAGAAATAGTTGTTGAGGATAACGGCATGGGAATAGCTGAGGAACATATCGACAAAATATGGACTCGTTTTTACAGAGTTGATGATGTACGCAATGATGAATACGGCAGCAGCGGATTAGGGCTTGCAATGGTAAAGAGCATAGTTGAGCTTCACGGAGGAGAGATAACCGTTAAAAGCACTCCGGGACACGGAACTCAGTTCAGGATTCTACTCTGAAAAAAGCCTATTACTTTCAGGTAAAGTAATAGGCTTTTATATTATTCGGCTTCAGGTTTGCATTTTACAATCATTTCGGTAACATCGGTAAGTACCAGTTCTTGGTTTTGATTAAATACCTCAAATGTAAGCTCGACTATACCATTTTTTCTGTTTCGTTTTGTAAGCTTGGAAACGGTACATGTGCTTGTCAGAATATCTTCGGCAAACACGGGCTTTAACCATTCTATTTTTGTGGATTTACCCGCAATAAGCTCGTTTCCGGCTAAATCATGTTCAAGATATTTTGCCCACACCGACATAAAGGACATAACTCCCGGTGCGATAAGCTTTCCGAATAAGGTGGATTTGGCATATTCCTCATCGGTGTGAAGCGGAATATGGTCGTATTTTTCGGCAAAATCAATCATATCGTTTTTATGTATTACGGCAGGCTCAATCTGTGTTTTTGAGCCGGACACAAATTCTTCAAAATACATTTATAAAACCCCGTTCCCAGATTCAAATTCTAAATATTATATCACAAAGAACGGTAAAAATCAATTAAAAGGTTGATTTTACGCAAGAATTGGAGTATAATTTTAAAAATAGAGGTGGTCAGATTGAAAAAAACGTATGTAACGTCTATGCCAAATCATATAGGCGCTTTTTTAAAGGCAAGCAAGTGCTTTTCTGCGTTGGGAATTAATATTACACGCGTAAGTTATAATAAAGCCGTTGATTCGCATACCTTGTTTATTGATGCAGAGGGAACAGAAGTACAACTGAAAAAGGCGGATGCAGAGCTTGAAAAGATTGGTTATCTTCAGAATAGCAATGCAAAAACAAGTATTGTTTTGCTTGAGTTTTGTCTGAAGGATGTTCCCGGAAGTGTAACGGACGTTTTAATGCTTATTGACGAATTTAATTTTAATATATCATATATCAGTTCTCAGGAAAACGGTACGGATTATCAGTATTTTAAAATGGGTTTGTACGTTGACGATTCTGATAAAATTTCTGAATTTTTAAAAGAGGCAGAAAAGCTTTGCAAGGTGCGTGTAATAGATTACAACAGTTCAGAAAAAGTATATGATAACAGTATTTTTTATAACACGTATGTTATGGGCTTATCACAAGTTATGGGACTTTCCGAAAAGGTAAGCCGCGAGCTTTTGGTTCATGTTAATCTTGCGATGCAAACTCTGGACGAGCAAGGCTTGTCGCCGTACCGCACATTTGACAGTATAAGCAAGTTTGCAGAGCTGCTGGGAGCTTCAAAAGGCAAAAACTTTAATCCGCGTATAAGCACTCATAAAATAGCGGATAATACCGAAATAACTTTAATTGAACCTCCCTGCGGCAGTAATACAATAATTATAAACAGCAACGGCAGGGTGTTATTTGTAGATAGTGGATATGCTTGCTACAGCGAAGAAATGACTGCGATTTTCAAAAAACTCATTCCCCGATTTGAAACTATGGAGAAGACGGTGCTTATAACTCATGCAGATGTTGATCACTGCGGACTTTTGCCGATGTTCGATAAAATAATTGCCAGCACAAAAACAGCACGTTGCCTGCAGAATGAATATAACGGAAAAAACGGATACAGAGAAGAAAATCAGTTGCATAAGCCGTATATAAACATCTGCAAAATTCTTACTTCATACAAATCGGTGAATCCTGAAAAGATAATTGCCTTATGGAACGATGCTGAGATTTTGACCCAACCTCTTACTCAAATTGGATTTTTTGATTTTGAGGAGCTGCATTTTGAAGTTTATGAAGGAAAAGGCGGCCATTTGCCCGGAGAAATCGTGCTGATTGATTATGCAAAGCATATTGCAATTACAGGCGATATTTATATCAACACACATGGTCTTACATCAGAGCAGGCGGAGTATAACCAATATGCGCCGATACTTATGACTTCGGTAGATACCGATCCAAAACTGTGCCTTGAAGAAAGAAGGGCTGTTATGCAGCGGCTTGGCGTTGGAGAATGGCAAATCTTTGGTGCTCATGGCTTTAAAAAGGAATATTCTGTCAGTTCATAAGAAACCAACAAAACAGCCTGTCACTTTGCCGAAAGTGACAGGCTGTTTTGTGTTATTCTTCGGTGCATACACTGCTGTACGGGCAGTATGCGCAAGGGTCAAATCCCGGAAGACGTGGCGGCTGTGCGTCTATATGCCCGTCAAGGATATTGTCGGCGGTCTGTGCGGCACAGCTTTCTGCACCTTTAAGCCGGGCGTTCATGCTCTCGCGGGGGAGCCGGGATTTTTTGTCACAGTTTACATAGTGTATAGAATTTTTGCTGTCGGGGTCTTTGTCAATTGCCTGAAGCACTTGCGGCTCGTCAAGAAACAGCCCGTGAATTTTTATGCCGTCGTTCATTCCTGCCTCCCATTCGTATTCGGTGGGGGGGGAGTCGCATTTTAAAATCGGGTCGTTCATTTGAAGATACATCATTGCGGCAGCCTCAGCCGATTTGTTCTGATTTGTTACCGCATTTGCATAGATAAGCGGCTGAATGGTAATTCCGGCGTCAATCTCTATGGGGTCAATGCTCTTTTCAGAGGATTTGTAATCGGTAATGCTGATATATGTTTTGCCGTCAATATCGGCACTGTCCACTCTGTCGATAAACCCTTCAAGATAAGCCTCTCCGTGCTTGGTGGGAATTGTGTATGCCGGCAGTTTTCCGCGTCTGCCAAAGCTGATTTCAAAGTCTGTCGGGCGGAATTTACTTTGCTCGTAGAACTTAATCATCTTCCATGCGGTTGAGGTCGCAATGTTTTTGAGCCTCAGCATCATATAATTATAGTAATTTGAGGTTGCAAAAAGGGAATTTTCCTGACTGCTTGCAACCTTGTCAACAAGAGCCGCAATTTCAGAAAAACAATCACTTCTGTTTATTTTGCTGTAATCCGCGTTTGTTTTTTCTTTAAAATAATCGCAAAGTACGCTGTGAAGGATGCTTCCGGTGTCGGTAGCTTTAAGACCGCCAAGCAATCTCTCTTCGGCATAAAGTCCGTATTTCATAAAAAACGAAAATGCGCATGAATTATACTTTTCAAGCTTTGACACACTGAGTATCAAAGGCTTTCCATAAAGCCTTTCAGCGGTCTTTTTTGAGATGCTTTGCGCTTCTCCCTTGCGGCTGTACATTTCATTAAAATGCTCAAGACGCTCACAGTATTTTGTGTCCTTTTCAAAGATATGGTAAATCTGCCGCCACAGCGGTTTAAGGCTGTCAACATTCCAGCCTGATTCAAAAAGACGTGCCGAAAGCTCTGAAAATGTGTTTTCTTTGCCTTCAACAGAGTCAAAATCCGAAGAATTTCCTTGTGACTGTATGTCAGGAAACAGTTCCTTAATCCGTTTTATTACTTCAGACGTGCCAAGGCTTTTGCCGTCACGGTCACTAAGCGGCGAAAACAGATAAAGCTGCTCGCAGGCGGTGGTCAGTGCCGAGTACACAAGAAATTGCTCCTCTTTTTGACGGTTGTATGCGTCAGGGGCAAGGGTAAGTCCAATGTCAAAAAGTGCATGCCGCTCGGCATCCGAAATCAAGCCTTCTGCATTGTGGCTTTTAGGAAACGCCGAGTCTGACACCCCAAGCACAATTACAACCTTTGTGCCGGTGCTTCTGAATCTTGATGCCTCGCTTATCAGAACCTTGTCTTGAGTAGGAGGAACAATGCCCACTGAAAGCTCGCCGCAGGCGGCGGTAAACAGTTCATAAAAGTCGGTGAAGGTGGCATAGGTATCTGACATGCAGTCTGAAATCTGATTTACAAGCGAAACAAAGCTGTTCCATACCCTGTGCAGTTGTTCTGCAAGTTCAAGACGTCCGGTGTTTATATATTCATCAATTTTTACGCTGACAGCTTCGTGAAGCCCCATTGTGTTAAGGCTTGCGCACAGATTTTTGCATATTTCGCCCACCGTTTTTTTGCCGCGGAACATTTTTATAAGGTTAAGAATGGGGCTAACAACAGCTTCCTTTGCAGCATTTACTGTTTCCATATTAAAGGCTGAAGGGCGTGGATTATAAACCCACGGCTCGGGACTGTTCCATTGCTTGTGGGTTATATCAGCCGCAAGAAGATAGTTTTCAAATATGTCAGCGTCTTCTCTTGAGATGTTCCAGAATCCTGAACGGATAATGGTCATGATACGCTCATAAGAAAAGCCGTATGCCAGTATCTCAAGAGCAGCAATTATCATCCGCATCAGCGGACTTTCGGTCAGCGTGATTTTCTGGTCAAGAAAATAGTTTATATCAAATTCTTCAAAGATCGAGGGAATTATCAGTTCATATTCTTCTAAGCTTCCGGTAAGGATAAGAATGTCATTCAGGGAGTATCCGCGTGTTCTGCAAAGACGTCGGATAAGCCTTGCACATTCAAGGACTTCACCGTATCGGTTGTCAGGAGTTAAAATGTGAACCGACTTGGGGTTTCCGTTTATAACAGGGGTCTTGTATGAGAAAAAGTTATCACGTATATGCCGAAGCTCGGCGTTTGCCTTAAACCGGTTTTCTTCAAAAAGAAAGACCGGCTTTTTAACCTCTGTGCCAAGCTCCTCGCCAATTTGCTTCAGCTTGCTGTAAACGTAAAACTGAGATGAAAATAAAACTGATTTTTCTGAAAGTGTATCACAGCAAAGGGCGATGCATAAATCAGCTTTTTTCATGATTTCGGTCAGCGCATGGTATTCTGTCGGGGTAAAGCTTCTGAAAAAGTTCACATACACCGAGCCATGGATAAAATCGCATTCGGGTATTTTGGTGACGGAAAGCGCAAGGCTGTCCTCGGAGTTTGAATGATTTTCGCAGACAAGCTCGTCAAACTTTTCAAAAATTACGGCAAAATCCTCAAGCTTCATCTGAAGTACAGCGTCGTCTGTATTTTTTGAAGCGGTCAGAAGTCCATCCGGCGTAACGCCGTAACGTTTGAACTCTGAAATGGCGGAAACAATAAGATTTACAAAGCCTGCCTGATTAATATTCCGCACAAAAAATTTCAGCTTTTTTTCCGAAAGCTGCATGGCACGACATGCCATAAGATACTTGCCTGCTTTGTCAATATATTTGGTGCGAAGCGGCCCAAGCTTTGAGAAAATCATGTTTGAAAGACGAGAGAAAGTAATAATCTGAATTTTATTCTGTGCTGAAAGCCCAAGCTTTGAAATTAGCTCTTGCTCTGCAAACATGGAATACTGGTCGGGCACAAGAATAAAGACGGTTTTGCCCATAGCGGCGTCTGCTTGTGCCCGTCTGTAAATTTCTTCAGTTTTTCCTGAGCCTGCCGCTCCGCAGAGAAATTCAAGCATTTCTTATCTCCTTGTAATTACAAAATATCCAAAACTTCAATTATATCGCTTCCCAAAAAGTCTGCACCTGCGTCAATCAGCTGTTCCTTTGTGAATGAGGTTGTTACCGCAAAACAACGGCACAAAGCCGACTTTGCGGCACATACACCCGAAATTGCATCTTCGACAACAAGGCAATTGTGCGGATTTGCACCTAAACGGCTGATTGCTGTCATATATATTTCAGGAGAAGGCTTTTTTTCGGTTACGTCGTCTCCCGAGATTATTACATCAAAAAGGTCTTTTGAGATGTTGGCTGCGGCAAGGGACTGAGCAAGCTTTTCTGCCGCCGAGCTGCTGGCAATTGCAAGCTTTAGTGAGCGTTTTTTCAGCTCATCTAACAGACGGTGAACCGACTCAAACACCTTAAACTCCGAGTTGACGTATTCGCCAAATAACTCATAAAACCGTTTTATTCCGGCGTCAATACAATCTTCTTTGCCATGAAGCGTACATGGACCGATAATAAAATTCTTTTCACCTGTTCCTATATACGGAACAAATGCTGTATCCTCAACAAAAATTCCAATTTCTGAAAGGGCAGTTTTGCCGGCTTTGACCGAAACGGGTTCAGAGTCAATAAGAACACCGTCCATATCAAAGATTATGTATTTTATGGGATTATCCAAAAAGTTTTTGTCAGGCATTTACGAGTTCTCCTTTTTGTGATATACTGTATATATTAAACAGTATATCATGTCCGGCAGGGCAATGCAATAACAAAAAATAAAAACATTTGAAAGAGGAATAAAATGGAAGTATATCACAATTCACGCGAAGAAAAATACAGATTTCCCAAGGGGGCCGTTCCAGGCGGGGCTGCAGTACGGCTGTCTGTTGAGGTAAAGTGCCAAACTCAACCCCAAGCTGTTATTCTCAGGCTTTGGGACGGTGAAGAACACCTGATTTCCATGGAGCAAACATCTGGGGAGAATGGTGTTTTTTTGTATTCTGCTAAGGTAGATATGCCTCAAAGTGCAGGGCTTGTGTGGTATTATTTTATAGTGAAGGCTGATGGCAAATCAAGTTATTATTCCAACAATAACAACCGTCTTGGCGGTGTGGGTCAGCAGAGTGATTATCCGACCGATATATCGTATCAGATTACGGTGTATGACAAGGATTTCAAGACTCCCGACTGGTTTAAAAAGTCCATAATGTATCAGATATTCCCCGACAGATTTTTTAAAGAGGATATTGAGATAAAGAATAAACTTAACCAGTACCGTATGCACGATGATTGGTATGAGCCAATGTTTTTTGACAAACACCCTTATGAAAACGGCCCTGCCTGCAACGATTTTTATGGCGGAAATTTAAAAGGAATTATGTCAAAGCTTGATTACCTTAAAAAGCTTGGTATAAGCGTCATTTACCTTAACCCTGTGTTTGAAGCGTTCTCAAACCATCGGTATGATACCGGTGATTACAGCAAAATTGACCCAATCTTAGGCAGCGAGAAGGATTTTAAAGAATTATGCATAAAAGCAGAGGGTATGGGCATAAGAATTATTCTTGACGGCGTTTTCAGCCATACCGGCAGTGACAGTATTTACTTTAACAAGTACAAAACATACGGCGATGGTGTGGGGGCAAGTCAAAGCTATGATTCTCCGTACGGAAAATGGTTTCAGTGGAATGATGACGGCAGCTATAACAGCTGGTGGGGCTGCTCAAATCTACCCAATGTAAATGAACTTGAGCCGACATATATCGACTACATTATGAACGGCGAAAATGCTATAATAAAAAAGTGGCTGAAGTTGGGTGCAAGCGGCTGGAGACTTGATGTTGCGGATGAATTGCCCGATGAGTTTATAAAAATTCTTCGGCGTGAGGTGAAGTCCCAAAAGGATGATGCAGTTGTAATCGGCGAGGTCTGGGAGGATGCGTCAAACAAGGTCAGCTACAGCCGGCAAAGAGAATATCTTTTTGGCGATGAGCTCGACAGCGTTATGAACTATCCGTTCAAGGACGGAGTAATCGGCTTTCTTACAGGCGGGATAGATGCAGAGGTATTTTCGGACAAAATGCAAAGCATAATGGAAAATTACCCCAAAGAAGTGCTGTATTCAAACATGAATCTTTTAGGAACTCACGACACGCGCAGAGTAAAAACCGTTCTTAGCGGACAGTATATAAGTGACGAAATGAGCCGCGAAGAAAAATCAAGATTCTGCCTTGACGCGGCAAACGAAACCCTTGCCATAAAACGTCTTAAGCTTGCGGTGTTTATCCAGATGACATTTGTGGGAGTGCCGTGTATATATTATGGCGACGAAATAGGAATGCAGGGCCTTGAGGACCCGTTTAACCGCAGACCCTATACATGGAGATGCGTGGATACTGAGCTTCTTGACTTCTATAAAGCTGCAGCAGGATTTAGAAACAGCTTCGACTCTTTGAAAACAGGAGGGTTTGAAGTTTTGTATGCAAAAGACGGGGTTTTGGTTTATCTCAGACGTATTTCAGGGGGCAGGGACGAGTTTGGCGCTAAAGCAAAAAATTCAGTGGTTTTGTGTGCTGTAAATCGCAGTGCAACGGACTGCACTGTGGAAATTCCGACAGTAAGTGATATTCCGGCAGAACTTACGGGATATTTTGGCGGCGAAATTATAAATCAAACAGATAAAGGAACCTTTGTCTTGAATTTAAATGCGTTCAGTGCGGAAGGATATGTTGGATAAACTTTATAAAAGCCCTTTAAATAGCTATTTAAGTGAATTTTTGGAAAAAAGTTTATGCAAAATATACATAGACAAAGGGTATTTATTGTGATAAAATATATTTGTGAATATTATACGGAAAACGACCGGATTTTGTATGTATATTTGAAAATTTTTTACAAAAAAGGAAAGGACAGGATACCATGAGAGAAAACAACAGCATAATACGCGGCGATTCAGAAATTTCAAAAGAGCTGATGTTTCTCTTCAACGAGGGGAAAAACTTTCAGAGCTATAACATTCTTGGGGCACACAAGGCAAATGGCGGTTATATGTTTGCGGTATGGGCGCCCAATGCAGTATCGGTATCGGTGGTGTGCGACCAAAATGGCTGGGACAGAACCAAAAATCCAATGCGGCTTTATTTTGATACCGGGATATGGACAGCGTTTGTTGAGGGAGTAATGCCGGGAGAAAAATATAAATACAGCATAGAAACGGTTCGCGGAGAACTGCTGATGAAGGCAGACCCCTTTGCTTTTGAAAGCGAGACAAGACCTGATACTGCATCTGTTGCTGCGGATATGGACTATTCGTGGAAGGATGCAAAATGGCTTAAGACGAGAGAAACAACTGCACCATACGACAAACCAATAAATATATACGAATTACATTTCGGGTCATGGAAGCAGCATGACGACGGAAGCTTTTACACCTATACAGAAATGGCGGATGCCCTTATTCCGTATATAAAGGAAATGGGCTATACACATATTGAGCTTATGCCTATATGTGAGTATCCGTTTGACGGGTCGTGGGGGTATCAGATAGGCGGCTACTTCTCTGCAAACAGCAGATACGGAAAGCCGGCTGAGCTGAAAGCCTTTATTGACAAATGTCATGGCGCGGGGATAAGTGTTATAATGGACTGGGTTCCGGCACATTTCCCAAGGGATGCCCACGGTCTTGCCCGATTTGACGGGTCATGCCTTTATGAGCATCCGGATTCGCGTCTTGGGGAGCATAAAGAGTGGGGAACGCTGGTGTTTAACTGGGAAAGATACGAAATTCATTCGTTCCTGATTTCCAACGCGGTGTTCTGGCTTGATGAGTATCACATTGACGGACTTCGTGTCGATGCGGTTTCAAGCATGCTGTACCTTGACTATAACCGCCGCGACGGAGAATGGATTCCAAACAAATACGGCGGCAAAGAAAATCTGGCGGCAATAGACTTTTTGCAAAAGCTTAATGTTGAAATATTTAACAGATTTCCAAATGTAATGATGATTGCAGAGGAATCCACTGCGTGGGGCGGCGTTACCGTGCCGGTGCATGAAGGCGGACTTGGTTTTAATTTTAAATGGAATATGGGATGGATGAATGATATTCTTCGGTATATGAGCATGGACCCGTATTTCCGCGGCTCCAACCACAATATGCTTACATTTTCGATGATGTACGCATATTCAGAGAACTATATTCTTCCGCTTTCGCATGATGAGGTGGTGCATGGCAAGGGTTCACTGATAAATAAGATGTACGGAAGCTATGAGCAAAAATTTAAAAGCCTGAAGCTTCTGTATGCATATATGTATGCACATCCGGGCAAAAAGCTTTTGTTTATGGGCGGCGAGATTGCACAGTTCATTGAATGGCGTTTTGCCGAGGGTCTTGAATGGAAGCTGTTGGATTTTGACACACACAGAGGCGTGCAGAATTTTGTAAAGGCACTTAACACATACTATAAAACAAACAAATCAATGCACGAAAATGATACCGACTGGAGCGGATTTGAATGGATAAACGCAGAAGACGGAGAGCACAGTGTTGTTTCCTTTATCAGAACAAGCCTAAGCAAGAGAGATAAAACCATTGTTGTCGCAAACTTTGCAGCACAGAGGCACGAGGGTTACGAGGTTGAGGTTCCCGCTTCGGGGGATTATGAGATTGTACTCAATACGGAAGACAAAAGCTTTGGCGGAGAGGAAAACGGCAAAAAGATATTCCGCGCAAAGAAAAAGAAAAACGGGAAGCTTGCATACAGCATCAGTGTTGACCTTCCCGAGCTTTCGGCAGTTTATATAAAAAAGAAACCAAAAACAAAAATAAAAAACTGACACAGACTTTAGTGTGAATCAGTTTTGATATATGAACGGAGGTTTTTAGGTATGAAATCAAAAGAATGTGTTGCAATGATACTTGCAGGAGGACAGGGAAGCCGACTTGGGATTCTTACCAAGGACGTTGCAAAGCCTGCGGTGCCCTTTGGTGGTAAGTACCGCATAATCGACTTTCCTCTCAGTAACTGTACGCATTCGGGAATTACAACAGTTGGGGTTCTTACACAGTATCAGCCCCTTGAACTCAATACCTATATAGGTAACGGACAGCCATGGGACCTTGACAGAAACGACGGCGGTGTTTATGTACTTCCGCCTTATGTGTCGGCAGAGAAGGGCGAATGGTACAAGGGTACAGCAAACGCTATTTACCAGAACATAGGCTTTATAAGCCGGTTTGACCCTGAATATGTTGTTATCCTTTCGGGCGACCATATTTATAAAATGGATTATTCCAAAATGATAAAAGCCCACAAAAAAGCAAATGCCGCAGCGACTATTGCGGTTATTGAGGTTCCGTGGGAGGAAGCGCCGCGATTTGGCATAATGAATACCGACGATGAAATGAACATTGTGGAATTTGAAGAAAAGCCGCAGAACCCCAAAAGCAACCTTGCTTCAATGGGTGTTTATGTATTTAACTGGGCGCTTCTTAAAAAGTATCTTATTGCAGACGAGAACGACCCCAAGTCTGACAATGATTTCGGTAAAAATATTATCCCTAAAATGCTTGGTGACGGCAACCGTATGCTTGCGTATAAGTTTGACGGCTACTGGAAGGACGTCGGAACAATCCAAAGCCTTTGGGAGGCAAATATGAATTTGCTTTCGGATAACCCAGGGTATATGCTGGATGATGATGACTGGAAGATTTTCAGCCGTAATCCGGCGATGCCTCCGCACTATCTTGCACCTGAGGCAAGAGTGAAGAACTGTTACATCACAGAAGGCTGCGAAATCATGGGCGATGTTGAAAACTCGGTTATTTTTGAAGGAGTAATCATCGAAGAAGGAGCGGTTGTTCGTGATTCGGTTATCTTCCCTTGTGCGCATATCGGCAAGGGCGCAGTTGTCAGCAAAACTATGATTGGCACCAATGCGTTTATCGGTGAAGGAGCAGAGATAGGGTCAGAGAGCGATGATGCTGTAACAGACTTTTACAATACAAAAATCTGTTCGGACGGTATAACTCTTATTGCACCTGAAATAACAATCGAAAACGGCGTTAAGATTGGAGTTTGCTCTATGGTTACACAGAATGTAAAGCAAGGCACTGGGAAAAAAGCAGACACCGATACGGCAACAGCCTGAGACTGCGGATTGGAGGAATAAGTTATGGAAAACAACAATACAATGGGATTGATTTTTTCGGGCAATCCGGAGGTTAATCTGGGTGAGCTTATGAAGGTTCGTTCACTTGCGGCTGTTCCTGTCGGCGGCAGGTACCGTATTATAGACTTCATGCTGTCAAATATGGTGAATTCAGGTATAGTTAATGTGGGTATTACCACAGGCTACAAGCACCGCTCGTTAAGCGACCATCTGGGCAGCGGAAAAGCGTGGGATATGGCAAGAAAGCAAAATGGTCTGTTTATTCTGTCACCTCCCGAAAATCTTGATATTACACCGCGGACTCTTGAGGGTATTGATTTTATTGATTCGGCAATGAGCTATCTTAACCGCAGCCGTCAGGAATATGTAATGCTTAGTGACTGCAATACTATATGCAATATAGATTTTGACGAGGTTATAAAGTTCCATTTTGAAAAGGAAGCCGACATAACAGTTGTTTGTGCTGAGGCAGGTGAGCTTACACCCAAGGAACTCAGCAAGAATATCATGCTTGAAACCGAAGAAGACGGCAGAGTGTCGGATATTCAGGTTTATCCCAAAAAGCAAAATTCAAATCTTGCATATATGCATATCTTCTTTATCAAGAAGGATTTCCTTATTGACCTTGTGGGCGATTGTCTTGCACATGACAAGCACTCAATATCCAAGGATATTCTCCTTGCAAACGTGGAAAAACGCAGAATTTATGCATATAAGTACGAAGGCTACAGAAAAACAATAGACAGCATCAAATCATTCTATCAGTTCAATCTGGAGCTTTTAAACAGCGATATTCGTCACGAGGTTTTTGGTACTGACGATTCAAGAAGCATCCATACAAAGGTTAAGGACAGTGTTCCTACCAAGTATGGACGAGATGCAGAGGTTAAAAACTCGTTTGTGGCAGACGGCTGCTGCATTGAAGGAAGAGTGGAAAACTGCATTATATTCCGTGGAGTGAAAATTGGCAAGAACTCGGTTGTAAAGAATTCTATAATTATGCAGAATTCGCGCATAATGGACGGTTGCTGTGTTGAAAATGCGATTTTTGACAAGGAAGTTATTCTTTGCAACGGCAAAAAGCTGGTAGGTCAGATAACATATCCGCTTTGCATCGGTAAGAGAACAATAGTTTAAGAAATCACAATAAAAAATGAAAGGAAGTGCAGACAAATGAGTAAAATTTTGATGCTTACGTCAGAAGCCGCACCGTTTGCAAAAACAGGTGGACTTGGTGACGTTTTAGGTGCACTGCCTCAGGCTTTGGCAAAGCTGGGCCACGATGTGAGGGTCGTTATGCCCAAGTACGGAGCGATTGCCGAAAAGTTTGTTTCGGCAATGAATTTTCAGTTTTATATGTACATTCCCCTTGGCTGGCGCAATAAATACTGCGGTGTATTTTCGTTGGAACAAAAAGGCGTGACATATTATTTTATTGACAATGAGTATTATTTTGGAGACCAGACCCTTTACAGATGGGATGACCTTGAACGCTTTGCGTTTTTTGACAAGGCGGCGCTTGAAATTCTGACGCGCATAGAGTTTAAGCCGGATGTTATTCATTGTAACGACTGGCAGACCGGCATGGTGCCTGTTGTGCTCAAGGCTTATTATGAGCAGAATGAGTTTTACAGAGGCATCAAGACGGTGTTTACCATTCACAACCTTAAATATCAGGGAATATATTCTGTGGATGCGGTTAAGGACTTCTTCTCACTTGACTCATCATATTTTACAGATGATAAGCTGGAGTTTCACGGTTGTGCCAACCTTCTAAAGGCAGGTATTGTATATTCGGACGTGGTTACAACGGTAAGTCCTACTTATGCCGGCGAAATAAAAACACCTTTGGGAGGAGAGGGTCTTGATGGACTTCTCAGTGCAAGAGAAAACTCCCTTTTTGGAATCCTTAACGGTATTGACTATGACGAGTACAGCCCCAAAACCGACCCGTATATTGCGTGCAACTATGGACTTCGCGATTGTATTGAGGGCAAGCGAAAAAACAAGATTGCACTGCAGACCGAGCTGGGACTTCCGGTTGACGGCGACAAGGTGATGATAGGCTTGGTTTCAAGACTGGTTGACCAAAAGGGTCTTGATATAATTGCTGATGCAATGGGCTCGCTTATGGAAATGGATATTCAGTTTGTGATTTTGGGCACCGGTGAAGAAAAATATGAGAATATGTTCCGACACAATGCGTGGTGTAACAGCGGCAAGGTTTCGGCAAACATTACCTTCAGCAATGAAATGGCACACAAAATATATGCTGCATGTGACATGTTTCTGATGCCGTCGCTTTTTGAACCCTGCGGTTTAGGTCAGATAATTGCAATGGCTTACGGAACAATTCCCGTTGTAAGGGAAACAGGCGGACTTAAGGATACGGTAAAGGCGTATAACGAATTTACCGGCGAGGGCAACGGCTTCAGCTTTTATCCGGCTGATGCTCATGATATGGTGTTTACCATAAGACGTGCTCTTGGCTTCTTTGCGGACAAAACGGTGTGGAATAAGCTGGTTAAGAATGCAATGAAGGAGGATTTCTCATGGGAGGAATCCGCAAAGGAATACGAAAAACTATACAATTAAAAGATAGGCTTTTGGAGGAAAAAATGGCAGTAAGTAAAAAACAGGCAGAATTTAACGCAAAAAAAGAACAGATTAAAAGCAACATTACGGGCAAGCTAAGACGTTACTATGCAAAAACGGTAGAGAAGGCGACCCCTGAACAGATTTACAAGGCTTGTGCTTTGACAGTCCGCGACGAGCTGATGGACGAATGGGCAAAATCCAGAGAATTGCTTGAAAACGGCAACAAAAAAGAGCTGTATTATCTTTCGTTTGAGTTCCTTATGGGAAGAGCATTGGGCAACAATATAATGAACATAATGAAAACCAAGCTTTACACAGAGGCTCTTTCGGAACTTGGGCTTGACCTTTCGGATGTAGAAGAGGTAGAAAATGATGCAGGTCTTGGAAACGGCGGCCTTGGCCGTCTTGCTGCGTGCTTTTTGGATTCACTTTCCACACTGGAGCTTCCGGCGTTTGGCTGCGGAATCAGATATGAGTACGGTCTTTTCAGACAAAAAATAGTTGACGGCTATCAGATTGAGATGCCTGACCCGTGGCTTGAAGACGGAAATGCATGGGAGATTGAGCGTCCCGAAGACAGCGTTGAAATTCACTACAACGGACGAGTTGAGGAGTACTTTGAGGATAACCGCATGAAGTTCCGTCATGTGGACTATAATACCGTTATAGGCGAGCCTTATGATATGCCTATATCGGGATATAATTCAAAATTGGTAAACACATTAAGACTTTGGCGCGCACGCTCGCCTCAGGTTATAAATATGAGTGAATTTAACCGCGGTGACTACACAATGGCGGTAAAGGACAAAGAACTTGCCGAGGTTGTTTCTCAGGTTCTTTATCCCGAGGACAATCATTATGAAGGTAAGCTTTTAAGACTCAAACAGCAGTATTTCTTTGTGTCAGCGACCATTCAGTGGATTCTGGCAAAACAAAAGCGCCGCGGTCATGGGCTTCACGAGCTTCCAAAGTATGTTCAGATTCACATAAATGATACACACCCGACCATAGCAATCCCTGAATTTATGAGGATTATGGTGGACGAAGAAGGCTTTGGCTGGGACGAAGCGTGGGGTATAGCACAGCAGATTTTTGCATACACCAACCATACTATTATGAGTGAAGCTTTGGAAAAATGGCCTATGTCAATGGTTGAGGCGCTTCTGCCCAGAGTTGCAATGATTATAAAGGAAATTGATCGCAGACAACGCCTTTATCTTGCAGAAAGATTTGGCAATGACCATGGCAAGATTGAGTATATGGCGGTTATTTCAAACGGCAACGTAAATATGGCAAATCTTTGCCTGACGGCGTGCCACAGTATCAACGGCGTTGCGGCATTGCATACTGAGATTCTTAAATCAGAAACCTTCCGTGATTATTACAGTGTTTATCCCGAGAAGTTTAAGAATGTTACAAACGGTGTAACACCAAGACGCTGGTTGCTTAAGGCAAATCCGCAGCTTGCAGAGCTTATTACCGGTGCAATCGGTGACGGCTGGATAAAGAACGCTGAAAAGCTTGATGATTTGGGCAAGTTTGCAGATGACGCGGCATTCCGTGAAAACTTTGCAAAAATTAAAAATCAAAACAAGGTAAAGCTTGCAAAATACATTATGGATAACAACGGAATTGCGGTTGACCCCGAATCGTTGTTTGACGTACAGATTAAAAGACTTCATGAATATAAGCGTCAGCTGATGAAGGCAATGCACATAATCTACAGATACAAAATGATAACCGAAAACCCAAGTCAGGCAAGTATGCTGCCCGAAACCTTTATCTTCGGGGCAAAGGCGGCACCCGGTTATTATACGGCAAAGCTTATTATCAAGCTGATAAATAACATTGCCAATGTCGTGAACAACGACCCAAGAACAAAGGATATTCTAAAGGTTGTATTTATAGAAAATTACAGCGTTTCTATTGCTGAAAAGATTGTTGCAGCCGCAAACCTCAGTGAGCAGATTTCGACTGCAAGCAAGGAGGCATCCGGCACAGGCAACATGAAGCTTATGCTCAACGGTGCGCTTACAATCGGTACAATGGATGGTGCAAATGTTGAGATTGCCGAGCGTGTGGGCGAGGATAATATTTACATCTTCGGCCTTACATCTCAGGAGGTACTCAATATTTACCAGTCAGGATATTCCGGCAGTGCGGATGTTTATTCTCAGAACATGGTAATAAAGTCGATTGTGGACAGCTTTATTGACGGAAGCTTTACCACAGACAATCAAAACCTCTTCCGCGACCTTTACTACGATTTGGTGTTTGGAAAGAGCGGTTTTGCAGACCCGTATCTTTTGCTTCGGGACTTTGAATCATACCTTGACGCAGGTCACAGAATGGCAAAAGACTTCATGGCACCTGATGTATGGAACAAAAAGGCTATTATTAATGTATCAAAAGCCGGATTTTTCTCAAGTGACCGTTCAATTCTGGATTATAATGAAAGAATATGGGGACTTGAAAAGATTTAACAGCAAAGAACAAACCCCTTCAACAGCATTCGGCTGTTGAAGGGGTTTTTAATGTTAAGAGATGTTATTGCGCTGCGGCATATTCTGCCTTTAAATTTTTGTTATAGTTCTTCATAAATTCTTCGTAGCCGTCTGCCACCTTTGCGTCGGGGCTTGAAATGGCCATTTCAGCATCCTTGAAGATGATATTATCAAGAAAATCGTCCAGAGTGGTTTCCTTTGCCTTTTCGAGATACGCAGCAAGGACAGCGATTCCCCATGCACCGCCCTCGCCTGCAGCAGCATTTACTGCAACAGGTGTATTGATGGCAGCAGCCAATATATCCTGTGCAACACCTTTTGTTTTAAAGATTCCGCCGTGGCCTGTTATTTTGTCTAAAGTAACATTTTCGTTGTTCTTCAAAAGGTCAAGACCTGACTTTAACACACCAAAAGAGGTGTAGATTTGAGTTCTCATAAAGTTTGCAAGGTTAAAGCTTGACTCAGGGTTATGCAGGAACATAGGACAGCCCTTTGAAAGCCCAAGAAGATGCTCGCCCGAATGGAAGCAGTATGCCATAAGACCACCACAGTCAGCGTCACCTTCGATTGCTTTTTTAAATAAAGTTTCGTAAAGCTCTCCGGTGCTGACGTTGGCACCAAACTCCTTTAAAACTTCGGCAAATAAAGATACCCATGAATTTATTTCTGTAGTGCAGTTGTTGGAGTGAACCATTGCACAAGCACTTCCGTCGGGTGTGTGAACAATATCAAACTCCTCATATACCTTTGATAATTCCTTTTCAAGAACAATCATTGCAAATGCGGATGTACCTGCAGAAATGTTACCTGTTTTCTGCCTGATGCTGTTTGTTGCAACCATACCTGTGCCGGCATCACCCTCAGGCGGGCAGAATACAGCTCCCGGTTCAAGATTGCCCGAAGCATCCATAAATGCAGCGCCCTCTTTTGTAAGAGTTCCGGCAACTTCACCGGCACACAGCACCTTTGGCAGAATGTTTTCAAGCAATAAAGGACAATTATTTTCCTTCATTACATTGTTAAACTTAGCCATCATTTGACTGTTAAAGCTGTGTGTTTTGGGGTCAATGGGGAACATTCCTGATGCCTCGCAAATTCCAAGAACCTTTTCGCCTGTCAGAAGATAATGAATATATCCTGCCAATGTTGTAAGATAATCGACATCCTTTAAATGACTTTCTTTGTTCCAAACCGTCTGGCAAAGATGTGCAATGCTCCATCTTTGGGGGATATTAAAATCAAAAATGTCGGTAAGAAAAGCCGCCTCTTTTGCGGTGATGTTATTGCGCCAGGTGCGGAAGGGGGCAAGGATATTTTTATCCTTGTCAAGAGCTATGTAGCCGTGCATCATACCGCTGATGCCAAAGGATTTTACTTTTTTTATAACAGTGTTATATTTGGCTTTTACATCGGTCAGAAGGTCTGCATAGCATTCCTGCAATCCGTTGTGGATTTGTTCGGGGGTATAAATCCACATACCGTTTTCAAGTCTGTTTTCCCAGTTTTTACCGCCGCTTGCTAAAACGCTGCCATTGGCATCTGTCATTACGGCCTTTATTCTTGTTGAGCCAAATTCAATGCCGATATAAATGTTTCCCTGCTCGATTAAAGTTTTCATTTTCTGTTCCTTCCCTCAAAAATTGTAAAATTAAATTTAAAAAGACCAATAAAATTCTAATTAAAGAATAACATTATTCCCCATAATTGTCAATGCAAAGGCCAGTATTCTATGCAAAATAAATTAAGAAATTAAGGTATATTACACAAGCGTTAAATACTCTTATCTGCAATGGCTTTCAGCTTCTTTCTATATTCCTTTGGCGTAATATCAAGAACACCCATAAAATTTCTGTTAAAGCTGCGTACGGATTTGTAGCCGCTGTCTAAGGCGCACTGAAGAATTGAACAGTTTGAGTTATTCAGCAGGTAACATGCGTTGCTTATTCGGTATCTGTTGACGTATGTATTGAATGAAATTCCGGTTATCTTTTTAAAGCATCGTGAAAGATATGAATAGCTGTATCCGGTTTTTTGGGAAAGGTTTTGAAGCTCGCAGTCGCCGCTGTAGTTTTCTTCTACAAATTCAAAGATATTCAGTAAAAGACTTTCGTCACATGAAAGTCTTTTTGTATATTCGGCTGTTTTGTCAAATTCAGCGCAAATTGAGTAAAGAATACCCTTTTTTTCAAAAGATGACGAGTTATCTAAAAGATTGTCCAGTTCGTCAAACAAATATTTGTTAAGGCAAACGGTGTTTAAAATGGGTTTTTTGTTTAAAATCTTGGAAGAATATGCCTTTACAAGCTCGGGCGAAAAAATACAAAGCATGTGCTTGCTGTTTTGACTTGATATTGAGTGCAGCTGATGCGGAAAAACAAGCACAGATTCACCTTTTTTAAGGTGATAGAGTTTGTCATCAACTGTTATCTTCATCTCACCGGATGTCACACAAATTAACTCAAATGACTGATGCAAATGTGTGGGGAAATTAAAATTTTCACCATATTCCTTACAAAAATATTCGGATATACCAAAATGTTGAAACTGATAAAACATAAAATCACCAAAAAGTCAAATTTTGTCTATTAATTATATAATTTTTTGCGAGAAATGTCAAGGATGTTGTGGTACTATTTAAACAGAAGGGTCAAAGGAGTGAGATAATATGAACTGCTACATAGGCGCAGACCTTGGAACATCAGGCTTAAAATTATTGCTTGTTGATGCCAAGGGCACGATTTTGAATTCAGTTACAAAAAATTATGAAGTATATTACCCAAACCCCGGTTGGAGTGAACAAAACCCTGAGGATTGGTGGAATGCATTTGTCAGCGGCACTCAGGAATTGCTTTCAGGCTTTGATGCGAAATTGGTTAAAGGCCTGTCTGTTGCAGGGCAAATGCACGGCCTTGTAATTTTGGACGAAAATGATGAGGTTATCCGGCCGGCAATACTATGGAACGACGGCAGATGCGATAAGGAAACCGAATATCTGAACACTGTGGTAGGTAAACAAAAACTGTCTGATTGTACAGCAAATATAGCTTTTGCAGGATTTACCGCACCAAAGATTTTGTGGCTCAAAAATAACGAGAAAGAAAACTTTGACAAGATATCAAAAATAATGCTCCCCAAAGACTATATAGCATACCGTCTTACAGGAGTACATTCAATAGACTATTCAGATGCGTCGGGTATGCTTTTGCTTGATGTAAAGAATAAATGCTGGTCAAAGGAAATGCTCAGAATTTGTGATGTTAAGGAAAAACAACTTCCCAAACTTTACGAAAGCTTTGACACAACAGATGAAGTTCTCTCTGAAATGGCAAAGCTCCTTGGTTTCAGTGATGGAGTAAAGGTCGCAGCAGGTGCAGGGGATAACGCAGGTTCTGCAATCGGTACTGCAACTGTGGGCGAGGGTAAATGTAATATATCCCTTGGTACATCGGGTACAATCTTCATTTCATCAGAAAAATTCGGCGTGGATAAGTTTAATGCACTTCATTCATTCTGCCATTCAGACGGCAGCTATCACCTTATGGGCTGTATCTTGTCTGCAGCATCCTGCAACAAGTGGTTCTATGAAGAAATACTTAAAACCAATGACTACAGCGGCGAACAAGCACGAATTACAGATGATGACCTTGGCAAAAACCATATATATTTTTTGCCTTACCTTATGGGCGAAAGAAGCCCCATAAATGATACCGATGCCAGAGGTTTGTTTATAGGTATGCGACCTGATACTCGCAGGCAGGATATGGTTCAGGCAGTTTTGGAGGGCGTAGCCTTTGCTTTCCGTGATAATCTTGAGATTGCAAAAAGTCTTGGTATTGATGTAGGCGTCAGCACAATCTGTGGTGGTGGCGCAAAATCAAAGCTGTGGCGGAAGATTATTGCAAACATACTCAATATTGAGCTTGAAATCCCCGCAGTTGAAGAGGGTCCCGGCCTTGGTGCCGCAATGCTTGCAATGGTTACTTGCGGCGAATATGCATCAGTATCGGAATGTGCCGAAAAACTGGTTGTAAAGAAAGAAAGAATTAAACCAGATGCCAAAATCGTAGCAAGATACGAAGAAAGTTATCAGAAGTACAGAAAAATATACCCAAGAGTAAAAGAATTATATAAAGAACTTATATAGGAGGAAAAGAAAATGAGCGAAATTTTTTCAAACATCCCACAAATCAGATATGAGGGTAAAGACAGCAAGAATCCCTTTGCATTTAAATACTATGATGCAGAAAGAGTAATTATGGGCAAAACAATGAAAGAACACCTGCCCTTTGCAATGGCTTGGTGGCATAACCTTTGTGCAGCAGGCACAGATATGTTCGGCAGAGATACCGCTGATAAATCTTTCGGTGCAGAAAAAGGAACGATGGCACACGCAAAAGCAAAGGTTGATGCAGGTTTTGAATTTATGAAGAAACTCGGCATCGAATACTTCTGTTTCCACGATGTTGACCTTGTGCCTGAAGCAGACGATATCAAAGAAACAAACCGTAGACTTGACGAAATCACAGACTACATACTCGAAAAAATGCAGGGTACAAACATTAAGTGTCTCTGGGGTACAGCAAATATGTTCTCAAACCCCAGATTTATGAGTGGTGCAGGAAGTACAAATTCGGCAGAGGTTTATTGCTTCGCAGCAGCGCAGGTTAAAAAGGCTTTAGAGCTTACCGTGAAGCTTGGTGGCAGAGGATATGTATTCTGGGGCGGAAGAGAAGGCTATGAAACACTTCTCAACACCGATATGAAGTTTGAACAGGACAACATCGCAAGACTTATGAAGATGGCGGTTGAATACGGCCGTTCAATAGGATTCGAGGGCGATTTCTATATTGAACCAAAACCAAAGGAACCAATGAAGCATCAGTATGATTTTGACGCTGCAACAGCTATCGGATTTTTGAAACAACACGGTCTTGATAAAGACTTCAAGATGAATATCGAAGCAAACCACGCAACCCTTGCAGGTCATACCTTCCAGCATGAACTCAGGGTTTCTGCAATCAATGGTATGCTTGGCTCAATTGATGCAAATCAGGGAGATATGCTTCTTGGTTGGGATACAGACGAATTTCCGTCGGATGTATACAGTGCAACACTTTGTATGTATGAGGTGCTTAAAGCAGGCGGACTTACAGGCGGTTTCAACTTTGACTCAAAGAACCGCAGACCAAGTAACACTCCTGAGGATATGTTCCACGCATTTATTTTAGCTATGGATACCTTCGCCCTTGGACTTATCAAGGCTGCGGCTTTGATTGAGGACGGCAGAGTTGACGAGTTTGTAAAAGAAAAATATTCAAGCTTTACAAATACCGAAATCGGCAAAAAGATTTTAAACGGCACAACGCTTCATGAACTTGCAGCTTATGCTGAAAACTTAGGCAGTACATCTGAACCCCAAAGTGGCGGACAGGAATACCTTGAAAGTGTACTGAACAACATAATGTTTGGGTAAAATACAAATAAGAAAAGCACTCAATTGAGTGCTTTTCTTATTGGCTGCCGGACTAGGATTCGAACCCAGACAAACAGAGTCAGAGTCTGCTGTGCTACCTTTACACAATCCGGCAATATTAATTTGTTTTTAAATAAAAAAGTATTTGGTGCGAGCAGTGGGACTTGAACCCACACGTCGGTTGACACACGCCCCTCAAACGTGCCTGTCTGCCTATTCCAGCATGCTCGCATTTCCAAACAGCTTTTATAGTATAATACTATTTTAGACATTTGTCAATACTTTTTTGAAAAATTATATAAAAATTTTGGGAAATGCAAAACACCTTGCGGGGTATGTACGGGACGGACAAAACCGTCCCTGTGGAGTTTAAGAAATAGAGTCAATATAATCCTCCAAGTTACTTTTTATAACAGTAACTCTTGGACCGTAAATTACCTGAACGCCGGAGCCGCTTTTAATAATTCCTGAAGCACCGCTTTGCTTCAATGCGGCATCATCTACAAGCGAGCTGTCTTTTACCGTAACACGAAGTCTTGTTGCACAGCAGTCAACGTTTACAAGGTTGTCCTTACCTCCCAAGCCCTCCAGAATAAGAGCAGACTTGTCTTCTTTTGACGCGTTAAGGTCTTTTCTGGTGTAAAGCTTGGTATCTGCCTCGTCATCTTCGCGACCGGGTGTAACAAAGTTAAACTTTCTGATAAGTGTGCGGAAAAGGAAGTAGTATACCGCAAAATAGATTGCACCGACCCAGATGATGTTTATCCAGTTTGTTTTGTCATTGCCCTGCAGAATCCCAAATAAAAACAGGTCAATCACGCCGCCCGAGAAGGTCATGCCAACGCCGACATTTAAAATATGCATCAGCATAAACGATATTCCGGCAAGCACGCTGTGGATTGCGTAAAGTATAGGTGCTACAAACAAGAATGTGAATTCAAGTGGCTCGGTTATACCGGTCAGAATGGATGTGAGTGCTGCTGAAAGCAAAAGACCGCCGGCAACCTTCTTTTTGGTAGGCTTTGCCACGCTGTACATTGCCAAAGCTGCACCCGGAAGACCAAATATCATAAACGGGAACTTACCGCTCATAAAGCGTGTTGCCTCAACCGAGAACTGAGTTGTATTTGGAGATGCCAGCTGCGCAAAAAAGATGTTCTGTGCACCCTGAACGGTTGTGCCGTCAATAACCATACTTCCGCCAAGTCCTGTCTGCCAGAATGGAATATAAAATACATGGTGCAGACCAAACGGAATAAGACCTCTTTCAATAGTTCCGTAAATAAGTGTACCAAAGTATCCTGAGTTAAGAACAAGACCGCCAAGCGAATATATTGCTCTTTGGATATACGGCCAGATAAAGTACATTGCAATACCCACAAGGATATAAACAAAGGTAGATATAATGGGGATAAATCTTACCCCGCCAAAAAACGAAATAACCGTGGGAAGCTGAATTTTGTAAAAACGGTTATGCAGAGCCGCAACACCAAGTCCGACAATTATACCGCCAAACACACCCATTTGCAGGGATTGTATGCCGACAACATTGGCAACAGTTCCCTCAAGCATTACACCCTCTGCAAGCTGACCGTTAATTTTAAGCAGTGTAGATATGGTCTGATGCATAACAAAAAATGCTATTGCAGCCGAAAGAACGGCAGTGCCGTGTTCTTTTTCTGCCATACCGAGTGCTACGCCCAAAGCAAAAATAAGGGGTAGATTTCCAAATATAATATCACCGGTCTGGGCAAGAATTTGCATTACAGAATTGAGGAAGGTTCCGGGGCCAAGTATTGTGCCAAGGTTGTATGCCTCAATAGTGGTTGTGTTGGTAAGTGATGCACCTACACCCAGCAAAAGTCCTGCAATGGGCAAAAGCGCAATGGGGAGCATAAAGGAACGGCCGACTCTTTGAAGTACGCTAAAAAGACCGCTTTCTTTTTTCTTCATAAAAATTTCATTCCTTTCTTAAATTTTATATGTCAATGCTTTGTCACCCGACTTGGCAGATGGGTTTTCAAGCACACTGAAGCTTTTTAGTTTATCTGTGTTTGTTATAACTACTACCGTTGTGGTGTTATAGCCTGCAGCCTCAATTTCTTTTAAGTCTGCGTGTGCAAGAGCGCCGCCGCGCTCTATACGGTCGCCTGCCTTGACAAGAGGTGTAAAACCCTTGCCTTTAAGCTCGACTGTGTCAATGCCTATATGGACAAGAATTTCAAGACCGTCATCAGATGTTATGCAGTAGGCATGAAGGGTTTCGGTTACATCGGATACGGTGCCGCTTGCAGGGCTGAAAATGTCGCCATGCTCGGGAATAACCGCAAACCCATCACCCAGTATTTTTTGAGAAAAAACCTGGTCAGGAACACTTGAAATGCTGATTATACCGCCATCTGCAACTGTTGCAAGGTATTTTTCCTTTTTAAAAAAATCAAACATAATTTGCACAAATCCTTTCTTTTAATCTATTTCACGGATTTTTTCCCTTACCTTAAGAACAAACGCGGGAGAGACCGAAAGCTCGTCTGCCCCCATATTCACAAAAGCCTCCGCAGCCGAAAGGTCAGCCGCCAGCTCGCCGCAGATTCCTGCCCACTTGCCGTGCTTGTGTGCGTTTTGGATTACTGTTTCGATAAGCCTTAAAATTGCAGGATGCTTTACATCAACAAACGGCTCAAGAGCCGAGTTCTGGCGGTCAACAGCAAGCGTGTACTGGGTCAGGTCGTTTGTACCTATGCTGAAGAAATCCACCTCGGGGGCAAGCAAGTCGCTGATGATGGCTGCCGCAGGCGTTTCAATCATTATGCCAAGCTCTATATCTTTCTTAAACGGGATTCCATCTTGCTGAAGCTCGCGTTTTATTTCCTCCACAAGACTTTTTATCTGTGTAACCTCGCAAAGCGACGTTATCATAGGAAACATAATAGAAATGTTTCCAAAAGCCGAGGCACGAAGAAGAGCGCGAAGCTGCGTTTTGAAAATCTTTGTATCGGTAAGACAAATTCTGATTGCACGATAGCCAAGAGCGGGGTTTTCTTCGTGAGGAAGGTTAAAGTACCCTATTTTTTTATCTGCACCAATATCCATTGTGCGGACAATCACCTTTTTGCCGCACATTCCCTCTGCAACCTCTTTGTATTTGGCAAATTGCTCGTCCTCGGAAGGAAAGTCCTTTGCTTCAAGATACAAAAATTCACTGCGGAAAAGCCCTATGCCCTCGGCATCGTTCTGCAGAGCAGAAGCAAGGTCGCGGGGGCTTCCTATATTTGCATAAAGATTAACTTTTTTGCCCGAGCGCGTTTCAGTGGGCTTGCCCTTAAGCTCTGCAAGAAGGGTTGAACGTTCATCCTCCAATGCCTTGCGCCTTTTGTAGTCCTCAATTTTCAATTCATCAGGGTCGATGTAAAGTGTACCGCTGAATCCGTCTAATATAGCCATTTTACCGTGATGCTCGGCGCTGATTTCGCCTGTGTTAATTACAGCAGGGATATTCATAGTACGTGCAAGGATTGCAGTGTGGGAGGTTTGTGACCCCTGAAATGTAACAAACCCTAAAATTTTGTCCTTGTCCATCTGTACGGTTTCGCTGGGGGTCAGGTCACCTGCAATTATTATGGAGGGCTCTGTGATTTCGTCTGCGTCCTTGCTGTCCGAAAGCAGCTTTATAAGTCTGTCGGAAATATCGCACACGTCCGAGGCGCGAGCCTGCATATATTCATCGTCCATCTCTCTGAAGTTTTTTGCAAAAATATCCGATGTATAGCTGACAGCGTATTCCGCATTAACCGACATATTGTTTATCATACTGGTGATTGCGCCGAAGTAGTCCTCGTCGTCAAGCATCATTATATGAATCTGAAATATTTGTGCATTATCTTCGCCAACCTGACGCAAAGCCTTTTCGTAAAGCTCTCTAAGCTCGGTCTTTGCAGCGGCTCGCGCGTTTTGAAAGCGCAGGATTTCTTCTCGGGGATTTTCAATTTTAACGCGCTTGATAGTTTTTTTATCTCTGCCGTAAAAATGCAATTTTCCCATGCACAGAGAGTTGTATACACTTTTTCCGTTAATCTCAATCATCGGAGCATATCACTTCCTCAAACTTTGGTATTCTTTGAGTTAGTATAAACAAAAAAACCACAAAAATACCTGATTTAAGTATTTTTGTGGTTAGCTGGATTTTTTTGTATTATTGTTTTTTAAACTGCAACAGTATGCAGGCGGTAAGAATCATAACTATGCCAAGAAGCTGAAACAGGGTGAACGGCTCGTTCATAAAAAAGGTGCCGACAATTGCTGATGTCATAGGCTCTACGCATGCAATCACCGCAACTCGCGTCGCGCGGCTGAATTTAAGACCAAGTGTGTAAAGCGTGTACGGTGCAATGGTCATAAGAATTACCAAAGCTGCAAGCGGCATCAGCGATTTGGGGTTGTTTTGTATAAGGTTGGCTGCTTCGGGGAAATTGATAATAAAAAGTGACCCTATCCCTGCGAAGATAACGGTGTAGAGCGTTACGGTTACAGAATCGTATTTTTTAAGTGCAATCTTGCCAAATACACTGTAAAGTCCGTAAAAAAGTCCCGAACCAAGCCCCGTCAAAATTCCAAGGGGTGTAAATCTCAGATTTCCTGTGCTGATAATCCCCGTCGCAAATGCACAGCCAAAGAATGCAAGTGCAATACAGATAAGTTTTTTTGCAGTAATTTTTTCATTTAAAAATATAATTGAAAAAATCAGTATCCATACAGGTGAGGTATACATCAGGATGTTTGCAACAGCAACAGTGGTAAGCGGCATTGTTACAAAATACAAGGTCGAGCTTAAAAGTATACACATAATACCTGTAAGAGGAAAAATCCATATATCCTTTAATCTTATTTTAAGCAGATTTCTGTTAAAAATAAGTACAAGAATAAACATTATAAAAGCAGAAAAAACCCAGCGCAGTGCCGAAATCTGAATTGAGGAAAACCCAATCCTGCCCAAGGCTTGAACAGGCGGCCCTACAAGCCCCCATAAAAGTCCCGAAAGCAGGACAAATATATCTGCGTATTTTTTCATCTGTTAAACCGGCTTTCTTTATTGAAATATAATAGACAGTATACCATACCAAAATCTAAAAAACAATAATTATTGACAAATTTTACTAAAAAGGGTATTCTGTAAGAAAAGATGTCCAAGGAGGATTTCAGGTGTATAATATATCAACCTTAAGCAACGGAATAAGAGTTGTAACCGAGAATATAAGCTATGTCAAATCTGTGTCTGTGGGTGTTTGGATAGGCGCAGGCTCTGCAATGGAGGAGTATCAGAACAACGGCGTGTCGCACTTTATTGAACACATGCTGTTTAAGGGTACACAAAACCGCACCGCCAAAGAGATAGCAGAGTACATGGACCGCGTCGGCGGTCAGCTTAATGCGGTCACATCAAAGGAATATACCTGCTATTACGCCAAAACACTGAGCGAGCATTTTGAAATGGCGTTTGAAATCCTTTCTGATATGATAAAAAACTCAATTTTTTCGGAAGACAGTATTGCAACCGAGCGCAAGGTTATTGCAGAGGAAATAAATATGTCGGACGACACCCCCGAGGATTATATCCACGACTGCCTGAGTGGACTTGTGTGGAGAAACCATGCCTTGGGATTTCCTATTGCGGGTACAGCAGAGAGCATCAGGGGTATTGACCGCGGCGCGCTTCTTTCTTATCGAGACGGCCTTTACTGCGGAGAAAACATGGTTATATCGGTTGTCGGAAATTTTGACCAAGCAATGGTTATGGCGTCGCTTGAGGATAAGTTTGGCAGAATAAAAAAGAGCGGCGCTTTGCGCAAGGCACAGGCAAAGCTTGAGGTTGTTCGGGGCGCGGATATTGTCAAAAAGGATATAGAGCAGTGTCATGTTTGCCTTGGTCTTGAAGGCTTTTCAAGAAGCGACAAAAGACTGTATGACCTGTTGGTTGTAAACTCGATTTTGGGTGGAAACATGAGTTCAAGGCTGTTTCAAAGGGTAAGAGAGGAAATGGGTCTTGCATACTCTATATACTCTTATGCAAATACCTATCAGAATAACGGCTCCATGGTTATCTATGCAGGACTTAATACCGACAGCCTGTGTGGTGCCTTGGGGATAATAGGTGACGAAATTAAAACGCTGAAACAAAACAAGCTTACAGCCGAGGAAGTAAGCGTTGCAAAGGAGCAAATGAAGGCTTCGGCTATAATGGGTCTTGAAGGAATGTCAAGCCGCATGAGCAGCTATGGAAAGTCAATGCTTTTTGAAAACAGAGTATACAGCATGGACGATACAGTAAGCCTGATAGACCGGGTAAACCGCGACTCTGTAGCAGACGTAATTGACACCGTTTTTGATATAAACCGTCTTAATCTTGCGGTATTGGGTAGAATTGAAGGCGAAGGAAAGAATATTATTGATGCGGTAGAATTTTAAAATTATGGCGGGTGCATATCCTTTGCATCCGCCTGTTTTATTTGTCAAAATTAGATGACAAAATGCTTAAAACTTTTTAGCAGTAGGTATTATGCGCATTAGAAACGGGCTTACCTTGCGGGATGCATCGGAACCGCTGCTTTTTTGTTATAAATTTACCCTTGTCCGCATACATATATCTTAGACCAAAGACACAAAGGAGAGAGTGCGTGTGGAGGAAATAAAAGGTTTAAGCGGACAAGAGGTTACAAAATCACGTGAGCTGTATGGCAGCAACCGACTTGCAGAAAAAGAACGCCCTACTTTTTTAAAAAAGTTTGCCGAAAAGTTTGATGACCCTATCATTATCATACTGCTTGCGGCACTTGGCATCAATATAGTATTCACTTTTTTGGGAAAGGTGGATTGGTTTGAGTGTGCAGGGATATTTCTGTCGGTAATGATAGCCACGCTGGTGGGGGCATTTTCGGAATTTAAAAATGAAGAGGCTTTTCAGCGGATTCAGGCAGAGGCGTCAAAGATAAAATGCAAGGTATACCGCGACTTTGCTTTAACAGAGGTGCTGATTGACGAGGTTGTTGCAGGGGATTTTGTCCTGCTTCAGGCAGGGGATATGGTTCCTGCTGACGGCAGAGTATATTCGGGCAGTGTAAAGGTTGACCAATCTGCTCTTAACGGCGAGAACAAAGAAACAGAAAAATCCATGTCAAGGGCAAAATCAAGCAAGGCGTCTGAAACAATAGATTTTTGGGACAAGAGTACACTTTTTCGCGGTACAGTTGTGTGTTCGGGACAGTGCGTTATGCAGGTAGAGCAGGTAGGGGAGAAAACAGTTTACGGAAGATTCAGCGGTGAGGAGCATGACGGACAGCGCAAAAGTCCGCTTCAGGTAAAGCTTTCTGCACTTGCAAAAAAAATCAGTTATTTTGGATATGCAGGTGCAGGTACGGTTGCGCTTGTGTGTATGCTTGAAAATATCTTCGCAAACGGAATAAGCGGTGCAGCGCATTACTTTGCTGACAAAATGCAGCTTGTGTCGGATTTGGTAAGCTCTGCAATCATGGGGATTACCGTAATTGTGGTTGCCGTACCCGAAGGACTTCCGCTGATGGTGGCAATAGTGTGTTCGTTAAATATGAAGAAGATGCTTAAAAGCAATGTCTTGGTACGCAAGCTCATAGGTATTGAAACGGCAGGCAGTATAAATATTTTGTTTTCGGACAAGACGGGAACAATTACCTGCGGAAAGCTGAAGGCGGTAAGCTTTACCGACGGCAGCGGAAAAACCTGCGGCAGCTTTGCAGGGATTAAAGAGCCGTTAAGAAAGCTCTTACATACCTCGGTGATATATAACTCTGCGGCACATATTTCGGGGGAGCGGATTTTAGGCGGCAATGCCACAGAAAAGGCTCTTTTGAAATTTGTAAGATACGGAGGACGCGGAAAGTTAAATGTAAAAAAACATCGTGAGCTTTTGTTTTCCAGTGAGAAGAAGTTCTCGGCAACAGAGTTAAGAGGCGAGTTTTCGGGTGTGCTTGTAAAGGGAGCGCCTGAGCGCATTCTCAGAAATTGCACAGGGTACTATGACGAAAACGGAGAAAGGCAAAGCCTTGAATCCGCACACAACCTCGAAAAATGCATTGAGGATATGGCAAAACGCTGTATAAGGGTGCTGGCGGTAGCAATTGCTGAAAGCTTTGACGGTGAACACCTCCCTTCGCAAATGACACTTGTAGGCCTTGTGGGTATACGCGATGATTTAAGACCTGACGTCAGGACGGCGGTTAGTGAAATGAAGCGCGCAGGGATACAGACGGTAATGATAACGGGCGACAAAAAAGAAACTGCAACCGCCATTGCACGTGAAGCAGGGATAATAGACAATACAGGTGATGTTGTTATTACGTCAGACGAGATGCAAAAAATGACCGATTCACAGCTTGAAGAGCTGCTGCCAAGGCTCAGGGTGGTTGCAAGGGCGTTGCCCACAGATAAAAGCAGGCTGGTAAGGATTGCACAAGGTATGGGACTTGTTGCAGGCATGACGGGCGACGGAGTAAATGACCTTTCTGCTTTGAGAATGGCAGATGTCGGCTTTGCAATGGGCGGCGGCACAGATATTGCAAAGGAGGCAGGGGATATTGTTATAATGGATGACAACTTTGCCTCAATAAAAAAAGCCGTCCTTTACGGACGGACGATATACAAAAGCATAAAGAAGTTTGTTGCCTTTCAGATGACAATAAATATTGCCGCAATGTCGGTTCTGGTGCTTGGACCGATAATCGGCATAGAAAAGCCGCTTGGCGTAATTCAGATGCTTTGGGTCAATCTTGTTATGGATACCCTTGCCGCAATTGCCTTTGGCGGTGAGGGCGCGTTGGCGCGGTATATGCTTGAAAAACCAAAACGCCGTGATGAGGATATTATCGACAAAAAGATGTGGAGCGCAATTACTGTAAACAGCTTTTTTATATGCGCTGTAAGTGTGTTTATGTTTATATCGCAGGATATGCATTATGCTTTTCATGCCTCGGGAGCGGACGTTGTATTTTATACAGGGTACTTTAATTATTTTGTGTTCTCCTGCATTTTTAATGCGTTCAACACAAGGACAGACAGCATAGATTTGGCAGAGCATATTTCGCTGAACAAACCGTTTCTGATAATAATACTGCTGATATGTGCAGTTCAGATAGCAATGACCTGCTTCGGCGGCGCAATTATAGGCACAGCCAATCTTGCCGCCAATGAATGGGCGCTGGTAATTGTAATGGCGCTTTTGATTATACCTGTCGATATAATCAGAAAGCTTCTTGTAAGAAAAATATAGTGTTTTATACTCCGCTCAAATCAAAGGGCGGAGTATATTTTTGCTCGGCGCTTGAACGCTGCTGCATATACCCTTGTGTGAAGCCAAGCTGTATTGCGGTGTCGGTGACGAAGCTGTACTCAAAGGTGGTGACTTTTCGGCAAAGCTCGGGAAACTTTTCGGCAAGGCGGTTGCTTGGCGTAAACTGGCTCATAATGCTTAAAATAAAATCATCGGGCGAAAAACGCTGTGCAAGGGTATTTAGTATTTTTTCAGAATCTTTTCGGCAGCCGGGCAATACAAGATGCCGTATAATTACCCCTGATTTCATAATGCCGTCATCCAAAAATTTTGGAGCGCCTGTCTGCTTTATCATTTCTTCGGCTGCAGAAATGGCAACATTAAAATAATTTTCAGCACCGCTGTACTTTTTTGCCAATTCACCGCTAAAGTATTTTATATCGGTAAGATATATATCCACATAGCCCTTTAAAAGCCTTAAAGACCCGGGCTTTTCATACCCCCCGGTATTGTATACAAACGGAATGTGCATTTTGTCGCGTACAAGGTCAATTGCCGCGCAAATCTGTGGAATGTACGGAGTGGGCGAAACAAGGTTTATATTGTGTGCGTTCTGTGCCTGAAGCTCAAGAAAAATCTCCGCAAGACGGTTGACGGAAATCTCTTTGCCAAAGCACTGACTGCTTATTTCATAATTCTGGCAGTATACGCAATTAAGGTTACATCCGCTGAAAAAGACAGTTCCGCTGCCGTTGTTTCCGCTTATGCACGGCTCTTCCCAATAATGGAGCGCCGCTCTTGCAATTTTAGGGGCTTCACCTGCTTTGCAAAAGCCCTTGCCGAGCCTGCGGTCTGCGTGGCAGTTGCGCGGACAAAGACTGCAGTTTTTTAAATGCTTCATAAAATGTTCTCCTGAATATTTTGTAACTTCAGTATATTTTAAATTTTATGCTCTGTCAACAACCAAAAGAAAATTTTGGGAAACGTATTGACAAAATTACAGTAATATGTTATTTTATTTTTATATTAAAATAGTTTGAATATCAAAGTATTTTTCAGGGGTGAGAAAATGGATAACAAACAAGGGGAAAGACTTAATTATTTTCTTGTTCATGTGTTCAATCATATCCTGTCATGGGAGGAAGGCAGCTTTAAGGAAATGGGGATTTCGGATTTGTCCCTTAGAGAGCTTCATGTGATTGAGGCGGTTTGCAATCTTAAAGATGTAGGGAAAAACCGTATGTCGGATATTGCAGGGTATCTTTCCATTACACCCGGCTCGCTGACCACATCGGTAAACACGCTTGTTAAAAAGGGGTATCTGGTGCGTGAAAATCACAACGACGACAGACGTGTGGTTTTGATTGTGCCAACTGTTGAGGCAGAAAAAGTAAACGCGCTTCATGCGCGGTTTCATTCTGAGATGATACAAGGCATAGCAAATGCGTTGGATGCAGATGAGGTTGAAGTTTTGGTTAAAGCCTTAGATAATTTAAGTGTATTTTTTGCAGAAAAATTAAAAGTGAGGAGAAGGTAATGAAAAAAGAATTTAAGCAGTATGAGGTTGAAGAATTTAAAAGCCTGCGTCAGGCAGTAAAAAGACATGTTGACCGCCATGGCGACAGAGCCGCATTTAAATTTCGCGAGAAGAAAGAGATTAAGACAGTTACATACCGTGGGTTTTACAATGATTCACTGTATCTTGGCAATGTTTTGTTAAAGCGTGGGTTTATTGACCGTCACGTTGCCTGCATAGGCGAAAACTGTTACCGCTGGCTTGTGGTACACAGCACAATGATGAACTCAAACGGCGTGTATGTTCCTCTTGACAGACAGCTTCCCAAGCAGGATATTGTCACAGTGCTTAACCACAGTGATTCTGAAGTGCTGTTTTTTACAAAAAAATATATTAAGGTGCTTGACGAAATAAGAGAGGAGCTGCCCAACATTAAAATGTTTGTATGCCTTGATGCAGAGGCAGAAGACGGAAAATTCCTTTCATACAACGATTTAATGGCAGAAGGCAGGGCGCTTGTGGAAGGCGGCTTCAACGAATACGAAGAAATCAAGGGTGACACCGATGCATTAAGACTGTTGGTGTATACCTCGGGTACAACAGGTATGGCAAAGGGTGTTATGCTTTCTGAACGAAATGTTATGACCTGCATAAACACAGGTCTTAGACTTACAAGACTTTATGACAGAGCGATTTCTCTGCTTCCTTATCATCACACCTATGAAGGAATCGGTCTTATTGCAGAGCTTGCCTGCGGAGTTACTGTTTTTATAAATGACAGTATGAAGAATATTCTTAAAAATTTTGAGGAGTTTAAGCCTGAAACTGCGTTCTTAGTGCCTGCACACCTTGAGGCATTTTACAAAAGAATACAAAAGGCGATTGGCAAAAAGAAGCCGCTTATTGACGGAATGATTGCGCTCAGCAATGGACTTCGCAAGTGCGGAATTGATTTAAGACGCAAGATGTTCGGTATGATACTTGAGCCGTTTGGCGGCGAGCTTCGCAAGGTTATTAGTGGCGGTGCGCCAATCCGTCCCGAAATTGCAGATTTCTTTGAGGCAATTGGCGTTACGGTTGTTAATGGATACGGTATTACCGAATGTTCACCGCTTGTTGCAATCACTCGCGAGGGTTATGACGATTGCTATACCGCAGGTGTTCCTATAGGTTCTGTAAAGGTAAAAATCAAAGACCCTGATGAAAACGGCATTGGTGAGGTTTGTGTAAAAGGAACATCGGTTATGCTTGGATACTACAAAAATCAGGAAGCAACCGACCGTGTAATGGAAGACGGATGGTTCAATACCGAGGATTTGGGAATGATTGACGAGTGCGGAAGACTTAAAATTACAGGTCGATCAAAGAATCTGATTGTTTTAAGAAACGGAAAGAATATCTTCCCTGAGGAAATCGAAAATTACATTTTGTCACTTCCCTATGTGGCAGAGGCGGCAGTTACAGCATGGCACGACGAAAGCGGCGAAGAAACAGGTCTTTGTGCGCACATTTACCTTGACCCGCAAAGCGAGATGGCACAGGATGCACAGCGTGAAGCAAAAATACGTGAGGATGTATCAAGGGTTACCAAGGAGCTACCGCTTTACAAACAGGTAAGCCGAATAAATATTAGAAAAGAAGAATTTATCAAGACAACCACCAACAAAATCAAGCGCAACGAGATTGTCGGCTAAATTTATTCATCTTGAGCATTTTCTGCTCGCTCGCATACACCAAGAATAGCCTCGCTTGCGAAAATACACAATCTAAACAAATTTACCTCAACAATGGCGTTGCAGACGGTTTATTCACTCTGTGCGTTTTCTGCACAATATAAAAATAAAAGACAATCTTCGTTAAGAAGATTGTCTTTTATTTTTGGTGGAGATGAGGAGAGTCGAACTCCTGACCCCCTGCTTGCAAGGCAGGTGCTCTCCCAACTGAGCTACACCCCCAAAAACAAGTTATATTTTAACATAAAAGTTTTGATTTGTAAAGACCTAAATTGAAAAAATTTAAAAAAATATGGGACAAATACTATTTGCCCCATATTTTATACCGATTAAAGGATTTCCATTCCGCCGTCGCCGATTTCTGTTACATAGAATGATGCCTCGTGACCAAACTTTTCAATATAAGCCTTGCCAACGGTTTCAATATATGTATCAACAGCGTCGTCAGAAATTATAGCAACAGTGCATCCGCCAAAGCCTGCACCGGTCATTCTGATGCCCAAAACACCGTCAATTTTTCTGCCGGCAGTTGCAACAAAATCAAGCTCAGGACAGGTAACCTCATAGTCATACTGAAGCGAATCATGTGACAGATTCATCAGCTTTCCAAACTCGGCAAGGTTGCCCTTTTTCAGTTCTTCAGCACTCTTTTTAACCCTTGCACACTCGCCTACAACGTGCTTAATGCGTTTTCTGGTGGTCTCGTTTTCTATAAGATATGAGTGCTCGTTAAACTGCTCTTCGGTTATATCTGCAAGACAGGTAGCACCGGGCAGAGCTGTTTTAAGCGCTGCAAGACCTTCCTCGCACTCGCCGCGTCTTTCGTTGTATTTGGAGCTGCCAAGCGAATGCTTAACATTTGTGTTGGTAAGCACCAGCTTATGTGCACCAAGATTAAGTGGAATATGTTCGTAATCCAGTGTTGAGCAGTTAAGATGTATAGCGTGGTCAGCTTTGCCCATAGCCGAAGCAAACTGATCCATAATTCCGCATTTTACACCAACAAAGTTGTGTTCTGCACGCTGCGAGATAAGTGCCATTTCAATCATGTCGATTTTCTTGTCAATGCCTTTAGCCTCGTTTGCCAAGGTCGCAAAGCAAAGCGCAGTAGAAACTTCAATTGCAGCAGAGGAAGAAAGACCGCCGCCGTGAGGAACTGTGTCATCATACAAAAGGTCACATCCGCATACTTCGTAGCCGTCCTTTATAAGCTCAAGAGCAACCCCAAGCTGATAGTCACCCCATTTAAGCTTGCCCTTAAGAGATTCTGCGTCTGAGATTTTTGTTTCAACAATAATGTCAAGGTCGGTTGCCTTAAGTCTTAAAATATCGTCGTTACGCTTTCTTGCAACAAGTGTGGTCTTCATGGTAAGTGCCGCAGGCATTACGGGACCGCCGCAGTAATCAATGTGTTCGCCGATAAGATTTACACGTCCTGGAGATGCAAAAACTCTAAGCTCTTCACCGTTATCGCCGAAAACTTCTAAAAATTGCTTTTTGATTTCACTAACTGTCATTGGATTACCTCCGTTTATATATATTCTTTTTGTGGTTTTCTGTTTTTGTAATATGTATAATATTTAAAGCCACATTCCTTTAGGGTTTCTGCAGCTACTCTGAAACCATGGACGATTTTTTCGGGAATATGCGCATCGGTACCAATGGTGACAAGCTCGCCGCCCATAGCCTTGTAGCGCATAAGGATTTCCTTGTCAGGAATAAGTCCAATGTTTGATACCTCCGAGGTGTTAACCTCAAGGCTTTTGCCGCGGCTTATCAGGACCTTCAAAACTTCGTCTGTTATGGGCGCAAATCGCGATAAATCAAGACTGCGACCATACTTTCCGCAAATATACCGCGCAATTATGGTAAGATGTGCCAAAACATCAAAGTCACATTTTTTTGCGGTTTCAAGCACATCTTCAAAGTACCATCCGGCGTATGTATATATATCCTCTTCCGAAAGCTTTGAAAAATCAATTCTTGAAAAATGCTGTCCGGTGGGACATTTTCTGACCTTGTGAACCGAGGCAAGGACAACATCAAAATCCATAGATTCGATAATTCGTTTTGCGTAATCATTGCACCATATCATTTCGTCAAATTCAATGCCGCAAAAGATTTCAAGCTGACCGGTATATTGATTTTTAAGACGTTTTACATCGGCAACTGAAGCTTTTGCGATGTTATATGTATCAAACGAGATGAAGTTGCTTGCCGTGCAGTGGTCGGTGATGGAAATTCCCGAAGCTCCCTCATGGTAAGCTGCCTGTGCCATAACATCAGCAGAATAGTGGCAGTCAGGCGAGTTGCTTGTGTGAACGTGGGAATTGAAAATTTTCATCACAGATTTGTCCTTTCGGTGGGTTAGGTATATAGCTTTATATTAACTCTGATTATGAAAATAGTCAAGCCTTTGGCTTGACTATTTTTGTGTAGAATTTTTTGAATTAGTTGAAATATCGACAAAACGACATTTCCTGAAAAATTGAATCGGTCAATGAGATTATTTCTCCTCTGTAAGACCGAAACGCTTTCTGAACTTGTCAACACGACCGCCGGTGTCAACTAACTTCTGCTTACCTGTGTAGAAAGGATGGCAAGCTGAGCAAATTTCGATAGAAACATTTTCCTTTGTTGAGCCTGTTTCAATAACGTTGCCGCAAGCGCACTTAATGGTTGTTTCTTTATAATCGGGATGTATTCCTGCTTTCATCTCTATATTTCACCTCTTTCTTTAGAGAGTTGCATCATAAATCAGCAGACTATATTATAACATACGATTTTTATAAATGCAAGATATTTTTAAAAATTTTTAAAGTTTTTGAGCTTATTCTCTATTTTTTCCTTTAACAGAGCCAGTTCAAGCCGATTGTCAAGAAAGATTTCATCTGCTAAAAGCCCCTGATAGATAAGCATTCCAAAGCCGTTCAGAGTGTTAAATCCTCGTAAATGGGCCTCTTTTAACAGATTGGTCATCTCAGGATTATAAATCAGGTCATAAACCAGCGAGTCCTTTTTTAAAGAGTTAAGAAATGAAAAATCTTCAAAGTCTGAATCAATTCCCTCCATGCCGAGAGGGGTGCCGTTTATAAGAATATCACAGTCTTTTGCGGCAGCTGCCATGCTTTGAGTGGTTAGCTCGCCTGTTTTTACTGTTTTGCCTGTCCGCAAAAGCACATTTTCGGCAAGTGCGTTTGCAGAAGCCGGGGTGCGGTTGAGAACGGTAATAGAGCTTGCTTCCTCCAAAGCCATTTTAAGGGCTACGGTTGAAACAACACCGCCGGCGCCTAAAATAACAATGTTTTTATCCTTGCAGGAGCAGCCCTTTTCCTTAATAGCCCATATACAGCCTTGACCGTCGGTGTTGTAGCCCAAAAGCTTTCCGCCCTTTACTTTTACAGTGTTGACCGAATTAAAAACAAGCGCTTCGTTGTCGATGTAATCAAGGTATGGCAAAATGTCCTGCTTGTGAGGCATGGTAAGGTTAAAGCCGCAAATTTCTTTTTGGCGGACTTCGGCTAAGTATTGCTCAAGCTGCCCCTTTTCAACACGTACCTTTCTGTATTCATGGTCAAGCTTTAATTCCTCAAGAACGGTTTGGTGAATAACAGGTGACTTGCTGTGGCCGATAGGGTCACCCACGACGTCAAGCTTTATTTTAGTCACGGCACGAAGCCTCCTCTGAAAGAAAGTCGATTGCAAGCAGGTAGCCGCGGAAGCCAAGACCTGCAATCTGCCCTGTACATGCCGGAGCAGTCACCGACTTGTGACGAAATTCCTCGCGCTTGTGTATGTTGCTGAGATGTACCTCGATTGCCGGAATATCAACCGAAGCAAGTGCGTCATGGATTGCATAGCTGTAATGAGTATATGCGCCCGGATTAATAACAATACCGTCGTATGCGCCAAGGGAATGGTGGATGAAGTCAATAAGCTCGCCTTCGCTGTTGCTCTGCAAAACAGTGACTTCAATACCTTTTTTGGTGCAGTAGTCCTCAATGTAATTTTCAAGGTCTGAATATGTTTTGCTTCCGTAAACATCAGGTTCACGGATTCCAAGCATATTAAGATTCGGGCCGTTTAAAACCATAATTTTCATAATTTCACCTCGTCTATAATTTTTTCTGCCAATTTCTGCGGCGGAAGAATATTTTTAATTTCAATATCGCAAGCCTCCAGATAAAGAGGAAGTCTTCTTTCGTAAAGCCGGTAAAGCCTGTTTTTGCCGTCGGCAAGCAAGGGCCGCTTTGAGGTGTCAATGTCCCCCAAAATGTCTTCAAGGGGTCTGTTGATAAAAATGACTGTGCCGCAGTCCTTCAGTATTTCAAAGTTTTCACGGCGCTCAACACAACCGCCGCCTGTGGCTATTACTGAATTTTTTGCAGCGGAGAGCTTTTTCAGGGCTTGTGTTTCCAGCTTGCGAAAATACTCCTCGCCGTGCTCGTTGAAAATTTTTGAAATTTCAGTACCTTCGGTTTGTTCAATAACGCTGTCGCAATCAACAAAGTCAACCCCTAAAGCCTTTGCCAGATACCTGCCCACAGTGCTTTTGCCGCAACCGGGCATACCTATAAGAACAATATTTTTCATATATACAAATCCTTTCCGCACTATTCTGAAACGCTGTAGTTGCCCAGTATTTTAAGTGAAGATGTGGATGCGGAGATTTCTGCCATAATTCCGTTTACGGTGTTATCAAGCAGGCTGCCTTCAAAGTCAACAAAGAACAGGTATTCAAAGTTTCCGTCATGGCTGGGTCTGGATTCAATCTTAACAAGGTTAAGTCCGTTATCGGCAAAAACCGAAAGCACGTGCGAAAGCGCACCGCTTTCGTCGGGGAGGGTAAACAAAATACTGATTTTACGGCAGCTTTTGTTAAGGATTCCGCGTTTTGCAATAACAGCAAAGCGTGTTGTGTTGCCACCGATTGTGCTTATATTCTCGGCAAGAACCTTAAGGTTGTAAATCTCGGTTGTGCGCTTGCTTGCAATTGCCGCCTTGTCTATATCATCGGTTTCCACAATCATTTTTGCTGCCATTGCGGTGTTGTGGTACGGATGAAATTCCATTTTGGGGTATTTGTCAAAGAACTCCTTGCATTGCATATATCCTTGTTCGTGTGAGTATACTGTGCGGATATATTCAAGCTTGGCATCGGGAAGCCCTACAAGACAATGGTCAATGGGTACTGCAACCTCGGCTACAATAAAGGCATCCCGTTTTTCAAGCAAATCGTATGCACTTGAAATAACGCCTGTGGATGAATTTTCGAGGGGCAGTATGCCGTAATCCGCTTCGCCGTTTTCAACAGCGTCGACTACCTTGCCAAAGGTTGAGGTGTTTATGCGTTTGCAATCCTTTCCAAAAAATTGAATAAGCGCAGTTTCGCTGTTTGCACCGGGAACGCCCTGATATGCGACTGTCGGGTCACTTTTCAGCTCGCCCTCGTCAAAGTCTTTAAGCCACGGAGTTCTACCTTCTTCTGATACCAAAGCCTTTGCTTGTGCTACGCGGCTGATTTTCATAATTGTTGAAAAAAAGTCGTAGACAGGAATTTTAAGCTCGTTGCTGACTTTTTCAATCTTGTTTTCAAGGATTTGCTTCTCTCTCTGCTTGTCCAGTACCGGCATATTGTTTGCACGCTTGTATTCGGCAACGCCTGCACTGCATTCCATGCGACTTAGGAATAATGGTAAAAGCTGAGAGTCTATTTCGTCAATTTTTTTTCTGAGAATTTCCAAGTCATTCATTTTGATATTCCTTTCAAAGCTAAATGAGACCGGCGTCAAGCAAAGCCAGAGCTGCTGCACATTCAACAACAACTGCCGCTCTTTGGACAATGCAGGGGTCGTGCCTGCCGATTATTTCAATTGTTGTGTTTTCCATTTTTTCAATATCTACGGTGTTTTGTACTTTTGCAATAGAGGGGGTGGGTTTTACTGCAACCGAGAAGACAATGGGCATTCCGTTGGTTATGCCGCCGTTTATGCCGCCGTTATTGTTGGTTGCTGTAAAAATTTTATTTCCGTCGGTTGCAAATGGGTCGTTTGCTGTGCTGCCGTACATTTCGGCAAAGTCAAAGCCACGTCCGAATTCAATTCCCTTAACTGCCGGAATTGAGAACATAATCGACGAAATCTGGCTTTCAACAGCTGAGAAGAATGGTGAACCCCAGCCCTCTGGAGTGCCAATTGCTGCACATTCGATTATTCCTCCGACAGAGTCCTTATCTGCTGCAGCATTTAGAATTTCTTGCTGCATTTTTTCGCCTATGGTATCGTCAATAACCGGAAACGCCTTGCTTGTAAGCTCTGCAAGCAAGTCTTTTTGCAGATTGTCTATGTCAAGAAAGGAGTTTTCTTTGACGTTATGTATCTGTTTGATGTGCGAGCCGATGGTAATTCCCTGCTCCTTTAAAACCTGTTTTGCAATAGCTCCGGCAAAAACCAGACCTGCAGCAATTCTGCCCGAGAAATGTCCGCCGCCGCGAAAATCATGGCTGTCACCATATTTTAAAAGGCCTGTGAGGTCGGCATGACCCGGTCTTAAAAGATTTTTTCTGTAGTCCTTTGATTGGGTGTTGGTGTTTCTGATTATACCAATAATAGGTGTGCCGCAGGTTTTGCCGTCAAATATACCTGACAGAATTTCAACTTCGTCAGCTTCCTTTCGTGGAGTTGACAGCTTATTCTGACCCGGTGCGCGACGCTGCATTTCGCGTTTGATAAAGTCTGTGTCAATAGTAAGCCCTGACGGAATACCGTCAATCACAGCGCCGATTCCGCCGCCGTGGGATTCTCCGAATATACTGATTTTTATTTTATTTCCCCAAACATTCATTTGCGTCACCTCCAAGTTTTATATAATCCTCAAAAAAGTCTGGATATGATTTTGCAACTGACTTTTTTGCGCCTTCAATTATGACATCGCCCTCGCATCGGCAAGCGGCAATTGCGGCTGCCATTGCGATGCGGTGGTCGTTGAAGGATGATACGGTGCTGCCGCTTAGCACCTGTGTACCTTTTATAATAAGGAAGTCTTCGCCTTCGGTAATGTCAGCACCAAGTGATTTAAGAACGGAGCAGATTGCCGAAAGTCGGTCGCTTTCTTTGATTCTCAGCCTTCCTGCATTTACAATCCGGCTTTCGCCCTTGCAAAATGCAAGCAATACTGCCAGAATCGGAACAAGGTCAGGTATCTCGTCTGCGTCAACCGTGATTCCGTGCATGTTTGCCGAACAAGCAGCACGCAAAGTAGATGCCGACGATTTTTCAACCAAAGCACCTGTGCTTCTGATAATGTCTATTATCTTTTTGTCGCCTTGCAGGCTGTTTTCTTTCAGCCCCGAGCAGGTGATGTTACATCCGATTGCTCCTGCGGTAAGAAAGAATGCGGCTTGAGAAAAATCACCTTCAACAGTGTAGTTTCTTGCCTTGTAGGTCTGCTTCCCTTTAACAATAAAGCATTCGTAATTATCGTTAGTTATTTTTATGCCGTATTTTTTCAGTACGTCAAGTGTGATATCTATATATCCTCTTGAGGTAAGAGTTCCTTCGATTATAATACGGCTGTCACCGTCAAGCAACGGAAGTGCAAAAAGAAGACCGGTAATAAACTGCGAACTGACACTGCCGTCAATTTTAAAGTCGCCGGCACAAAGCTTGCCGTTGATTGAAAGTGCGGATTTTTTCTGCTTGTATAAAATGCCTTTTTCGTCAAAAATTTTAAAGTATGGCGTCATGGGCCGCTCCATAAGTCTGCCGCGTCCTGTAAATTCAAGCTTTTCGGCAAAGCACAGCGCAATGGGGATTAAAAACCGCAAAGTCGAGCCGCTTTCACCGCAGTCAAGCTTAATTTTTTTGGTTGACCTGTCCTTGCTGCTCTTCAAAATGCTTACTGAAGCCTTTTTTTCGTCAAAGATATATTCTGCACCCAATGCATCAATGCAGCCAAGAGTTGCTTTTATGTCGTCTGATAGCTTAATATTGTTTATTTTACATTCATCGCCCGATAAGAATGCGGCAAGAAGCGCGCGATGGGCATAGCTTTTTGATGGTGGAACCTTTACCTTTCCTGAAAGAACGGCAGGGGAAATTTTTATTGAGTCCATATACTGTTTTTCTCCGTATCTTTTATAATAACCTTTCCGATTTTTTCGGGGACAATCAAAGCAACCGTATTGCCCTTGCCCTTTTTGTCAACAGCCACAGCGTCGGCAAGGGACTGCTTGTCTATCGCGACCCTGTCGGGAAGATTGTATTTTTTGATAAGCCTTCGTATACGCTCTGATGAATTGTCAAGGGTGATGCCCCATTTTTCACCAAGCTCGGCTGCCATAACCATCCCTGCGGCAACTGCTTCGCCGTGAGTATAATCTGTAAAGTTATATTTCTTTTCGATTGCATGACCAAAGGTGTGACCAAAGTTAAGTATCATACGTCCGCCTGTATCGGTTTCGTCATCTTCAACCACCATTCGTTTAAGGTCACAGCAGCGCAGTACAACATCGTCTATAATTTCCATCATATCTGTTCGCGAGGAGGTCTTTTCAAGTTGGCAAAAGAGGTGTTCGTCCAAAATTACGCCGTATTTAATCACCTCTGCCATGCCGTCGCTGAAGTTGCGGTCAGAAAGAGTTTCAAGACATAATGGGTCAATAATTACCATTTTGGGCTGATAGAATGCTCCGACCAGATTTTTGCCGTGAGGCAGATTAACTGCAACCTTCCCGCCGACACTGCTGTCAACCTGTGCCAAAAGCGTGGTAGGAATTTGTATAAACGGGATTCCGCGAAGCAAGGTTGCGGCGCAAAATCCGGTCAGGTCACCAACTACACCGCCGCCAAGAGCGATAATCAGGTCTGTTCGGGTAATACCCTGTTTAAGCAATTCGCTATAAAGAAATTCAAGCATCTCGATTGATTTTGAACTTTCGCCTGCAGGAACAGTGACTAAAAACGGACTAAAGCCTGAATTTTCAAGCGAGTCAATAAGCCTTTTTGCATAAAGCGGACCAACATTGCTGTCGGTGATTATTGCTGCTTTGCATTTTGGGTGAATTTTGGCAATAAGGCTGCCGCTTTCATCAAAAATTCCCTTTTCAATTTTTATGTCATATTCCCTGCCGGGAAGATTAACTCTTAATGTTTTCATTTTGTGTCCTCCAATCAGCAACTTTCAGGCTCTTTGCCCTGCATGGTAAGCTTGTTTTCTTTTACCTTTGCAAGAAGTGCGAAAAGCTCTTTATCATTTCGGGTTTCAATTGCGGCTCTTACTTTGTTAAGTGAGCCTATATAGCTGTCAATTTCGTCAAGCAAAAATTTACGGTTTTCCAAAAAAAGCTGTGTCCAAAGCCCGGGGTTTATGTTTGCAATTCTGGTGCAGTCGCGGAATGCTCCGGCTGTGTAGGCTCTGTTCATTTTATCGTTGTAGTCAAGACAAAGACATGCCGCCGAAACGTGCATCAAATCACTGGTGTATGCAATGACGCTGTCGTGCTCTTCGGGGGTGCTTTGTGTAATTCGGGTTGCACCTATGTATCTTGCCATATCACGTATCATTTTTATTCCGTTTTCGGTTGAGGACTTTGCAGGAGTGATAATAAATCCGCACATACCAAAAAGCTCGGGAGCCGCGCTGTCAAAACCATCGGTTTCTTTGCCTGCCATGGGATGTCCGCCTACATATTCGCAGCCTTCGGGAAGAATCTCTTCAATCTCTTTTGCAAGCTTCGATTTAACACCGCAAACATCGGTTATAATCGCGCCCGGCTTAAAGCTTTTACGGTTTTTCCGAATAATTTTAACAATCAGTTCAGGATATGTACAAAGGATAACCAAATCTGCATTTTCGATAGCCGAAGCAGCCTCTGCTGAAACCTCATCTACCGCACCGCGGTCAAGCGCCTTTCGCCTTGTTTCGGGGTCAATATCGCAACCAAAAATTGTGGCGTTTTTGAAGCCTTTTAAGGCATAAGCCATTGAACCACCGATTATACCAAGTCCTATAATTGCAATTTTAAAGTCGGAATTCTCCATATCTTAAATCGTCGCCTTTCTAAACAAAAAAGAGAGCCCGCAGTATAACGAACTCTCAAAAAATCAGTATTTTTTGTTCGGTTATGCAACCGACATTGTTTTAAGCTCATTATACTTATTTGTTTTTGCCAAGTAAAAATAACCGTAGCTAAAGTAAAAGCTAAGGCTGATAAAGTAAAAATAATATTTAACTGCTTGTTTTAGTAAATTCACCAGTCTCATATCTTTATACCTCTTGGGTTATTTTAATTGAACCTAATTGAAGAAAGTATATCACTTTAAAGCGTTAAAGTCAAGGTTTTTTGAAAAATAATTTCCCCGCAGGGGTGATATGCATTTCATTGTTTTTTTTGCATAAAGTGATAAACTAAAAACGACAATAAAATATTTAAAACTACACAAAGTATTAAAAAATCAAAACGGAGGACAAGCTATGAGAAAAATATTTATACTTTCGGTAATGATAACAGCTATTTTGGCAGCAAAAACTACACTGGCAAATAGCTATGTTGAATGCAGCGCGAATATACACGGACAACAGGTGAACATTTCAGGATGTATATTAAACGTAAACCAAAGTCATCAGGTGAGTTTGCTGGTTGGTGATGTAAACAATATTTTGTATATTGACCAAAAATCAAGTGACTCAAACGGAGCGTTCAGTTTTGACTTCAGACTGCCTGACACGTTGGAGGCAGGTACGTATGCTTTTGGAATAGGAACAACAGCAGGTACGGAAAAGTACAGTGGAATACTGATATATGAACCGGAGGAGTCGTCAACTGTATATGTGGAATGTACTGCAACAGTAACTGGACAACAGGTGAACATTTCAGGACGTATATTAAACGTAAACCAAAGTCATCAGGTGAGTTTGCTGGTTGGTGATGTAAACAATATTTTGTATATTGACCAGAAATCAAGTGATTCAAACGGAGAGTTCAGCTTTGACTTCAGACTGCCTGACTCGTTGGAGGCAGGTATATATGATTTTGGAATTGGTACAACAGCGGGTACGGAAAAGTATAGCGGAACAATCACGTATGTGCCTGTTATTGAGACGGTTGAAAGGCAGTTTTTTGACGCAGATGTAACGGTTTCAATATCAAATTTTGTTCCGACCCTTACGGGGACAATGAGTTGTATTAAAGATAAAACGCTCAACTTTAGTGCTGTGAATGCAACTGATAATACTATTATTGCACAGGATACAGTAACTGCAGACGAGGGTGTATATAATATATCGTACACACTGCCAAGCCTTATTACGGGAAAGGACTATACGGTGGTAATAAGCTGCACCGAAGGCAACAGCGTTCTTTTTAGCGTAGATGTGGAAATCAATTCGTCGGTTATATTACTGTCAGTCAGCGGCGGGGTTCAGGTATCCGACAATGTAAAGCTTGACGTAAGGGCAAAAACTTCAAATTCTGATTTGATTGATAAAAGCTCAACTTTTACGGCAGACAAGGCGGTATCGGTGACAATTCCAAATCTGGTGCCCAATATGTCATGTGATATAAGCATACAGGGATATGAGACGATACCAAGGCAAAAGGCAAACGCTCTGTTCACAAAGGTTGAGAATTTTAAAATAGAATGGCTTTATACAGCAACGGTTGGAAAGTTTTATTCTGCAGGCGGGAACTTGTATTCATATATTAACAATTCTGAATTAAAGCTTTCTGAGGACTTAGAAGCTAAATTTATTGTAAGCCACGGTGATTATGTGTATTTTAGCAATATGCGGGAAAATGGAAGAATTTATCGTTGCAACAAAGATGGCAGCAATCTTACGTTAGTTTCAGAAGACAGCGGCTCGTGGCTATATATTAAGAACGGAAATTTGTATTACAAGGACAATGGTAATAACCGTGAAGAAAAATGCGTGAATATATCTGCAGAATAAACTGAAGGGATGAATAACGAATGAAAAAGAAAATATTAATTTTAGTATGCATGATGTCTTTAATTACGACAGTGGGAGCTTTTGCTGCATTACACATATCTGAGGAAGTAAAATTTAACAAAATGAGCAAGTTTGACCAGATGGTTGCTGTTATGGATGAGAGCATTACAGATGATGAGATTTTTAATTATGTTTTGATAAATTATAAGTATCTTCAGGATGGAATTAAAGTATCAAGCCAAAATATGACATATTTGTCAAACTTAATAATTGATGGTTATACAGCCGAAGATATTATAAACTGTGCATACTTTTGGTTGGATACAAGTGAGGAGGTGACTATTGTAAAAGAATTGTGTGACTGGAAAACAAAGAATAAGGAATATTGTAACAACCAGTTTTGGTTTGAGGATGCATATAATGCGGTAACAAGCAATAAATGTGGTGTTCTGACAATGGAGGACTTTGAAGAGTACGGACGAAGAGGAATCACTGATGATAAAATTCTAATAGCAAATCGTTTATGCAGAAAGGGAGTATATACTATACAGGAAATTCTTGAAAAGTACGAAAATGGTATATCGATGGCAGATATTGCCCTTGAAATTGAAGAAACAACTCCTTGGACCAAGCATACGGATGTGGCATCTGTGTTTGTAAATTCAGATACAGAATACCCCAAAGCGGAAGATACCGAGATTTTCCAAAGCAAGGAACTTGCGGCACTGAAAAATTCTCCGGACCAGGCTTTTTATGATGCAACAGATGCAACAACAGATATACAAGCTGAGTTCGAAGAGGTAACAGATATAATTATGAGAGAAATAACTGCTGAACTTAGAGCTGGAAACTATATGAGAATTCCTAGAAAGGATGTAGCAAAAAATGATTAAAATAAAAAAGTATATATTAAGAGCTGCAAAAAATAGGATTCTTTTTACATTTGTGATTGTGGCATTTGTAATGGTTTTAATGCCTATAATGGCTGAGGCTAGCACCAGTAGTCAAGCGTATTACCGAAGCTTTATAAATGCAAATCGCAACGCATACGGAAAGAGGTATGCTCCAGCGCAGAAATTAAGTGAAGGCGAAATTGATTTAAGTACAGGCGAAGTAAGTATTGATGAGGTGGATGTTAGCCTTCCCGGCAAGGGTGGATTGAATTTAGATATACACCGCATATATAGCAGTCACGAAACAGAGTATTATCACCAATATTTTGAAATGACAAAAAAGAGAGTTGTCAGAGGAAAGGCATATCCCTTTAAGGTCATGGACGGCAGCAACAGGACGGTATATTTGTCCTTTGCTGAAGAAGAGGATTTAATAGATACTGTATATACAACTGCAGAACAGTTGAATTATGATAATTGGGAGACAGACGATTACGGATTGGTGTATAAGGAGTATATCAATGTACGTGTAGCTAATGGTGACCTTCTTCTTGAACGAAACAAAACTATGGAACCGGACAACCTGAATTACTATAAATCTATAGGCATATCATATTTTCCCAAAACCGACGCTAATATCAGCCTGTCCTCTAAAAGCTTGTGGAAAATAGCGATACCTCATGTTGTTATTAATGAATGTTCTTTGAGGACTGATATAGGCAAGATTTTTTATTACAGATTTGGTGATGAAAAGGGCCGTATGTATGACCTAAAATTTTATTTAGTAGGCAAAGCAGAAGAACAAATTTGGTACCCTGAGGGCGGGGTGGCTGTTTACGGAAGCGATTATACAGGTGAACTGACTGTGGATGAAGAGAATCTTAATTATATCCTTACATTAATGGACAGAGAAAATAATACATATCGCTTTGATTTGGGGAATTTAAGGCTGAACGATGCAAAAACCGCTATTGCAACATCCATAAGTGACCGTTTTGGCAACAAAATAACATATAACGGCAATGAAATAATTGACACTTATGGCAGAAAACTTCGTGTAAGTGCAAATGGCATAGAAATTTATAATGGCAACAACTATAAATATATCGTAAAATATAATACAGAAAGAATTATAGACGCTGACCGCGACCCTTATGATGTTCTTACTATATTTAACAAAACCAAACTGACAGTATCAAGAAATACATCTGATTTATACAGCAGTGAGGACTTGTTTGAAGACACAATATATGTCACACAAGCCCAGGAAACGGATTGTTGGTTGGCTAACTATTACCATTCTCCGATTTTCCTTTTAAAAGAGGTCATATATCCTGAAGGCTTAAAAGTAGAATACAAATATGAAACAACAGCAACGGCAGCCAAGGAACCTATAAATTATCCTGACGACAAAGATTTTTTATACAAAGTGCCAAGGGTTTTAGAAAAAATTGAATACAATCAAACCGATACCGAATATGGGGTCAAAAGTAAAAGAATGTTCAGTTATGAAGATTCGGGAACAATTTTTCAGGAGATATTTACACCTACCCTTGCTGTTACAGAAAATGTTTATTATGGCGATAACAATGCAAACAAAAAATTTGTCCATAACTTTGATGTTTTTGGGAGACTACTCAGCCAAAAACAAATAAACGTCAGGTATATGGAGTTGGAAAAGAAAGAATATATGTACGATTACGATTCAGATGCTTACGAGATAAGGTCTGTAGACAAGCTGGATTACATGTATTACCGCCAGGAATATGTAAAAATAGTAAAAACTACAGGAAAGGGGACTGATTTTGTATATACGGCATATACAAGTGACAGGAAACTGCTTGTGGAACAAATAGGTTTGCAAAAAACTACATATACGTATGACTCGACCTATCGGTTTTTAACAGGCAGTACCCGGCAAATAGATTTTGACCATCAGCTGAAAATGGTGGGAACAAAAACGGCAGACGGCAAAAATATAGCAAAAGCAGAAACATTTGAGGTTATAGGCGAAACCGAAACATTACAGGGCGTGACTGAATATACCTATAATCAGGACGGAACTGTTGCAAGTGAAACCGTAAAACTTAATTCAAACGGTGACACGGTACGGACAGACTATACCTATGACTACAGCCTGTTTGAAAACCCGCAAAACGGCAAACACAGTGTTACTGCAACGGTTACAACAACCGATGCATCAGGAATAACCCGAACAGAAAGCAATACAGTTGAATATGACCTTTTAGGGAACGTGACAAAAGAAATTGACGCAGGCGGAAATGAAACAGAGTATAAGTATGACCTTATGCGCCGTGTAACAGAGGAAGTATATGCAGACGGAACAAAACGGAGCATAGAATACAATACTGTGAGCAGAACAGTTACCGCAACCGAGCCAAACGGCAAAAAGTTTACGTATGAATATGACCCAAGCGGAAATCACATAAGGACATATATGCCCGATGCCCACAATCAGATGTTGGAGGAGTATGACTATGATGACCTTGACCGCAAAATAAGTGCCAAAGCATATATTGACGGTGATGTCAGTATGACCGAAACATATCAGTATGATACAATTGACCGCCTTGTTAGTCAGACAGCAAATGCAGAGAGTATTGATTATACATATCAATATTATTGCGGAGAGGGCTGCGGTTATATGGATAACGGAAGATACTACGGCGGAACAGTTGAACTTAATGGCGAATATGATGCGGCATTGATTGTAGCTGCCCCCACAACGCATATTCAGGCAAGCTGGGACGCCTGCCTGCGTGCAACTGTTGATGATGTTGAGGTTTTTGACCTGCCGGGATATTTTACCGATGTAATATACAGAACAATTGATTTAAGAGGCAAAAATTCGCTGAATATATATTCGTCAATATTTGGAGAGGCTAATGTCTTTCTCATAAAGAAGGACAAAATCGGCACAGGCACACTTTGTGCAAATACTATTGTAACCGCTACCTCAACAGGCGATGAGAGCTTCACAGCACCCAAAACTGTGACAATCTATGACAGTGCAGGCAAGGTGATTTCAGAAGAAAAACGCGACAACACCACCGATGCAGTGCTGACAAGGGACGAGTATAGCTATGACTTTTTGGGTAATGTCAAGGAGTATAGGGATAGCAAGGTAAACCTTGACGGCGTGGGAGCGTTCACAACGCAGACCGAGTACAACTGGCAGGGACTTCCTGTTAAAGAGACAAACGCTGTCGGTGACTCAAAGCTGTATACCTACGACTTGCTTGGCAGAGTTGTGGAAGCACAGGACGAAACAGGCGCAAAAACTACATTTGTGTATGACCAGCTTGGCAGAGAAATCGCTATAGAAAGTGAGATAACCGATACTGAAACTGCAAGAACAGAAAAACACTATGACTTAA
>JAFYXN010000018.1 GCA_017546145.1 Clostridia bacterium
ATTAATTTGTTGAATTTTAAGCAGACTTTTCAGCCTGTCTTTTTTGCATGCTATTATTTAGAAAAACACACCCAACTTAGAATCTTTATCTTCGTTAGGTGTGTTTTAAATTTTTATATCATTCTTAACTTAATGATATTGGAAAAAAGTCCTCTCTTTAAAATTACACAAGTGCAGGTTCTTTTTCGGTGCTGGCCTCAAATTCCTCTTCAAGCTGACGGTATGCTACCTTGCCGACCATTGTTTTGGGAAGCTCGGCGCGGAACTCAATTTCCCTCGGCATTGCATATTTTGCAATATGCTTGCGGCAGTGGGCAAGGATTGTGTCTTTTGTTTCGTCGGTTGCCGGAACACCATCCTTTAACAGGACAAATGCTTTGACCTGCTGCATCCGGTAATCGTCCTTCACACCCACAACACAGCTCATTTGAACAAGAGGACATGCGTCAATGACGTTTTCTACCTGATTGGGATATACATTATAGCCTGATGTAACAATCATTCGTTTTGCGCGACCCTTAAAATAGACAAAACCCTCTGAATCCATATAGCCAAGGTCGCCTGTGTATACCCATGTCAGTCCGTCAGAATGTGTTCTTAGCGTTTCTGCGGTTTCGTCGGGATGGTTAAGGTACTCCATCATGGTTGACGGCCCTGCAAGAAGAATTTCGCCTTCTTCACCATAAGGAAGCTCTTTGTTGGTGCCGGGCTTTACAATTTTGATATATGTGTCGGGGAAGGGCAGACCGATGCTGCCTTCCTTTGCCATGTGCGGAGGAGTAAGACAGCATGCACATACTGTTTCGGTTGTACCGTATCCTTCTCGAACCTGAACAACTGATTTATGGTCGTACAAGAATTTATCAAGTTTTTTCTTAAGTTCAATTGACAGCGAGTCACCGCCCGAAAATACACCCTTCAAAAAGGAAAGGTCAGCCTTTTCAAGAGAGGGTATGCGCAAAAGCGCCTCATAAAGCGTGGGGACTCCTGCAATAAAGTTGCATTTGTATTTGGTTATCAATTTTGCATAGCTTGCGGCTGTAAATCGTGGAACAAGAATACATCTGCCGCAGCTTATCAGCATTGTATGTATGCATATACCAAGACCAAAGCCATGGAAAATCGGCATTGCGGCAAGCATTTTATCGCCGTGTCGGTACATTGGATTTGAGGCAATAGTCTGACGTCCCATTGCGTTAAAGCTGCCGTTTGACAGAAGAATGCCCTTTGTCTTGCCGGTTGTTCCTCCGGAATACAAAATAACTGCAGGGTCTTCTGCGCGACGTGCAACCTTATAGTTCCAAAAACACGCCTTTCCAAGCTTCAAAAATTCGTTCCAACGGATAACCGGAGCATCGTCGGGAATTTTTTTAATTTTGTGGCTCTCGGTCAGCATATATCCGGCACGGACTGTCTGTGAAAGCTCGTCCTTGATGGAGGCAATAATAACATTAACCAGCTTGGTGTTATGGCGGATTGCCTCTATTTTATGGTAGAACTGGTCAAGGGTTATTATGGTAACGCTGTCTGATTCGTTTATATAAAATTCGATTTCCTTTTCTGCCGAAAGCGGATGAATCATATTGCAGATTCCGCCAACCAGATTGACAGCATAAAAAAGAAAGATTGCCTGCGGACAGTTTGGCATTGCAATTGTCACACGGTCGCCCTCGCGCACACCAATGGTTTTAAGACTTTTGGCGCAGTTTTCTATTTTTTCCATCATGGTTTTATATGTAGTGGATTTGCCCATAAAATCAAAGGCAATGGCGTCCGGACATTGGTCGGCACTTTCTTTGAGGGCATCGTACATCGAGCCTTGATGGTATTCAAGATGCAGAGGAATATCCCCCATGTGGCTTGCCCAAGGCGTTTTTGCTGTTATGTTCATAGGATTTCTCCTTGTATTTAATATTCAACAGGTTCGGCTGCCGGCTGCTCTAAAAGCTCAGGGTTTTCAAGAAGCTTTTTCAGCAGACGAATTGTCTTTGAGAAGTAATAGCCGTCTGCAATACGCTCGTCAACGGTAAGCCCCAAATCAACGGTATCACGCATTTCAAAGCTTCCGTCATCGTTAAAAACAGGGCGTTTTTTTGCCTCGCCAACAACAATAAACAGCGAATTGGTGCCCCAGTTTGTAAGATGATGATAGCCGCTTTTCAGCTTGATTGAGCCAAGGTTTGAAAGTACAACAGATGAATGATACGGGTCGGTTTCAATTAGGAATGAAGGAAGCCATCCATGCTTGTCAAGCCATCTGGCAGTCGTTCCGATAAAACGGGCAATCGGTCTTGGAAACTTGGTCAGGATGTCCATTACATTTGAGGATTGGTCAACCTTTCCGCTGCGGCAATCCATAACCTGGCGGCGAATATCTTCATGTATGCTTTCAAGGTTGGAGCTTTCATTTGCACGGATAAATGCCATTCCCTCGCGGGCTTCGTCTTTAAACTGTTTTTTGATTACAAATGCCGCTGAAATATCGTTTTTGTCATACAGACTGTTGTTTGCAATAAAGCGGTTCATATACGGTCTGAGGGTAAGGCAGCGGATAACCGCAGTTACAATCAGATGAAACATAGTGTATTTGAATTCAGGATTTTGTGAATTAAGTTTTTCAAGGTATTTGTTCATTGCAGTGGTTTCAATCCGCTCTGAAACAAAAGCTTCGTTGTCGCAACGGTTTGGGTGAATAAGCGGAATAATAAGATGTATTCCGTCAATATCACGGACAAGCTTTGCGTCTTTTCTGTCGCCCAAGCGGCGGCGTTCTTTTTTGTTCATAACATGACCTCCAAAATTAGTCATTAATATATACAGTTTATTATATTTGCATAAAAAAGTCAAGGATTTAAATGGAAACACTTTTTATTTTGAATAAAAATAAAAGCATGAGAGGAGGGGGTCTCCTGTCATGCAAATTATCTATTTTGAGTTCTTTTGAATGTGTTCAAGCAAGCCCTTGCAACCCGAAAAAACGTCGCGGTAGGTCGCATCAAAATCACCGGTGTACCATGGGTCGGCAATAGCTCCCCCATTTGCAAAGTCAAGAAGAAGATGGATTTTGCCTTCAGGGTCACCTCCCGATATACGGGTCATATTGCGAATGTTAGCGGTGTCCATGCCAATTAACAGGTCATAGGCTGTATAATCGGATTTGGTCATCTGAACTGCGTATTTGCCTGCGCAGGAAATCCCGACTTCTGCCAGCTTTGCACGAGTTCCGGGGTGAGGGGGATTGCCGATTTCTTCGGTGCTGGTTGCGGCAGATGCAATGTAAACTTCGCCGGAAATCCCTAATTTTTGAACCATGTCCCGAAAAACAAACTCTGCCATGGTGCTTCGGCATATATTGCCGTGGCATACAAATAGTATTTTAGTCATAAAAATCTCCATTCCGCATAAAATTTGTCGAAAAATATTGACTATATTTTATTTTTTTATTACAATAAATATAACATATAAATTTTTTTGAGTCAATATATTTGAAATTGAACTTGGGAAAAGGAGGACGAAAAATGAAGAAATTATTTAAATCAGAAACAGATAAAAAGCTCTGTGGTGTTTGTGGCGGCATTGCGGAATACTTTGGTATAGACTCTACAATCGTAAGACTTTTGTGGGTGGTACTTACGCTTTGCGGCCCCGGAATTTTGGCATATATTATTGCGGCGCTTGTGATACCAAGATTTCCTGAATGTTAAAACAAAAAAGGCTGTGACAAAATGTTTTCATTTTGTCACAGCTTTTTTTAGTATTCAATATATCCTTCGTATATAAGTGCACAGTTTCCTGTAAGGGTTATACTCTGGTCGGTATAACGTACGGTCAGCTCGCCGCCGTTTACTCTTACAATAATATCCTCATCTTTCAGACAAAAGCCGTTTTCTACAGCTGCAACAACTGCAGCACAAGCACCTGTACCGCAGGCGGGAGTTTCGCCGTTGCCGCGCTCCCACACACGCATACGGATTGTACGGTCATCCACAATGCGGACAAACTCGGTATTTATGCGCTCGGGGAAAATGGGTGCGTTTTCAAACGCCGGGCCAATTTTGGCAATATCAATATTGTCAAGACGGTCACAAAATACAACGCAGTGGGGGTTGCCAACCGAAACACATGTAATGTTATAATCTGTTCCGTTAATTGAAACAGGATGATTTATAATTTTTTCACAATCCAGCGCAGCCGGTATCATGGATGCACTAAGCTCTGCTTTGCCCATATCAACGCTTGCACTATGTACTTTTCCTCCGTAAAGATAGACAGTTACATTTTTTATTCCGCTGGCAGTTTCAATGGTCATGTTTTTCTTTGTCACAATACCGTTGTCGTATAAATGTTTTGCAACACAGCGGATGCTGTTGCCTGCCATTTGCCCTTCACTTCCGTCGCTGTTGAATACACGCATTTTTGCATCGGCAACCGATGACCTCTCGATAAGCACAAGACCGTCGCCGCCAATGCCTGTATGACGGTCACTGAAGGTTATGCTCAAGGACTCAGGACAGGTAATTTCACCGCTTCGGTTATCAATAAAGATATAGTCGTCACCGCTACCGTGCATCTTAACAAATTTCATTGCTTGCTTCGCGGTGCGAAGATTGCATATATCCACAAGCTCGGTGTTGTGCTGGTTAAAGCGGCTGAGAATAATGTCTGCCAGTGTATTTGCAGTATCAAGCGAGGTCAGACACGCAATTGAAAGCTGGATAGCCCTTCTGTGGATGTGTATATACTCGTCAATTTCTTTTGGGTCGCCAGAGTTTGTATAAACAATATAATCAATTTTTTCGCTTTCAAGAAGCGGTATAATATTGCCGGGTTCGACAATTTCGGCGTCAAGACCAAGACGGCTTATGGTTTCGCAGTTCTCGGGGCTTGCATAAACCTTCAGGTTTGCATCAAAAAACTTCTTTGCAAGCTGCAAAAGCTCGGAGCGGTCTTTGGGGTCAACACTGATATAGACGCCTCCGTGGTTTTGCTCAAGGCTTATCCCTGATGCGACAAGACCTTTAAAAAGTGCTTCGTTAAGGGTTTTGCCAACTCCAAGCACCTCGCCGGTGGACTTCATTTCCGGCCCCAGCAGAGAATTTATATCCGAGAGCTTTTCAAACGAGAATACAGGTGCCTTTACTGTTACATAAGGTGACGGTTTATAAAGCCCTGTGCCATAGCCCAGTGAACGAAGGGGCTGCCCCTGCATAACTTTGGTGGCAAGCTCTACCATTGGAACGCCTGAAACCTTGCTGATGTAAGGAACAGTTCTTGATGCTCTTGGGTTTACCTCAATGACATAAAGTTCATTTTTGTAAATAAGATACTGGATATTTATAAGTCCGCGTGTTTTAAGTGAAAGTGCCAGCTTTTCAGAGCAGTCAACTATTTGCTCCAAAAGCTTGTCGGAGGTGCTTTGAGGCGGATAAACGGCAATTGAGTCACCGCTGTGGACGCCTGCACGTTCAATGTGTTCAAGAATGCCGGGTATAAGAACATCATCTCCGTCTGAAATTACATCTACCTCAAGCTCTTTGCCAAGCATATATTTGTCAACCAGTACAGGGTTATCAATATTTTGCGATAGGATAACGCCCATATAGCGTTTAATATCATCATCGGTATATGCAATGGTCATGTTTTGACCACCGATAACATACGAGGGACGAAGCAAGACCGGAAATTCAAGAGCGTGTGCCGCATTAAGCGCCTCATCAAGAGTCATAACGGTAAGCCCCTTAGGTCGTTTAATATTAAATTTTTCAAGCAGCTCGTCAAATCTTTCGCGGTTTTCTGCCATGTCAATGCTCTCGGCAGAGGTCCCTAAAATTTTAATTCCCTTACTGTCAAGGAACATTGCAAGATTTATGGCAGTCTGTCCGCCAAATGCAACAACCACGCCCTCGGGCTTTTCAACCTCAATAATGTTCATGACATCTTCAGGGGTAAGCGGCTCAAAATAAAGCCTGTCTGCAGTGTCATAGTCGGTTGAAACGGTTTCGGGGTTGTTGTTTATAATTATTACGTTATAACCCATGCTTTTAAGCGTCCAGACGCAGTGAACCGAGGAATAGTCAAATTCAATTCCCTGACCTATGCGGATAGGGCCTGAGCCAAGAACTATAATTTTTCGGTCTGAGGATACGGTTTTGCGCGCCTCGCAATTATCAAGAGATGAATATGTGCTGTAAAAATATGTACTGTCCGCCGCAAACTCATTGCCGCAGGGATTAACCATTTTATATGAGCAAAACAGAGCTTCAGGCAGCGGACTTCCTGAAATCCGCAGAAGTGCGGCATCGGTGTAGCCTAAATTTTTACCTTCCCTATATTTGTCGGCGTTAAGCGTGGTGTTTTCAATAGATTTTTCAAAGTCTGCAAGGGTTTGCAGCTTGCCAAGAAACCACTTGTCAATCTTTGTAATGGCATAGATTTCATCCTGCGAAACACCCTGTTTCAGTGCCTCAAATACTGCAAAAAGCCTGCGGTCATCAAGCTGCGTCAGCTGGGCGCGGATGTCGACCTCCTTCATGTACGGCATATTAAGGGTGTCAAGCCCAATTTCTGCACCGCGCACAGCTTTCATTACAGCCATTTCAAATGTGGGTGCAATGGACATAACCTCGCCGGTTGCCTTCATTTGCGTGCCAAGAGTTCGCTTTGCATAAACAAACTTGTCAAAGGGCCATTTGGGAAGCTTGACAACAAGATAGTCAGGGTCAGGCTCAAAACCATCGTAGCTTTTGCCTGTCATATAGTTTTCAATTTCATCCAATGTATAGCCAAGTGCGATTTTTGTGGTAATTTTTGCAATCGGATAGCCTGTCGCCTTGCTTGCAAGCGCGGATGAGCGTGAAACTCTGGGATTTACCTCGATTACAGCATATTCTGATGTATCAGGGTTAAGTGCAAACTGAACATTACAGCCGCCTTCAATTTCAAGGGCCTTTATTATGTCAAGAGCCGAGGTCTTAAGGGTGTTAAATTCTTTATCCGAAAGTGACTTTGCAGGCGCAATAACAATGCTGTCACCTGTATGAATGCCCACGGGGTCAAAGTTTTCCATACTGCACACGGTGATTGCACTTCCGCGGCTGTCACGGATAACCTCAAATTCGATTTCCTTCCAGCCATAAATGTACTTTTCGATAAGAACCTGAGTAATAGGCGAAAGGTCAAGACCGTTTCGTGCAATAACCGAAAGCTCTTCCTCGGTATATGCAACACCGCCGCCTGCGCCGCCAAGCGTGAAGGCAGGGCGGACAATTACAGGATACCCTATTTTTTCTGCAATACAAAGAGCCTCTTTTGGGGTGGTTGCAATATCAGAGGGGATGACCGGCTGACCTAAAGCTGCCATGGTATCTTTAAATATTTCGCGGTCTTCGGCTTTGTCAATTGCTTCACTGTTGGTGCCGATAAGCTTTACGCCCATTTTGTCAAGAAAGCCTTCTTTTGACAATTGCATTGCAATGGTAAGACCGGTCTGACCGCCAAGTGAGGCAAGAAGACTGTCAGGACGTTCTTTTTCAATTATTCTTTTAACGGTTTCGCAGGTCAACGGTTCAAGATAAATTTCGTCAGCCATTGCCTGGTCTGTCATGATTGTGGCGGGGTTGGAGTTTACAAGCACAATATTAAGACCTGCTTCGCGAAGAACGCGGCACGCCTGTGCTCCGGCATAGTCAAATTCTGCTGCCTGACCGATAACAATAGGTCCCGAGCCTATAACCATTACTTTTTTTATATCAGGATTAAGCGGCATAAATTTTGCCTCCTTTACAAGAAAATTATAAACAAAGAGCTTGCAGGGCAAGCCTGCAAGCTCAAGGCTTGTCATAAATTAATCTTTCATAAGTGTAACAAGCACAGCTTTTTGTGCGTGAAGTCTGTTTTCTGCTTCGTCAAAAATTTCGTCTGCGTGTGCCTCAAATACCTCGGCGGTAATTTCTTCGCCGCGGTGTGCGGGCAGACAGTGAAGAACCATAGCGTCGGATTTTGCAACTGCCATTAATTCAGAATTTATCTGATAGCCTGCAAAAATCTGTTTTCTTTCGTTTGCTTCGCCTTCCTGACCCATGGATGCCCATACATCTGTAACAAGAATGTCTGCATCTTTTGCGGCTTCCTTGACAGAGTCGGTGCAGGTAAAGGTGCCGTTTTCAGCTGCCCACGTCATAAGCTCTGCATCGGGTTTGTGGGTTTCGGGGCAGGCTATGGCAAATTCCATACCCATCTTGATTGCTCCGACCATAAGTGAGTTTGACATGTTGTTTCCGTCACCGATAAAGCACATTTTCAGGTTTTTAAAGGTTCCCTTATGCTCGCGTATAGTCATAAGGTCTGCCAGAACCTGACACGGATGGCAGTAGTCGGTAAGACCGTTGATAATCGGAATAGAGCCGTATTTTGCAAGGTCTTCAACTTCTTTTTGCTCAAATGTTCTTATCATAATTCCGTCAAGGTATCTTGAAAGAACTCTTGCGGTGTCCTCAACAGGCTCGCCGCGGCCAATCTGAAGGTCGTTTGAACTGAGGAAAAGTGCGTTGCCGCCCAACTCGTACATTCCGACCTCAAAGGAAACACGTGTCCTTGTTGAGGATTTTTCAAATATCATACCCAAAGACTTTCCCTCAAGATGCTTGTGAGGAATATTATTTTTCTTTTCGTATTTCAGCTGGTCTGCCATATCAAGAAGGTCTGTAATTTCCTGTGCTGACCAGTCTGAAAGCTTAAGTAAGTGTTTCATAAATTTGTTCCTTTCTGTTATATAACTGATTTATTCTGTTATAAAGATTCTATTACATTTTTCAGAATTGTAAGACCCTTATCAAGCTCATCTTTCGTAATATTAAGAGGAGGAAGAAGTCTTACCTTGTCTTTTGCAGTAAGCACCAGAAGCCCGTTTTCAAGGCACTTTTTAAGAATTTCCTTTGCGTCTTTGTCTGTTTCAATTCCCAGCATATAGCCCATGCCGGAAACGCTTTTAACGCCGTTTATTTCAAGCAGTTTTGAAATAAGATATTCACTGTTTTTGCGGACAGAATCAAGAAGAGCGTCATCAATGCGGCTTAAAATGCTCAATGCGCCTGCAGCTGCCACCGGATTGCCGCCAAAGGTTGAGCCATGGCTGCCGGCAGGAAGAATATCCTGTACGTTTTCTGCAAACATGGTAGCACCAAGGGGCAGTCCTCCTGCAAGACCCTTTGCTGTTGAAACAATATCGGGCATTATGCCGAACTGCTGGTATGCATAAAGCGTTCCGCATCGTCCGTTTCCTGTCTGAACTTCGTCAGTGATGAGAAGTGCGTCAAACTTTTTTGCCAGTTTGTCAGCTGTTTTTATAAATTCTTCTGTAAGAGGAAGAACACCGCCTTCGCCCTGAATAATTTCAAACATTATACCGCAAACGCGCTCGGTCATAGCTTTTTCAAGCTCGTCGCAGTTGTTTGCCTCCACATACACAAAGCCTTCGGTGAAGGGCGTGAAGTTTTTGTGGAAGACCTCCTGACCTGTTGCCGAAAGGGTGGTTATTGTTCTGCCGTGGAAGCTGTTTTTAAGGGTTATAATTATATTTTTGTCGGGATTTTTGTCTGTTCCGTACTTCCTTGCGGCCTTAATGGCACATTCGTTGGCTTCTGCACCGGAGTTTGAGAAGAAAACCTTGCTCATGCCGGTTTTTTTGCAAAGAAGCTCTGCAAGGTCGGCGCACGGCTTGGTGTAGTAATAGTTTGAAGTGTGCTGAAGCATACCAAGCTGCTTTGTCACAGCATCAACCCAAATCGGATCACAAGCACCAAAGGTGTTTACCGCAATACCGCTGCCAAAGTCAATATATTCCTTTCCGTCAGCATCAAAAAGTGTGCAGCCGGTGCCGTGGTCAAGCTCAAGGTCAAGCCTTCCGTAGGTGCCCATTATATATTTTTTGTCCTTTTCTTTTGTATTCATAGCAATTCCTCTGTATGTTTAATTTACGCATTCCATAAGTGTTTTAGCAAATGCTGCCGCTTCTTTTTCGTTGTTCATGGCAATAAATACGGTGTCATCGCCTGCGATTACTCCAACAACACGGTCAAAATCAAGGGTTTCAATTGCCATGGCACAGCCTTGGGCAGAGCCGGGGATGGTTTTGACAACTACAAGGTTTGATGCGTTCTGTATGGTTATAACTGCGTGGGTCAGAACAGCTGTGTAGCGCGTTCTGATGTCCACGTTGGATTCTTTGCCGGGAAGGGCGTATCTGTATTTATCGCCGCGGTCGGCAATTTTAATGAGCCGCAGCTCCTTTATGTCGCGTGATACTGTTGCCTGTGTCACGTCAAAGCCTTCGCTTATCAGATACTTGGTCAGCTGTCCCTGAGTTTCAACCGAGTTTTCTGAGATAATTCTGACAATAGTATTGAGCCTCTGTTTTTTTGAGTTTTTTAGGCATTCTTTTTCCTGCATAATATTTCCTGCCTTTCTCAAACAACCATTGTTCCTATACCTTCATCGGTAAGGATTTCAATAAGAATAGCATGGGGAACACGTCCGTCAAGAATAAATACCTTCTGAACACCCTGACGTATTGAATCTATACAGCATTCAATTTTTGGTATCATACCCCCTGATATGACACCCTCGTTCATAAGCTCGGGAACTTCGCTTGTTTTAACAATGGGAATAAGTGTGGACTCGTCGTCCTTGTCACGAAGCAAGCCGCGGATGTCTGTCATAGAGATAAGACTTTCAGCCTTAAGCACGCCTGCGATTTTTGCTGCCGCAGTGTCTGCGTTGATGTTGTATACGTTGCCCTCTTCATCACAGCCAACCGTTGCAATAACAGGGATATACCCCTTGTCAAGCACGTCAAGAATGGGTGTGGGGTCGATGTCGGTGATGTTTCCTACATATCCGTGAACATCGTCAAGCTTTTCGGATTTAATCATCTGTCCGTCAATTCCGCAAAGACCCATCGCGTTGCCGCCCATGGTGTGGATAAGGTTTACAAGGCTTTTGTTGATTTTCCCTGCTAAAACCATCTGTACAATATCAACGGATTCTTTGTCGGTAACACGAAGACCATCAATAAATTTAGATTCAGCGCCAACCTTGCCCAGCATTTCTGAGATTTCAGGGCCTCCGCCATGGACCAAAACAACCTTGATTCCGATAAGGGAAAGAAGAAGAATGTCACCCATAACAGCCTGCTTCAGCTCCTCGTTGAGCATTGCGTTGCCGCCGTATTTAATAACAACAATTTTGTTATAGTAGTCCTGAATGTAGGGAAGTGCTTCAATAAGTATCTCAGCGCGTGTTTCAATAGGAATGTTTTTCAGAATATCGTTGTTCATTTCATTTACCTCAATTCAAATCAGGTGCGATAGTCACCGTTTATCTTTACGTAGTCGTATGTAAGGTCACAGCCCCACGCTGTTGCGTCGCTGCTTCCGTCACCAAGCACAATATCAATGATTATTTCGTCTTCGCTGAGAATTGTTTTTGCCAGATCCTCATCAAAGTCAACACCGCTTCCGTTTTTGCAAACCAAAATTTCTCCGCTCTTTGAGCTAAGGCTGACATCAACCTTGTTTACATCACATTCTGCACCGCTGTAGCCGATTGCACAAAGAATACGTCCCCAGTTTGCATCAGCACCAAACATTGCCGATTTAAAAAGTGACGAGCAGATAACGCTTTTTGCAATAAGCTTTGCGTTTTTGGTATCCTTTGCACCATGAACACGGCTTTCAAGAAGCTTGGTCGCACCCTCGCCGTCTTTTGCAATCTGACGGCACAGATATGTGGTAACAGCAGACAGTGCTTTGCAGAAGGTATCATAATCTTCGCCGCAAGAGTTAATAACAGCATTTTCTGCCATGCCGTTTGCAAGAACAGAAACCATGTCGTTTGTGGAGGTATCACCATCAACTGAAATCATATTAAAGGAATCCTTAACATCAGCACTGAGCGCCTTTTGAAGCATCTCAGGTGTAATGGCAACGTCTGTTGTTATAAACACCAGCATGGTTGCCATGTTTGGATGTATCATGCCCGAGCCTTTTGCTATACCGCCGATTTTGCATAGCTTTCCGCCAATCTCAAAAGAAAATGCAATTTCTTTTTTTGCGGTGTCGGTTGTCATGATTGCTTCTGCGGCATCTTGGCTTCCGGTTTCGCACAAAAGCTTAACAAGAGAGTCCATTGCGTTTGCCATTGGAGTAATGTCAAGCGGCTGTCCGATAACACCGGTTGATGCAACAATAACGTCGTTTTTTGAAATAGAAGTGTGTTTTTCAACAAGCTCGCACATACCCTCTGCAATTTCAATGCCGTTTGCGTTACAGGTGTTGGCGTTGCCGCTGTTGCAGATGATTGCAGAGGCATAGCCGTCAGAAATATTTGCCTTTGTAACGTAAATAGGCGCACCCTTAACAAGGTTCTGTGTATATGTACTTGCCGCAGCTGCGCGGGTTTCACTTACTATAAGTGCAAGGTCTTTTTTATCTTTGTTTTTGCGGATTCCTGCATGTATCCCTGCAGCCTTAAATCCGTTTGCGGCACAAATACCGCCGTTTATCTGTTCCATTGTAGTAATCCTTTCTGTTTTTGAAATTTACAGAACCAGACCTGTGGTCTCGTCGTTCCCTGTAATCAGGTTAAAGCATTGAATTGCTGCGCCCGATGCCCCCTTACCAAGATTGTCAAAGGTTGAGGCAATCAGAATTCTGTCATCATTGCCTGTGACAATAATTTCCATACTGTCCTTGCCGGTCATTTCGTTGGTGCCAAGAAAGCCTTCCTGGCCAAAGGGTCTTACCGAAATCAGCTTTTGTCCGGCATAATGCTGTGCTAAAATATCGTGTATGTCCTTTGCACAAACTTTTTTTGCAAGAAGTCTTGCGGTTAGCGGCACAGAAACGGTCATACCGCTGTAAAAATCAGCCACAATCGGCGAAAAGCAAGGCTCAAAGCTAAGCCCGCATACAGTTTTCATTTCCGGCAGATGCTTGTGCTTTTGTGTAAGACCATACTGGCGCGGGCTGTCTAAACATATATCTCTGCAGTCATCTTCGTACTCTGCAATCATTTTTTTGCCGCCGCCGCTGTAGCCTGTGACTGAGGTGCAGACCACAGGATAATCTTCGGCAATTATGCCATGGTCAACCAAAGGCTTTACAATAGAGCAAAAACCGCTGGCATGACAGCCCGGAACCGCAATGCGATTTGAGTTAAGGAGTTTTTCTTTAAAAGACTCCGAAAGCTCAGGAAATCCATAGGCCCATGCAGGGTTTGTGCGGTGAGCGGTGGAAGTGTCAAGAATTTTAACCTTTGAATCTCCCAACGCTTCCACTATTTCAATGGAGGCAGCATCGGGAAGGCACAAAAATGCCACGTCAGCTGATTGTATTGCTGCTTTTCTAAAGCTCAGCTCCTTGCGTTTGTTTTCTTCAATTGTAATAAGTTCAATGTCAGAGCGCGAAGCCAGCCGTTCATGAATTCTCAAACCGGTAGTTCCGACACTTCCGTCAATAAATACTTTCAGTGCAGCCACTATGCTAATCCTCCTGCATAAATATTCAAAATATATTATTTATTAAACTATATTTATGCAAAAAAGTCAATAGTTTTTGCATAAATATTCAAAAAATATGTAACAAATATAAGGCAAAAATCAAGCCGGAATATGTAACAAAGATATAGCCGCCGACTTTTTTTGTCGGCGGCTGTGTATTACTCTTGTGTTTCTTCAGGCTTGTTCAGCGAAACAACCATTCTGCGGTTGGGTTCTTCGCCAATGCTGTAGGTTTTTATCTTGGGGTTGTTCTGAAGAGCTGAATGAATTATACGTCTTTCGTTTGCTGTCATAGGTTCAAGTGTAATTGACTTTTTCTCTTTAAGTACATTGCGTTCAAGTCCGTGAGCAAGTCTTATAAGTGTTGCTTCTCTCTTTGCACGGTAATTTTCTGTATCAATATTAACCTTAACATAAGGCATATTCTTGTTTCTGTTTACATAAAGAACGGTAAGCATCTGTACGGCATCAATGGTGTCGCCGCGTTTTCCGATAAGAAGACCCATCTTGTCGCCGGAAACGTCAATGTTGATAATATTTCTTTCAAGCTTAATATGAAGCTCAAAGGTAAGACCTATCTTTGAAAGAAGCTCAGATACAAAATATTTTGCATCGTCAACTGCTGACTTCGGAATAACAAAATCTTCATCGGGTTCGCTCTTTGCAGGCTTTGCCGCTTTTTTTGCAATCTCTGCATCGACAGCCTTTTCGGTGGTGTCAGCCGCCGGTTTTTTGTCAGCTTTGGGTGCTTTAGGAGCAGTTTTTTCGGGTGATTTGCCTTTTTTGTCGGATGCCGGTTTTTCGTCTGCGGTTCTCCAAGCAACAATATCTACCTCTGAGCCAACAAGAAACTTCATAAGACCCTTGCCAATCTGACGTGTAACGGTGTATGAAACCTCTTCTTTTGAAACACCAAGCTCTGCTGCCGCAAGCTCTAATGCTTCATCGAGATTTTTTGCGCTTTTTTCTACTTTTAACATTTTTTATATCTCCTTCTATTTCTTCAAGGCTTATATCCTTAACAAAATATTTGGTAACAAGAACGTGCTGAATTATCTGAATTACGTTGCTTATTATCCAATAAAGACCAACTGCGGCAGGAAGAGTAAATGCAAACCATGCCGAAAAAATAGGCATAATCATGGTCATTGACTTCATTGTGTCGTTTGCTGCACCGCCGGTGTTGCCCTGAGCCTTCTTTTCTTCTTCTGAAAGAATAAGCTTTTTATCCTTTTTGGTTTTCTTTGCAGGAGCTGCAATTCTGCTGGATGCAAATGAACTAATACCTGAAAGAATGGGGATTATCCAAAGCAATGCAGTGCTGAGAGTAAGCCCGGAAACCTTTCCGATAAATATACCAAAGAATGCGCTAAGGTTTGGAACCTCGGATAAATCCATGCCAAAGAAGCTAAAGTCAATCGGTCTTAAGCTCTCGCTCCAATTTGCAATTGCAGGGTGATTAAGGATTTCCGGGTTTTTAAACAAAAGCTGTGCAATCTGGATTTCGTGCAAACCAAATGTGTTGTTGTGTCTGTCTGCAAAGGTTACGGGAATTGCAGATTTAAGAGCAGAAGGCAAAGCATCGGGGTTGTTTGCCGCCCATGCATTAAATGCCTCGCCTATACGCCAAATATCTGCTTCTCCAACACCCATCATGTAAAAGATAGGCTTTCGTACAACCCAGTAAAGGGCTATTATTATAGGAAACTGAATAAGCATCGGAAGACAACCGCTTGTGGGGTTGATTCCGTACTTTTGATACAGTTTCATAGTTTCCTGATTTAATTTGTCTTTATCGTTTGCGTATTTTTTCTGTACCTCCATTAAAAGAGGCTGAATTTTTTGGGTTTTTGCCATGGACCGTCTTTGCTTTAAGTCAAGCGGGAACAACGCAAGCTTTATAAAAACAGTAAATACGATAATTGCAAAGCCATAGTTGCCGATAAGTCGATAGAAAAGGTCCAGAATCCAACCCAGAGCAATCATTATATAGGTCACAATAATGTCCTCCGATTTGTCTAAGTGTAATGGCAGTTAAAGGTATGGCATCAGGGAAGGTCAATACCGCCTTTTGAAAAGGGGTTGCATCTTAGGATGCGCCACAAAGCTTTAAGTGTGCCTTTCAGTACGCCATATTTTTTTATGGCAAGAATTGCGTACTCCGAACAAGTGGGATAATATCTGCAGCTTGGCGGAGTAAGCGGCGAAATGAACCGCCGGTAAAATTTAATCAGCCCGATAAGTATAAAGGAAAAGATCCTATTCATTTTTTAAAACCCCGATTTCCTTTGCGGCAGCCAGAAAATCGTTTTGCAAAACTGAAAAGTTTGCATAAACAGTGCGGCTGCGGGCAATCAGAACAAAATCAAAGCCGGACTTGATACGCGATGCATTCTGCCTGAAAACCTCGCGCAGTCTGCGTTTTGCACGGTTTCTGACCACTGCTTTTCCAATTTTTTTGCTTACGGTAATTCCGCTGCGGTTAAATGAAAGTCCGTTTGGCTTTGCATATACCACAATGGAAGGACGGGCGGAGGAGCTGCCTTTGGAATAAATTCTTCTGAATTGGGTGTTGAGATTTAAAATCTCAATTTTGCGGGCAGTTCGCTTCATAAAAACCTCCATTCCGACGTAGCAAAACAGGCTACAAACACTGCGTTTGCAGATGAATGCACCCTGAAAAAAGGCGTAAATAGTCAAAAAGACGCACAAAGGCGTCTTTAGGCTGACAATTTCTTTCTGCCTTTAAGTCTTCTTCTTGCTAAAACCTTGCGGCCATTGCTGGTTGACATTCTTTTTCTGAAGCCGTGCTCTTTGGCTCTGTGTCTTTTTTTAGGTTGAAATGTTCTAAGCATCAAAATCCCTCCAAACCGATAATAATCTAATTGTATAAATATGAAAATTTAATACTAATCTGCAAAACAGCATTACCTATTTTAGCACAAGAAACAAATATTGTCAATACTTTAACTCTGGAAAAATTTTTTTAAATTTTTTTTGCGGAAAAAATCGCAGATATTGTAATGTTTTTTTACATAAAAAACAATATTTTGTGCTTTGGTCAAAGAGAGAAATTTTTCGACAAGTTTTTAGGTGTTTTTGATGTTGAAAAAAGTATAAAAGTCTGTTATTATATATAATGTATGCGCAAAAGAATGTTTAATAAATTAAAGCGCACGGGCAGATTGTCCGTATTACAGTAGTTCTGATTGAAAGGAGCTTTAAATTGGAAGAGTTAAAGCGAATATGGAAAAAGGTATCTGAGGAGCTTTCAAAGGAAATTTCAGCGGTTTCCTATGATTCATGGATAAAGCCTATTACTCCGGAGGAGATTGACGAAACAAAAATTACGCTGAAGGTGCCTTTTTCGGTGAACAAAAATATGATTATGACCAAGTATTTCTCGCTTATCGAAAGTTGTCTGGAGTCTGTGACATCTCATAAGTTTGATATTGAGGTTGTGGTTGATGATGCAGGAAGTGAGCATTCAGAGGTTGACCCCATTACGGTTGAAAATACTCTGAACCCCAAATACACCTTCTCGTCATTTGTTGTGGGTAATAACAACAACTTAGCCTATGTTGCATCTCTTGCTGTTGCAGAGCGCCCTGCAAAAACATACAATCCGTTGTTTTTGTATGGCGGAAGCGGTCTTGGCAAGACGCATCTTATGCAAGCCATCGGCAACTATTACCTTGAGAATTACCCAAAAAAGAAGGTGCTTTATACCACAAGTGAAAAGTTTACCTATGAGCTGGTTACAGCCATCCGCGAAAAGACCAATCAGGCGTTTCGAAATAAGTACAGAAGGGTAGACCTTTTGCTCATCGACGACGTTCAGTTTTTTGCCAACAAAGAGCTTGCTCAGGAGGAGTTTTTCCATACCTTTAATGCACTTTTCGAAAAGGACAAGCAGATTGTTCTTACCTGTGACCGTTTGCCGTCTGAAATCCCTCAGCTTGAGGAGCGTCTTAAAACCCGTTTTAACAGCGGTCTTTTGGCAGACGTACAGCCGCCGGATTACGAAACCCGTATGGCAATTCTGAAAAGTAAGATACAAAGCGAATACCTGTCGGTAAACGACGAAATTGTAGAGTTTATTGCCGACAGCATAAAGTCTAATGTCCGTGATCTTGAAGGTGCGGTAAAGCGAATTTTGGTTTATGCCGGAATAAAGCGAACCAATGAAATTTCAATGGAGCTTGCAACAGCTGCACTTCGTGATATACTTTCAACTCAGCCGCGTCGGATTGTTACGGCGGCCCTCATTATAAACGAAGTGGAGAGATATTTCAGGTTATCCAAAGGCTCTTTGGTTTCAAAGAAACGCTCAAAGGAGATTGCGCTTCCAAGACAGGTAGGTATGTACATTTGCCGAGAGCTGCTTGACGACCCGTCTTTCCCCAAAATCGGTGAAGAATTTGGAGGCAGGGACCACACTACGGCAATGCACAATGTAAAAAAGATTGCAGAGGATATTGAAACAGACCAGGAGCTTGCCAATATGGTAAGAGAGATAATATCCAACATCAAGAAAGGCTGAGGATAAGTCTGAATAAAACCTTCGGCTTAATGTGTTTGTCTTTTGTTACGGGAAGGAATGGTAAAGGAATGAAGGTGTTTGATACAATTGCAGCAATAGCAACCCCTGTGGGTGTGGGTGGCATCGCTGTTATAAGATTAAGCGGCGAAGCCGCTGCAGAATGTGCAGAAAAGATTGTCTTTCCAAAAAACGGGAAGACGCTTGCCGCGCTTGAAAGCCATAAGCTGACACTTTCAACAGTCAAACGCCTTTCGGACGGCGCAATTATTGATGAGGTGCTTGCGGTTGTGATGAAAGCTCCGCACTCGTATACAGGCGAGGATGTTGTTGAAATAAACTGTCATGGCGGGCATCTTGCAGCCGAAACTGTGCTTGAAGAGCTTTTCCGCTCGGGTGCAAGGCTGGCAGAGCCGGGCGAATTTACACGGCGCGCATTCATGAACGGAAAGACAGACCTTCTTAAAGCAGAGGCAACAATTGATTTAATACATTCCACCTCGGCTTTGGGACGTGATAATGCGGCAAGAGCGCTGTCGGGTGGACTTTCGGAAAAAGTGGATAAAATACGCGACGAGGCAGTTGCGTTTGCTGCAAATCTTTCTGCTGTTGCAGATTACCCTGACGAAATTGACGAAATCCCTCAGACAGAGCTTACAGAAAAAATTAACAGTATTGCTGAAAAAATAGACGAGCTTCTTTTGGGGTTTGGCAAAGGCCGAATTATGCGCGACGGAATCCGCACAGTTATTGCAGGTCGCCCCAATGTGGGCAAGTCTTCGCTCCTTAACGCAATCAGCCGTACAGACAGAGCAATAGTAACAGATATTCCGGGCACAACCCGTGATACGGTTGAAGAATATGTTACCGTGAATGGTATTGCATTAAGATTGATTGATACTGCCGGAATACATGAAAGCGATAATTCAGTTGAAAAAATCGGCATAGAAAAAGCAAAGCAAAACATTGAGGATTGTGAGCTTTGTCTTTTTGTTATTGACTCCTCGGAGGGGATTTCAGACGAGGATTTAAAAATTTATGAGTATACAAAAGGAAAAACCGTAATAGTTATATTAAATAAAACAGACAAGTTTTCGGCAAATCCGCCTGAGTATTATGAGAAAGCCTTGGGGATTGATAAAGATTGCATAGTTGCAACCTCTACACCTTTTGGTAAGCCGCCTTTGGGGATAGAAGAGCTTGAGGCTAAGATAAGCGAAAAATTTCTTGCCGGCGGAGTTTCAAAGGATGATGTGTTTATTTCAAACGACAGACAAAAGGACGCTCTTATAAAAGCCAGGCAGATTGCTGAAGGGATGAAGGCTTCTGTCAAGGAAGGAATGCCTGCAGACATTCTGTATATAGACCTTGAAGAACTTATTTCAGCGTTGGGCGAGGTAACGGGTGTTACCGTTCAGGACGAGATTATAGAGCAGGTATTTTCACGTTTTTGTGTCGGAAAATAAACGCTGGAATTTAGCCGTTATCCTGCATTAAATTGCAGGAGTAAATGAAAGGATAAAAACTAAAATGTCAGAGGGATTTGAAATAAAATTCAGTTTTATTGAAAAATGGGGCAGATTTGCCAAAGCAGAGTATCTGCAAATCTACCTATATATATTAAGTCATTTCAAAAAAACAGGAAAAATGCTGAAAAATGGTGAAGTGGCAAAAAAACTTGATAAAGATATTGATACAGTAAACTCGGCACTGGATTTTTGGATTACGGCAGATGTTATGGTCCAAACGGATGAAGGCTTTTCCTTTGCTGAAGAAGTCCCCCAAAACTCCTTAAAAACTGAAAAGACAAAGACAGAAAGTGATGCGGCAAGCCGATTCAGGGTCAGACCTTCGTATGATTCGGCAGAGATTGATGCGGCAGCATCGGTCAATAAAAATATTGATTATTTGTTCCGCGAGGCAGAGAAGATTTTGGGCAAGATTTTAAGCCCGTCAGATTTTGAAATGCTCTATTCCTTTGTTGATTGGCTGGGACTTCCGGTGGAAGTGGTTATCATGTTGCTTCGGTTTGCGGCAAGTCGCGGCAAGACGGGCAAACGGTATCTTGAAACTGTTGCAATAGACTGGACGGACAAGGGTATCGATACTTATGAAAGTGCCGAAGAGTATATTAAGGAAATTGAACTTAAGCTTTCAAATGAAGGTCGGGTACGCGGTGTATTGGGCATATATGACAGAGCGCTTACCCAGACCGAGAAAAAATACATAAAGCTGTGGACTTTTGAAAAAAACATTTCGTCAGAGCTTGTGTCAGAGGCATACGACAGAACGGTAGCGGCAACAGGCAAGCTAAGCTGGGCTTATATGAACAAAATTCTTATGAGCTGGGCGGATGAGGGGATTTCTACTGTGGATGAAGTCCGTGAAAAGGAAGTGCTTTTTAAACTGAAGTCCGCGCCGGTCAAGGAAAAGGTGTCCGGCAAGAAAGGTAAGCTTGTCAACTATACTGATACAAACAAACCTGATTATTCAGACTTTGCTGAAAAAATATTAGAGGATATGCTGGAGGGGTGATTGAATTATGGAGTCAGCTTATGTTCTTGCAAACAGAGAGCTTGAAGAAATACGCAGCAAAAACCGCGAGCTGCAAAGCATACGCCATGCAGAGGTTTTGTTAAAAGCACCGCGTATTACCGAAGTTGAAGGTGAGCTTATGAAGCAAGGCTCACGCCTTTTGGGAAGTGTTTTCAACAAAGCAGGAGATTTTGATGATATAAAGAGCAAAATTCAAAGTCTTCAAAAGCAAAAGGCAAAGCTGCTTTCAGACATCGGATTTCCGGAGGATTACCTTGACGATATTTATAGCTGTAGGGCGTGTCGTGATACAGGCTTTGTGGAGGGCAGACGTTGTGCCTGCTTAAAAACACTTATTTCAAAGCACATAGGGGCAAATGCCAACCTGACCGAAAGCATGCGCGGACAAACATTTGAAAGCTTTGATATGTCTTTGTTTGCAAATCAGGGCGAAGAAAGCGCAAAGACTCTTAAAATAATGCGGATTATATGTGACAAGGCGTTAGAGTTTGCGGAGTCCTTTGACAAAACAGGGGATAACTTTTTGATTATGGGCAATGCAGGCACAGGCAAGACCTTTATTTCAAGCTGTATTGCCAACCGTGCACTGGAACGCGGCAAAACGGTTTATTATCAGACCGCTTTCAGGTTGTTTGAGTTTTTTGAAAATGCAAAGTTCAATAAGGGTGACGAAGACGCGGCAGAAACGGTAAAGTATGTTTATGATGTGGATTTGCTTATAATTGATGATTTGGGAACAGAATTTCAGACTCAGTTTACTTCTGCGGCTTTGTTTGATATAATAAATTTAAGAATTATTTCAGGAAAGAGCACAATAATTTCATCAAATCTTGGATTTGAAGAGCTGTCAAATCTGTACAGCCAGCGAGTTGTATCGCGCTTTATGGGTGATTATAAGATTTTTCAGACACTGGGCAAGGATTTGAGAACGATAAAGCGTGCAGCAACAAAAAATCAGTAAAGGGAGGCAGATGGCTTGAGCAAAATTAATGCAAATTTTAATCTTAACAAAAGAAGAAAGATTTTTGGAAAGACCGAGGTGTTTACCTTTAAAGGCGGTATCCATCCCGATGACATGAAGGGCAGCACCGAGACAAAGGCTATTGTTGATATTGAAGCACCGGCAGAGCTTGTGTTTCCGCTTCAGCAGCATATAGGCGCGCCGGCTGTTCCTTGCGTTGAAGTTGGGCAAAGAGTTTTGATGGGGCAAAAAATAGCAGAGGCAGGCGGGTTTGTGTCTGCCAATATTCATTCGTCTGTTTCGGGAACGGTTAAGGCGATTGAACAAAGACTTCATCCGTCAGGCACAAAGGTGCAGTCAATTGTAATCGAAAACGACGGTCTTAACGAAGTCAGTGATGAATTAATCCCGTTAGATGAAGAAACTGTTTCACCGCAGGAGATTATTGAAAGAGTAAAAGCGGCAGGTATTGTTGGTATGGGCGGCGCAACATTCCCCACACATGTAAAGTTAAGCCCGCCTGCGGACAAAAAAATAGATTATGTAATAATTAACGGTGCAGAGTGCGAGCCATATCTCACATCTGACCATCGTGCCATGCTTGAAACCACAGACGAGGTGGTCAGAGGACTTCGGTTAATACTGAAGGCATTGGCTATTAAAGACGGATATATTGCGGTTGAAACCAACAAGCAGGACGCAATCGCAAAGCTTAAAAGTTGTGTACAAAGTGATGCGGATTATAATATAAAGATTGTAGCCGTAAAAACAAAGTATCCGCAAGGCTCGGAAAAGCATCTTATTAAGGCGGTGACCGGCAGGAGCGTTCCTCCCGGAAAGCTTCCGATGGATGTTGGAGTTGTGGTTAACAATATTGATACCTGTGCTGCGGTTGCAAGAGCTGTAATTCAGGGAAAGCCACTTATAAGAAGAATCGTTACAGTAAGCGGCGATTGCATTGCAGAGCCTCTTAACTTCAGGGTTCCGATTGGAACACCGTTTAGCCATTTGGTTGAAAAATGCGGCGGATTTTCAAAAACAGCGGCAAAGCTTATAATGGGCGGACCTATGATGGGCGTGGCACTTTCTTCGGTTGATGTGCCTGTTATAAAAGGGTCTTCGGGACTTTTGGCATTCAGTGAGGAAATGGCAAAAACGCAACAGACCGCAAGCTGTCTAAGGTGCGGTAAATGTGTTTCAGGATGCCCAATGAACCTCCTTCCAAATGTAATCAAAGAGGCGGTTTGTGCTGATGATTTAGAAAAATTGACAAAGTTAAATTTAGGTGATTGCATACAATGCGGCTCATGCTCGTATGTATGCCCTGCAGAGCAGAATCCTCTGCAGTATGTAAGAACAGGAAAAGCAAAGCTTGCCCGTCAGGAGGTGAAGGCATAATGGAAAACTTAAAAGAAAAGCTGATTGTTACGGAGTCGCCTCATATAAGAGACGGCAACACAACCGGCGGAATAATGCTTGATGTAATAATTGCTCTTATGCCTGCACTTATTGCGGGGGTATTTGTATTCGGTTATCGTGCAGCAGCCTTGGCTGTTGTGTGTGTAGGTGCCTGTGTTTTCTTTGAATGGGCATGGTGCAAAATTGTAAAGAAGCAGGTATCAATCGGCGATTTCAGTGCGGCGGTTACGGGACTTTTGCTTGCAATGAATCTTCCGGTTACAATGCCTTTTTGGATGGCAATTGTCGGCTCGCTTTTTGCAATTGTAATTGTAAAACAGTTTTTTGGCGGTATTGGTCACAACTTTATGAATCCTGCCCTTGCGGCAAGAGCATTCTTGCTTACCTCATGGGCGCAGGCTATGACAACTTGGGTACAGCCGTTTACCAAGGTAGCATTTTTCTCAAATGCAGATGCTGTATCCCATGCAACACCTTTAGCGCAGCTTGCTCAAAATGTTGATACGGTATCGCAGGCAACCTCTGCGTCAGATGCTGCTGTGGCAGAGCTTCCGTCGTATCTTGATTTGTTTCTTGGTACAACAGGCGGCTGTATAGGCGAGGTTTCAGCACTGGCAATATTAATCGGTGCGGTATACCTGATTTGTAAAAGGGTTATAAGCATAAAAATCCCTGCAGCATATATATTGACGGTTGCGGCGCTGACCTTTGTGTTTGGCGGAAACGACGGACTCTTTAGCGGTGACGCACTTTACCATGTTCTGTCGGGCGGTCTTATGCTTGGTGCATTCTTTATGGCAACCGATTATGTAACAACGCCGTATACTCCAAACGGTCAGATTGTATTTGGCATAGGCTGTGGTATTCTTACCGCAGTTATCCGTCTTTGGGGAGGATACCCTGAGGGTGTGTCATACTCAATTCTTCTTATGAATGTTGCGACTCCGCTTATTGATAAGTACACCGCTCCAAAACGCTTTGGTGTTGTAAAAGAGAAGAAGGGGGACAAGAAAAATGCTTAATAAAGAAACTGTTCTTATTTCCCTTAAACTATTTATAATAACTGCCGTTGCGGCGCTGTGCCTTGCGGTGGTAAATAAGATTACTACACCTATAATTGCAGAAAACAATCTTGCTGCTGAGGTTAAAGCGCAGCAGGAGGTTCTGCCCGATGCAGCTGATTTTACAACGGTTGAAATTCCTGTGGTTAAAAGCGATAATGTAACAATCGAAAAAATGACAGGCGGACTTCAGGCAGAAAACAGCAGCACTATTGTCGGCTATGTTGTTACTGCGGTTTCAAATGCAGGATACGGCGGCGATATAAAGATTATGGTCGGTATAGATAATAATCTCAAGGTTACCAGAATTAAAATTCTTGAATCATCAGAGACAGCAGGGCTTGGCGCAAACGCATCAAAGCCCGAATTTGCGAGACAGTTTGAGGGCGCGGCGGATTCGCTAACTGTTGTTAAGGGCGCGGCAAAGAGTGGCGAGATTTCTGCTATTGCCAGTGCTACAATTACTTCAAAGGCTGTTACTTCTTGTGTAAACACGGCACTTGAGGCCGCAAAGCTCAAAAGCACCGACAGCAAGGTGGAAGAAACAGCTCAAAAGCTTGAACAAATCAAGCAGGAGACACAGTCTCAGATTTCTGACGGGGAAGGAGCGGCTGAATAATGAAAAATGTATTTATGAACGGAATTTTTAAAGAAAACCCGACGTTTGTTCTGTTCCTTGGAATGTGCCCGACGCTTGCAGTTACCACAAGTGCATTTAATGCGGTGGGCATGGGACTTTCGACAATGGTAGTTCTTGTTTTTTCAAATATATTTATATCGCTTCTAAGAAAGTTCATACCCGACAAAGTGCGAATTGCAGCGTATGTGGTTGTTATTGCAAGCTTTGTTACAATAATTGAAATGATTCTGAAGGCGTATGCCCAAGCTGTTTCGGCGGCTCTTGGAATATACATTCCTTTAATCGTTGTAAACTGTATAATACTTGGACGTGCAGAAGCCTTTGCATCAAAAAACGGTGCGATTAGGTCTGCGGTTGACGGTCTTGGTATGGGTCTTGGCTTTACGTTGGCATTGACTGTTCTCGGTTCAATAAGAGAAATCTTGGGAGCAGGTACATTTTTTGGTATATCATTGTTTGGTGAGGCGTTTAACCCTGTGACAATCATGATTTTACCGCCCGGAGCATTCCTGACCCTTGGTCTGGTTGTTATGGTGATTAACATTATTTCAAATAAAAAAAGACGGGGGGAGAGCAAAATTGCTTAGAGATTTACTTGTTATCAGTATTGGAGCGATTTTTATACAGAACTTTGTTCTTGTACAGTTCCTTGGAATATGCCCCTTCTTAGGAGTGTCAAAAAAGGTTGAAACTGCTCTTGGTATGGGCTTTGCGGTTATATTTGTAATGGCATGTGCCTCTGCTATAACGTGGGCGGTTCAAAAGCTTTTGGTGCTGTTTGGTATTGAATATCTGCAAACAATAGCGTTTATTCTTGTAATTGCAGTGCTGGTACAGTTTGTGGAAATGTTTCTGCAAAAGTCTGTGCCGTCGCTTTACAGCTCTCTTGGTATATATCTGCCCCTGATTACAACAAACTGTGCAGTGCTTGGCGTTGCGATTGTTAATATCACAAAGTTTGGGGCGGCAGAGTTCAGTTTTATTAAATCGGTGGTTTACGGTGCAACAGCAGGTGTTGGATTCACTCTTGCTATTGTATTATTTGCCGGCGTCAGAGAACGGCTTGAAAGTTCAAATATTCCTGAATTTCTTAAAGGAATGCCAATAACCCTTATTACAGCAAGCTTGCTTTCTATTGCGTTTATGGGATTTTCAGGGCTTAGCTTTTAACAGGAAAGGGAGGACGAAAATATGGAAATTTTATTACCTGTTGTTGCGATTGGCGGTATGGGCTTGATTTTCGGTGCTCTGCTTGCTGTTGCGGCGAAGGTTTTTGCGGTAGAGAAGGATGAACGCATCCCTCAGATTACAGAAGTGCTTCCCGGTGCAAACTGCGGCGGTTGCGGTTATGCAGGCTGCAGTGCCTATGCTGAAGCTATCTGTAGCGGCGAGGCTGCTGCCAACTGCTGCCCTGTCGGCGGAAACGAGGCTGCGGTAAAAATTGCGCAAATTATGGGAGTTGAAGTTCAGACAACCGAGAAAATGACGGCATTTGTGATGTGTGCAGGTACAAGTGATGCGGCAGAAAATCGGTATATAAACGAAGGAAATATAGATTGCCATACTGCTCATCGCCTTGGCGGAGGAATGAAGGCTTGTTCGTTTGGCTGTCTTGGATTTGGCTCATGTGTGGCAAAATGCCGGTTTGATGCTATAAGTATTGTAAACGGTGTTGCGGTTGTTGACAGCGAAAAATGTACAAACTGCGGTGCGTGTATTGCAGAGTGTCCAAGAAACGTTATCAAGAGCATTCCTTACAGCGCAAGAGCGGATGTTGCCTGCGCGTCAAAGGCGCACGGCAAGGAAACGCGTGCGGTATGCAGTGTTGGATGTATCGGTTGCGGAATTTGCGCAAAGAATTGCGAAAGCGGTGCAATAACTGTTAAAGACAACCTTGCATCAATTGATGCTGAAAAATGTATTGGCTGCGGTGCATGTGTTGAAAAATGCCCAAGAAATGCTATTATTATTTTTAAAGAGCCTGAAATTCAGGTTGCAAGAAAAGCTGTAAGAGGATAAGTAATTATATAAAGAAAGGTGATTTAAATGCTTAAAGGAATACCAAGTATAATATCCCCTGAACTCCTTAAAATACTTATGGAGATGGGACACGGAGATGAAATTGTAATAGGTGACGGAAACTTCCCAGGTCAAAGTGTAAATGACCGTTGTGTAAGATGTGATGGTCACGGTGTGCCTGAGCTTTTGGAGGCAATTCTTAAGCTGTTTCCGCTTGATACCTATCAGAAGCCGGTTTATCTTATGGCAAAGACACCGGGTGATACGGTGGAAACACCTATTTGGGACACGTATGCTGAGTTAATTAAACCATATACCGACGAAGATATGGAACAGATTGAAAGATTTGAGTTCTACGAAAGAGCAAAGAAAGCTTATGCTGTTGTTATGACAGGCGAAAGTGCTTTGTATGCAAATGTTATCCTCAAAAAAGGTGTAGTAACCGAATAGCTTAATCTTAAAAATACCCTGTGAACTAAACAGTTCGCAGGGTATTTTGCGTATATGTCATTAATTTTGTTTGCGTACAACGGCGTATTCGTCGCCGTTTTGCCAGAAGGCACATTCAAAGTCATTGCCGCTTAAAAACTTTTGCATATCGTCCTCGTCAAGGTTTACGGCACATACATAACATTCAAAGTACTCATCATATTCATAGTTCGCACAGGTCTCGCAATTTGTTGCCATAATTTCACCACCCTTAATTTGTTTTATTTTATAACAAAGTGAGATGTTTGTCAATGGGACAAAACGCTTGCGTTTTAACCAACATGCGAGGGCAGCAATAAAAGAAAAAAGAGGAGCATCGAATGATACTCCTCTTAAATAACCTAACGATTATTATTTCATGTCTTTAATAGCCGCCTGCTGGAGCGTAAAAAATATGCCGGTGGCATATTTTTAGCGTAAGATTACAAAATGCGAGAGCATTTTGTAAATGGGACAAAACGCTTGCGTTTTAACCAACATGCGAGGGCAGCAATAAAAGAAAAAAGAGGAGCATCGAATGATACTCCTCTTAAATAACCTAACTGTTTTTGGGCAATCGTCGTTTTTGCCAAAAAGGCAAAACCGTTTTTAATTGCTACGTTCAATCGTTTCCGTAGTTTGATTTGGTAGAAATTGCTCAAAGTCGCATAAATACGGCGATTATAAGGTTGATAAGCGTAAAAA
>JAFYXN010000019.1 GCA_017546145.1 Clostridia bacterium
AAACAAAAAAGCACCTTATCTTTGCACCCGTAATTCAACGGGAGGGGTGCTCCCGATTACAAAAAAGACATTGGGGTATGGTGTAATGGTAACACTACAGATTCTGGTCCTGTCTTTCCTGGTTCGAGTCCGGGTACCCCAACAAACAAAAGGCGTGTCAAGACAACTTGATACGCTTTTTGTTTTCTCAGTGATTAAGTACGAACGTCTCTCAACGGACTAAACGTGATTTTAAGAGAACACGAATTGCGCTAATTAAACGAAGCATCATCAACGGATTAAACACGATTAAACAGTCGGCACGAACATTCGTGCCATCCGAGCTATTCGTGTTCGGAGACTTAATTAGAACACGAATTGCACTAATCAAACGAATTGTCATCAACAGATTAAACAGTCGGCACGAACATTCGTTCCATTCGAGCTATTCGTGTTCAAAAACTGAATTAGAACACGAATAACTCGAATATCACGAAGCAGTTTTCATCCCTACACTCTGTTTGCACCAAACTCTATTCGACAAATTAATGAAATTCGTGTTCAAAAACTTAACGAAAACAAGAATTAGCTGTTTAACATACAATCACGTTGATATAAAATTCGTGGTCTAATAAGCCTCAATTGCCATGCCGATACCTCATTATGGACGAATGGGGCTTTTTTTCGCATTATTCATAATAATTTCACGACACTCGTTTCTATTTCTTAAAGAATAGGACTACCTTTGCAAAGAATGTGAAATCACAACACACTCACACGCTAATTATTCACTTAAAACATAAACAAAACAATTATGAAGAAATTTTTACTTTCTATTTTATGCTGCCTGATGGCTTGCGTTAGCATTCACGCAGAGGAGGTAACGTTTAACTTTAAAGAGTTGTATGGTTCAGAAACATTGAGTTCTATCAGTTCACAGACGGTTGATGGTATCACAATCTCTTATGCGAAAAATGGTGCAGGCACTGCACCTGCTTTTAACAAAGATGGTTCATTAAGATTGTATTATAGCGCAGGTGGTAATGGTGGTTCTGCAACATTTACTACTGATGGTTCAAAGAAAATCACTGGTGCTGTGATTACTGCTATTTCAGCAAGCTACACTCCTGCAGTAAAATATAGTGTGGATGGTGGAAATTTGACTTCAGGAACATGGAATAGTAAAACAATGACAATTTCTGGTATAAGTGCCTCTAACACACTAATGATCCAGAATGCAAATACCTCAAACACACAATTGCGTATTACGGAAATTGTTTTGACTGTTGAATCAAATTCTAGCGGAGCTACAAAAGAGACACAATCTCTTGCATTCTCTGAAGACAACATAAGTATTTACGAAGGAGAAACATTTACAGCCCCCACCCTCACAGGTGCACAAACTACTGTAACATATAGCAGCAGCAACGAAGATGTTGCGACTATTGATGCTGCCAATGGTGTAGTAACTATTGTAGGAGTAGGTACAACCACCATCACAGCCAATGCAGCAGCAAATGAAACCTATAATGCAGCTTCTGCCTCATACACTCTGATTGTATTAAACCCCAACCCTTATTTCTATAAAAAAGTAGTATCGCTTTCCGAACTAACCGAAGGAACTGTATGCATCTTTACGGGAATAAAAAAAGATGGCTTCTATGCAATGGGACAACAAAATAGCAATAACAGAACAGCTATAAATATATCCTCTGCAACCACTCTTCCTGAATTAATTTCTTTTGGTTCCATCAATGAGACAAACGCCCCATATGAAGCGACCATTGTTATGTCTGGTGAAAAGTATTGTTTCCAGATGTCTAATGGTAAATACTTGATAAATAAAAGAACTAACAGTAATAATTATCTCAGAGAAAATAATGGCACAGCTGACTCCGGTGCAAGATGGACAATCTCTTTAGAAAACGAAAAGTTGAAAGTTTATAACGACAATAGTGATGATATATACGGAGAAATACGTCTCAATACATCTTCTGACCTTTTTTCTTGTTACAAAGAGAACTCTCAAGAGCCCATTACCATTTATCGAAGAATTGAAGTTGACGGTCATACCACTCTCAACATAAGTGCTGCTGGTTATGCTACATTTACATCAGACAAGAACTACATTATTCCCGCCGGTGTAGAAGGTGGCATTGTAACTGTGGAGGGCACAACCGCCAATGTGAATTATGTTTATGCTGAAGGCGACATTGTTCCTGCAGGTACCGGCTTGCTGATGAAGGGTGAAGCAGGTGAATATAAGATGTATGCCACAACCGAGGAAGCCAATGAGGTTTACGCTGAAAACCTCCTCAAGGGTACTCTTACCAACGACGTAATCACTGCTCCTACCGGCAGCTTGCTCTATATTTTCGCCAACGACAGCAAAAGCGGACTCGGCTTCTACTGGCAGAAGAACAGCAACAACGGACAGCAGGTGCAGAACATGAAAGGCAAGGCTTATCTGCAAGTGCCCACCAATTCGGCCGTTAAGGGCTTCCGCCTCAACCTGGGCGACACCACCGGTATCACAGCCGTGGAAAGCACCCTGGGCAACGCTCCCGTTTACACCCTCAGCGGCGTGCGCGTGAGCAGCAACCTTAACAATCTGCCCGCCGGCATCTACATCGTAGGTGGTAAGAAAGTGTACGTGAAATAAGTTATAACAAGAAGAAACGATAAACGAACATAGATCATGAAGAAATATA
>JAFYXN010000004.1 GCA_017546145.1 Clostridia bacterium
GCTTATTATGTTATTCTTCTGCAGTAAGGGTAGTTGATTCATTTTAAAGTTAGTGTTGGGGGCAAAGGGCAGATATATTCCGTCAGAAGAAAGTTCTTTGCCGCAAATCGTTTCGTCGGTGTTTGTTTTATATTTTTTGCAGGGGTTTGCATCAGGATAGAGGAATATGCCCTTTATACAAGGTAATTATTCAACGGGAATAAATGCCGGAGCCGTGCTGTTGGCGGTGTTGGCTTTTTGCGTTTCTGAAGAAGTGGGGGACGGAGTTTTTGCGTCGGTTTTTGACGTTCCATTTTTTGCTTCTGTGGTATTTTTGGGAGTTGGGATTTGCATTCCCGAGTTGTCAATGGTAAAGTTCTCTTTTAAGATAATTTGCGAAACAGGAACAATTTTGTATCCGTCTTTTTGAAGGTTTTCAATTATGGTCGGAAGGGCTTCGGGCGTATGTAACGCGGCGTTATGGAACAGCACAATTGAGCCGGGCTTTACCTTTTTAAGCACTCGGTCAGAAATCTCACTTGCGGTAAGGTTCTTCCAGTCAAGGCTGTCCCCGATGGCAACAGCTTCAAGTGGTATTTTTCTAACAAAAAAATATAAAACTATTGACAAAAAACAATTTTTTGGATATACTGATACAAATTGATACTAAAATATATCAGGTGGTTTGAATGGAAATTAAAATATTTGCAAAAATATTGAAAGACAAAGCTTTTGTTGATTACAAAAAAATGAAATATAAATATGGTGAAGATTTTGATGCGTTTCTTAAAAATCTTGAAGAGCTGTATTATAAGCCGCTGCCTATTTTGGATTTTGACGATGGAAATGTGGTTTTTATTGAAAATCATGCGAGGGTGAGCCAAAATACTGTAAAGCTTCTTTTAAGGGAGCAAAAACAAAATTACGGAATAAAGGCTGTAGAGGAAGAAATTATTGCGACATCGGCTATTGAAAGCATCGACTTCAGCCGCGACAGTGTACGGAATATCCTTAAAGGAATGGCGCCAAAGGATGAGAACGAAACTCGAATAATGGGACTTAAAAAGGGTCTCGAATTTATTGCAGACACGGACAATAAAATCAGTGAAGAAAACCTTTATAAGCTTTATATGATGACGGTTGGCGATTTTCTGGGGAAAGAGGACAGCCTACCGCATGGAAGTTTTTATCGTAATGATGCGGTTTATGTCGTTGGTGACGGTGTTGAACATACGGGGCTCAGTGCGAAGAAAGTGCCGGAATTTATGAAATCACTTATAGAATTTGCAAATGCTGAGGATGACATAAACGAGCTTATAAAAGCGGCAATTATTCATTTTTATCTTGCGTATGTTCATCCGTATTTTGATGGCAACGGAAGAATGGCAAGGCTTTTGCATTTATGGTTTTTGATTCAAAAAGGATATCGGTCTGCCTTGTTTATTCCGTTTTCAAGCAGAATAGAAAAAAGCAGAAAGTCATACTATGATGCCTATACCCTTATTGAAGAGAACAAAAAGTACAGCGGCAAAATTGATGTTACCCCCTTTGTTTTGTATTTTATAGAAAATGTCTATGATAAAATGAATGAGGGAAACGCTGCCACCGAAACCTTTGAGGTATATGAAGATGCCTTAAAACAAGGTAAAATAACCGAAAAGGAAGCAAAGCTTTGGAAGTTTGTGCTGTCATATTACGGCACGGACGAGTTTTCTACAAAACAGCTTGAGAAGGATTTTGGAAATGCAGCTTATGCTACCATCCGCAGTTTCGTTTTGAAATTTGAAGAGCTTGGGTTGCTGACCTCAACTAAATACGGAGCGAGAATTAAATACAGGATTTTATAATGCAATATAAAACAGGCTGCCTCGTTATTGAGACAGTCTGTTTTGTTATGCAAAGGATTCATACAATATTAACTCTGTCATTGACTCTATAAAATCAAAAAAGTCTTTGCTTTGAGAAGTGTTTTCGGATTTTTCGCTTATAAATTTCAATAGCTTTTCTTCGGAAACATCGATATCAATAAAGCATTTTTTGTTATTAGCTTTTCTGAGAACGGCTGTCGGGATGCCCGCTTCCTCAACCTCTTTAGCAAGTTTTGTGGGCTTTGACAACAATTCAATATTATCTGATCCCATAGCAGCAGCGTAGCTTTTTAATGCGTTGCCAAATTTTTTTGTTTCTATGTACTTGCCTTGCTCTTTGTCACAGCAATCGTGAATAAAACTATGTATCAGTTCATCAAGTGCAAGGTCGCTATGCAGAGTCTGTCTTTCGCCATGTATTATATGTAAGCCATTTGCTGTTAAGTATAATTTCAGCCAGCTTATATCCTCGGTAGTTAAAAATTTCAAGTTGAAATTTTCAAGAGTGACAGTTTGGTAGGGTAAGTTCTTGAAAAATTCATTAAGTTCCGTTTCGTACTGAACAAGAGTAATCAAAGGACTATACTCACCATTTGTATACGGAATAAAGGGGTCTTCTTTTTCGGTTAGCTTTCGTCCATGCATAAGTTTCTTTACAGCAGAGTGGTTGATTTCTGAGAAATGTTTTTTGCTTACCATAAGACTGTTTATTTGAAGCAGTGAGTGATTTGCGTGATCCAAGGTTAGACTTTCAATGAGCTTTTGTCCCTTTTTTTCATAGATACTTGCAGAAGTTCTGTTGTCGCAAAGTATTGATAACAGTTTTGCAAAATTTTGTTTTCCTTTTCCGCATATACTCCATACGCATTTTGAGGGTAATTTTTCCACCAGCATTCTTGCAACAATTTCGGAAATAAGGTTTAATGTATCAACCGAGCCGCTCGTCATATCATAAAGTGATTTCTTTATATTGTCTGAGGGGGTTCGGGATAAACTTCCAAGACTAATGTATGGGCTGTATGATAATTCTTTTGTTGCGTTTACATCGAATTTTGCAGTTTCCATAGCGGGGAGGTAGGACAGTTTACCTTCGGCAAAATTAACCGAATATTCATCTGTTTCAGTATCAGTTTGGGACTTATCCAACAGGTTCAAAAGCTCTTTTGCAAGACTTGATTTTGCAGCTTCACTTGCTACATAATGTCCTTTATTGTCTAAAACCAGGGATTCCATAAATTTGTCAGTAAGAAGCCTTTGTCCAACATATATTCTTTTATCATGGACGGAGATGTTTTGTATATCGTCAAAGAACGGCAACATAAATAAACCACATTGCCATTTGAAATTAAACAGGGCTTTGTAGTATGGTGTGATTTCCAGTTGTGATAAATAAAGATACAGGTTTTTGATTATACCTTCAATCAGCCCTTGGTGAAATGGAAGTCCCCCAAAGTATGCTTCGTGAAAGCGTAACAGGATTTTAGTGGATATTTCCTTGGTGCCAATTTCAATATTTGTTCCCAGGCATCTCAGGTTGTCACCCACCACATAAAAATATCTTTTGGGAGCATAAAGATATGAATTTTGATTCCCAATATATTGATGCAGACAGTTTTGATAATTTGCAAGGGCATTTTTGATTGATATTCTGCGTGCTGTATCTAACATGTTTTCCTTTTGAAACATATAATCACCTTCCTTTTTGAGTATATCACATCCCTCATCAAAAGTGTAGGAAAATTTGAAATGTAGGAAAAGTTTTTGTTTTCTATTATAGGATAGGCATGGATATATACAATACAATATTTTATAAATATACATACATATAGTTATAATATAAGATATCATATATCACTTTCAAATAATTTGTAATGTTTTACAATCACACTTACATATTATTAAAATGAAGGAGGTGATATATGTGGTTTTAACAAACACCTACATATCAAAAAATAAAAAAGACTACGAGCAAAAACGTAATCTTATACATAGAAGATGCGTGCTGATACTTCGCTCAAGAAATGAGGGCAAGTAGTTATGGATGCAATATACGCAAGACAGAGTCTTAATAAAAAAGACAGCCTCTCCATTGACGGACAAATTGAACTTTGCAAAAAACTTGCCGGAGAGGATGCGGCTATATTTAAGGACAAGGGCTTTTCAGGCAAGAACACAAAGAGACCTGCGTTTATGGAACTTATGGAGGCGGTTGAGGCAGGACAGGTGGAAAAAATTTATGTTTATCGCCTTGACCGATTCAGCCGCTCCATTTCGGATTTCAGCAGAATCTGGGAATTGCTTGAGAAAAACGGTACACAGTTTCAATCCGTTACCGAGCAGTTTGATACATCAACGCCAATAGGAAGGGCGATGCTTAATATCGTTATGACCTTTGCGCAGCTTGAACGCGAGACAACGGCAGACCGTGTAAAGGATAATTATATACATCGTTTTGATTTGGGGGCGTGGCCGGGAGGCCCTGCACCCTATGGTTTTGACCTTAATAAAATAACAGATGCCCTTGGAAAGGTAGCGTCTTCGCTTTCAATAAATATAGATGAAGCTGACATCGTAAAAAGAATTTTTGAAAGGTATGCCGAAAGGGGCACATCACTTCGTAGTGTCGCAAAAGAACTAATGGACGATAAAATTCACGGACCCAAGAGAGCGGCTTGGGATAATGTGACTCTTTCAAGACTTTTGCACAGCCCCGTATACGTGAAAGCGAATGAGGATGTATATTGGCACTATATTTCCTTGGGACTTAATATTTCAAATGACATATCAGATTTTGACGGAGTTCATGGATGCAACATCATGAGACAACGGGACAGAACAAGGAATAAGTATAATTCACTTGAAAACCAACGACTTGCCGTGGCAAACCATGAGGGGTTTATAGATGCAAAGTTATGGCTCAGGGTTCAGGAAAAGCTTTCTTCCAACAAGCAGATTTCTGTTGACAATGCGGGGAAATACAGTTGGCTTACGGGACTTTTAAAGTGTAAATGCTGCGGTTACGCGGTGAAAATAAATCACAGCAAGTCTGAAAATCGGATATATCTCATCTGTTCAGGTAAGTCAAATCTGAAAATATGCAGCACAAAGATAAGTGTTGATATAAGAGAGCTTGAAGAAACGGTTGAAAAGGAGATTGTTAAAGTCATAGACGAATGTTCTTTCGAGGATGTAGTGAATGTGGATACAGAAAGAGCGAGGGAAATTCTTGATATAGAGCAAAGGATTGATCGCCTTGTAAATGCACTGTCTGAGAGTAGCGAGGTATCTGCCGCTTACATATCAAAGCAGATTGACAGACTTCACAAGGAACGGGAAGGTTTGCTGTCAGAAAAGACACCAAAGCAAGGGGGAATTAAGAAAATTGATTTTGCCAAAGCATCTTTTGAGGATAAAAAGCTTATAGCAGCCCAATTCATTGAAAAGATTTTGCTTGATGGCGAAAACGCAGAAATTATTTGGAAAATATAGCCTGATGATACTTAACGGTATCTGATGGCTTTATTTTTTATTAAATAATAAATGATATAACAATATAGTAAAATACAGGGCCCCGTGGGGAAGGATGTTAAATGCATTCTTCCCCGACTTGCGATCATAGATGGATAAATAATATATACAGGAGATGATAAAATGGTAATATTAAAGATAGTAAACACTAAGGGTAAATACTATGATGAGAATTCAAGAGAACAGGTGTTAGGATATATATTAAATCATTATAAGACCCCCAATGGATATATTGGAAGTATAGGGATAACAGGAGATAATTACGTTCAGGAAATGAAAGATGTGTCGCTAAACTTTGGGAAAGTTGATGGAGTACAGCTGAGACATTTTATAATATCCTTTGAAGGTTGGGAGGTAAAAGACCCAAAGATTGTATATGATAGGTCTTGACATTGCAAGATTTTTAGGTAGAGAATATCAGACGGTGTTTAGCGTACATGAAGATGCACAGCAGCTGCATATTCATTTGGTGATAAATTCTGTAAGTTTTATAGACGGACATAGATACAGGGGGACAAGAGCAGAGTTTTATGGACTTAAAAATTATATCAATATGGTTATTGGCAGATTTGGTATTGCTCCGGTAAGGTATATATCAGGTAAAGCATAAATTGTTTTTTACTTTCTTAACACAGAAATAAGGAGGTATGCATCATGCAATCAGAATATATCGAATTAATCACAATAGATGAGCTTTGTGAGTTTTTGATGATAGGTCGCACAACAGCATATAAGCTTTTGCAGTCACACGAACTGAAAGCATTCAAAATAGGCAAGGTGTGGAAGATATCAAAAGCATCTGTGGAGGAGTACATAAAAATACGCAGTAACCTGTAGGGGGTTACTGCGTGTTGCGTTTATGCAATATTCCTTAAATTCACTTATATATTATCATTTTGTGTACATATACTGTGCATCCGATTTCAATCGGCAAATAGATAAAATATAGGAGGAAATTTAAGTGAAAGAAGAGAAATGCAGATACTGCGGAAAGGTGTTAACAAAAGAGGAACGTCATGAATTTGACGGAAAAGTTATGTGTAAGACTTGTCTTGATGAAATGACATCGATTTGCACACATTGCGGTGAAAGATTGTGGAACGACGAAAATAGTGGTACGGGAGATTTTGTATTATGCCAAAGATGCTATGACAATCATTATACGACTTGCGAACGGTGCGGACATATAATACACTATGATGCTGCACTGTATTTTGATGATGAGGATTATCCATATTGCAGCTGCTGTTATGATTTGGTGTCTAAGAATGAAATTATCCACGATTACGGATATAAGCCGGAGCCAATATTTTATGGCAATGACGATATGTATTTAGGGGTAGAACTAGAAATTGACCGTGGCGGAGAAAGCTCTGATAATGCACAGAGGATTCTTGATGTCGCAAATTTTCAGGCAGAGCATATTTACATAAAGCACGACGGAAGCATAGAGGACGGATTTGAAATGGTAACTCATCCTATGAGCCTTGATTATCATAAATCTGAAATGCCATGGCAAAAGATATTTGATAAAGCTCTTGATATGGGTTACCGCTCCCATAAAACTTCAACCTGCGGGCTCCATATCCATGTGAGCCGTGATGCATTAGGTCCTGACCACGATGCACAGGAAGAAACAATAGCAAGAATAGTATATTTTGTAGAAGCTCATTGGAATGAGCTTCTTAAATTTTCCAGACGGACAGAGGCAAACATAATGCGCTGGGCATCGAGATATGGTATTGCAGAAGATACAAAGGCTACGTACGATAAAGCCAAGAAAGGCAGTTTTAACCGATATGTATGTGTAAATCTGCAAAATTACAATACAGTAGAATTCAGAATTTTCAGAGGTACCCTCAAATATGAAACCTTTATGGCAACACTCGGGCTTGTGCACGAGATATGCGATAAAGCAATATCTGCAACAGATAAAGAGTTTGAAACTATGTGCTGGAGTGACTTTGTAAAAGGTATAAGCAAAGAGGACAAGCCTGAGCTTATTGCCTATCTCAAATCAAAAGACATCTATATCAACGAGCCGGTAACCACAGGGGAGGAGGAATAAAAATGTGTTGTTTGTTTGGAATATATAATTACAGCGGAAGTGAAATAAAAGGACTTTCAAAGGTTACAAATTCCCTTGCAAGAGAAGCAACAGCAAGAGGCATGGATGCAACGGGAATTGCATATAACCACAAAGGCAATCTGCTTATACACAAAGAACCAAAATCGGCATACAGTATTACATTCAGACATCCCGACAATGTAACGGCAATAATGGGACATACAAGGCATACAACCCAAGGGAATGAAAAGCATAACTTTAACAATCATCCATTTCCGGGAAATTGCAAAAATTTGAAATTTGCCCTTGCTCATAACGGAATACTTATAAACGATAAATCTTTAAGATGGAATTTGAAACTGCCAAAGACCAAAATAGAAACCGATAGCTTTATTGCGGTGCAAATCCTTGAAAGCCAAAGGCAATTAAGTGATGAAAGCATAAAGTACATGGCGGAAAAGGTGGACGGCAGCTTTTCTTTTACCATTCTTGATACAAGTGATACCCTGTGGTTTGTAAAGGGGGATAGTCCTCTGTCTATTATTCATTTTCCAAAGCAAAAGGTCTATGTTTATGCCTCAACGGACGAGATTTTATACAAAGCACTTGTGGGAACGGAATTCTTTACAGAAATCAAAAACGGTGAATTTGAAGAAATAGACATACAAGAGGGTCAGATAATGAAAATATTACCTGACGGCACGATTGTAACAAGCAGATTTAATTACATAAACGACTACTACGGTGACTATTGTTGGTGGCGATACGGAAGCAGCATATTGGGTGAGAGCACATACCTTGACGATTTAAAAAACATAGCCAAGGGTTATGGATATGATTCGGAAACAATAGATGAGCTTTTAAATTCCGGATTCACCACGGATGAGATTGAGGAGTATATTTATTGCTGTGAATAAATGGAATTTTATAAGGAAGAATGCATTTTACTATACATTGCAAAAAGTATATAATCTAGACAGATTTTTCTGGAGGTGATATTGATTGGCGTAAAAAATATCAATGCTTTAAATGAAGTGTATAGGGAAATGGTGGACCTTGTTGGCTATGACAATACCATGCTTATTTATACACACTTTAAAGGGCAGCAGGTGACCTTTCCAATAAAGCTTTATAATTCGGAATACATAAAGAAACTACTAAAGGAGCAGTATGACGGAACAAATGTTAAGGCTTTAGCGCGAAGGTACAATTATTCAGAAAGATGGATAAAAGAATTACTAAAGAAAGGGTAGAATGTAGAAATGAAAGTATCAAAAAGAATTATTATAGCAATAGTAGTTTCGTTGGTTGTATTTTTGCTTTATCAATGCACAAAGCAGGAGGAAAATGTAGAGCCTGCCAAAAGTCCGGCTGAAATTGTGACATCGGCAGAATCTGTTTATGATGCATTAAAGGGATTGGAAAAGGCAGGCATTGAATTTGAAATGAAAAGATGTTCAAAGAGCACCCGGGGTACTATGACGGAAGTGATTCTGAAGATTCTCTAATGGACAGAATGGATTTTGCTCTCGCTTATGATGAGGTTGCGAATAACCTTGAAGAAAATGGCGACAAGCTTATACTTCTCCCAAATGTTTCTGTAATTTCAATAAGCAGAAGCGAAACAGAAACAGGAATGACAATGGTTGAACTTTTGGATGATGATTGGAATTATTATCTGATGGTATCGGCAGACAGATTTGAAAATGTGGAAGAGGGCGAATATATTGGCGGATTTTATACTCCAGCAGGCAAAATGACCTTTGTTAATAAGGAAGGCGAAGTAAGTGAGGGTATAGTTGGAGCAACGGCGTTGCTTGGAAAATAACAAAGGGGGATTTTGAATGAGTATCAAAACATGGTGCATAATCGGAATGATTGTATCGGCGGTTGTAGGCTTTATCAGAACAAGAGGTCGTGAGGGGGCAGGCAAAACTGCGATAATAATATTACACACAATAGCGTTTGTTATATTTCTTTTGGGTGCAATAGTGTTAAGCAATCAGGGAATGTAATAAATAATAAGAACCAATAGGGTATACCCTGGTGGGACACTTGGGATGCGTTTCAATAAAGTCACATTCGGCTTTTTGGAACGCTCCTTTTATTTTTGTGACCCTATTGGGACGGAGGAAGGATTTTTATGCGTATTGGTTATATAAGAGTAAGCACAGCAGAGCAAAATACAGCACGGCAGGAGTTGTTGATGCAGGAACTTGGCGTGGATGAAATATATATTGACAAAACAAGCGGAAAGAACAAGGATAGGCCTGAACTTCAAAAAATGATTGAGTATGTTCGAAGGGGTGATGTGGTAATTGTGGAGTCAATCAGCCGTTTTGCGAGAAACACCAAGGATTTGCTTGAGCTTATCGAAAAACTTTCTGAAAAGGAAGCTGAGTTTGTGTCAAAAAAAGAGGCAATAGACACATCGACACCTACCGGAAAGTTTATGCTGACAGTTTTTGGTGCAGTTGCGGAACTTGAAAGGGAATATATGCTTTCACGGCAAAAAGAGGGGATAGAGATTGCTAAATTGGATGGCAAATATAAAGGCAGAAAGCCCAAAGAACTTCCTGCGGATTTTGAATCTGTAATAAAGAAATGGCAAAAGGGTGAGATAACTGCTGTCAAAGCAATAAAAAAGCTTGGAATCAGCAAAAGCACGTTTTATCGGTTGGTTAAGAAAACCAATAAAGGTATTGAGAAAATTATTTAAGCGATGTATAATGAGAAAACAGGAGGGATGTTCAATGAAGGTACAGCTTTTACAGTGCAAGAGAGGGAAAAAAGAGTTTGCCCCACAAATGCCGATTCAGGCGGTGGGCAAGGATGTTGAATGCATTTTTCCCCGGCTTGAAAACATAAGCAGATAAATAATGTTGAAAAATAATTTTTATGTTGATAAAGCGTTTTTAAGGTGATTAGTGCATTATTTCAACAGGTTTGGAATGATATTTTATATTGAATTGAATTTTACTGTTTTGTAAAATTATAATAGAAAATTGTATATTGAAAATGATAGGAAGAGGGACAAATGAGTATGGGGAAAATGCACATAAATATTTTACACCGAATAGATACGGGAGACACAGAGTGCAGCGTTTTTGAGGCGCTCGTCTATCAACAGGACGCAGTTCATAAGCTTGGAATGAGAGCAACGTTGCTTTTAGGAACAGAGGCGTTGTACAGTGAGGCTTGTGTTGAATATGCTCTATTACAGGAAAAGACGCATGGTGATGAATTGGGTTTGAATTTGCACGGACTCACAGCGAATGGGCTTGGAGAAAGATTTGGTATTAAGGATTCGATGGTTTATCTTATGCCTTATGAAAGGAAGATAAAGCTACTGTTTTTTGTGATGGAGTTGTTTAAAGAAAAAATAGGACATTACCCTAAGTCTGTGGTATCTTATGTGCTTGATGCACGGACATTAAACTGGCTTCACCAAACTTATCCGACAGTGAAAGCGGCAATAACAAATTGCTTTGAAGAAGGCGTAAAAATGTTTTACGGAAACCAAAATCAGTGGTACTTGTTCAGTGACGGAGGTCCATGGGGGGCTTACTATCCGTCAAAAGCTAATTCGTTGGTTGAGGCAAAAGACAGAGAGGATTATTGCGGCATTGTGGGGCTTCCTCACTTAAACAGGGATATGCTTATGGCTATCACCAGCCGTGATGATTTGTTTTCATCACATCCTCACAATGTAATGAGGGCAAAAGCCTATGATTTTGACAATATGGAAATGCCATATATGGACAGATTTGTTGACCAATGGGTTAAGCAGCTTGAATACAATGACTACATTTACTACAATGTGTTTGTTGGACCGTTATGGCTTACGGATGAGAGTATGTTGGACGAATCCGGTGCGTTTGCAAGAGAACTATATACACAAAATATGACGTACTTAAAGAAAAAAGTGGATGAGGGCGTTGCTCAAATATCAACGATGAGTGAATTTGCAGAATGGATGGAGGCAAATGTTGAGATTGGGACTCCTGAAGTAAATAAATGGCAGGATATTATTTGTGGCTCGAAGCGGGAGGTGTATTGGTATGTTGACCCATATATAAGGGTGGCATTGGATGCTAATATTGCGGGGGCAATTTGCGATTTACGTCCACACGCAGGCAGATTGGTGAGAGACCTTGGAAATGATACACCAAATCTTTGTAATATGAACTATCCATTTTTGATTTCTTGTGAACACAGAGGAGGAGTGCATGATGGTTCAATTCATACATACAGGTTGGAAATTAACGGAAAAGAAACTGATTTAGCTCTTAAAAGGACAAGTATCAGCCCGGGGACGGATGAGAATGGCAACAAATTTGTTAAATTTGAACCGGTTACATACACATTGGATAACATAAGGGCAACGGTTGAGAGCAAGTATACGTTTATGGGAAATGGTAAAATAAAAATTTCAAGAAAGCTTGTTTCGTGTTCTAACCCTAATGCGGTTGTAAAAATAAAGGAATATCACTGCGGATGTTGGGGGACAACAACTTATCCTGAGGATATGCGGGGAATTGATTTGATTGCATATTCAAATGATGGTGATGAAGAAAAAATTAATTTTGAATATTTGGGCAGGGAACTGAGAACAGATACTCCAAAGACAATGAGAGCGTTAATCCCTCAATTAAATATAACAGTGGATATGGAGCCGATTACGGATGGCACAGAGGGGAAAGTTACAGAGGGGTGGATGTTCAGCCCATATTACCGTATGCAGTTGACAAAAGAATTAAAGGAAAGTGAGGCACTTGAATCATGGTTGAAAATCCGACAGGCAGAATACTAAGATGCCCGGAATGCTTTGCAAAGGATATAGATGTGTTTTTGCATTATGATGAGGCAGAAGACGAATTTTATTGCTGCAAATGTTGTTTTACGGGCGACATAGACCGTGTTAAAAAGAACATGGAGGACTTTATAGCAAAAAAATATCCAAAGCGAGGATAGTATAAAAGGAGAGAGTGTTTGTTTATGAAATATAAGTTTTACGGAACGGCAGCAGCCGAAGGTATTCCTGCGATATTTTGCGAATGTGAAACATGTAAAAGGGCATGGGAAAAGGGCGGAAAGAATATAATGACAAGAAGTCAATCGGTAATTGATGATACATTGGGGATAGATTTTCCTGCTGATACCTATTTACATATATTGAATTATGGACTTCCTGTAACAGATATATCTACATTTATTATAACACATAAACATAGTGACCATTTTTATGTGAATGACTTTTTTATGCATTCTCCGGGATATGCGTATGTGCCGGAAGACAAAGAAATAGATATTTATACAACAAAGTTGGGATATGATTATGCTGCAGAAGCCTTGGTTGGTGCATTTGGAGTTAGTGTACGTTGCCATCTTATTGAGGACTTTGTTCCGTTTGTTACAAAGGAGGGGTATAAAGTAACGCCTCTCAAAGCGGACCATTGTGTTGATGCGGTAATCTTTCTCATAGAAAAAGACGGAAAATGCGTGCTTCATTCAAATGATACAGGGTACTATCCCAAAGAAACATGGGACTGGCTTGAGAAGAACCGAACGTATATAAACTTTGCTGAGTTTGATTGTACAATGTGTGGATTTAATACTGAAAACGACAGACATCATAACCATTCAAATTTTTCAACTGTGGAAAATATAAAAAGGCGACTTGAGAAAATGGGATGTATTAATGAACAAACTATTTGTGTTTTAAATCATTTTTCTCATAATTATGGAATGATTTACGACGATTTAAAGAAATATGGTGATGCAAAAGGGTATCTTACTGCGTACGATGGTTTGGAAGTAAATTTTTAAGTATGATAAAACAGGATGTGCAATAAATGAGAATAAAAGAGAAATACCAATACAAAACTACTCCAAAAGCTGATGAAAAGGCAGTTATTGTTGGTGACAAATATCGTTTTACGGTTTTGACTTCACGGCTTTTGAGAATTGAATACAGTGAAACAGGATATTTTGAAGATCGTGCAACACAAACGGTTATAAACCGGTGTTTTGATGTTCCTGAATTTACCTGCTCAGACAGTAATGGAATAGTTATAATTACTACAGAGAACGTAGAGCTTATATATACAAAGGAGGCTTTTTCGCAGAACAGCCTTAGCTTAAAGTATGTAGGGAAAAATTCCGGAGTAAAGGCGGGGTTAATGTCAACGCATTGGTACTTTGGCGTAAATGAAAATACTAATCTTAAGGGTACTGCCAGAACTCTTGATGGGGTAGATGGTGAGTGTTCTTTGGAAGACGGAATAATGAGCAAGGGTCCTGTTACAGTGCTTGATGACAGTAAAGCTCTTATTATTTGCGATGACGGATGGGTAGAGCCACGAAAAGAAAAGGTTATTGATCAATACCTGTTCTGCTATGGCGATATAGAGAAGAAGTATGATTATAAGGGTTGTCTTCAGGATTATTACAGATTAACAGGCAAGCCACCTATGATTCCAAGATTTGCACTTGGCAATTGGTGGAGCAGATATTATGCTTATACTCAAGAGGAATATCTGAAGTTGATGGACAGGTTTAAGAAAGAGGATATTCCGTTCAGTGTTGGTGTTATAGATATGGATTGGCATCATGTTAAAATTGACTCAGCTTTTGGAACGGGATGGACAGGGTACACGTGGAATAAAGAGCTGTTTCCTGATCCTGAGTCCATGATTGAGAGCTTGCGTGATGCGGGGGTTACGGTAAGTCTTAATTTGCATCCGCAAGAAGGTGTCGGCCCTCATGAAAAGGCTTATGAAGAAATGGCAAAGGCTATGGGAATAAATCCTGTAAGCGGCAAAAGTGTTCCTTTTGAGATAGAAAATCCGAAATTTGCAGAAAACTATTTTGATATTCTGCATCATCCTCTTGAAAAACAAGGTATAAGGTTTTGGTGGATAGATTGGCAGCAAGGAAATACTACACGCATACCTGGTCTTGATCCTTTGTGGATGCTTAATCATTTTCACTATATTGATAATGATAATGAAAACAGAAGGGGGCTTTTGTTTTCGCGTTATGCAGGCCCGGGAAGTCACAGGTATCCGGTTGGATTTTCAGGCGATACACTTATTACGTGGGAATCTCTTAAGTTTCAACCGTATTTTACAGCAAATGCGTCAAATATAGGCTATGGATGGTGGAGCCATGATATTGGGGGGCACATGTTTGGGTACAGAGACCAAGAGCTTGCTGCAAGGTGGGTTCAGTTTGGAACGTTTTCACCAATTAACAGGCTACATAGTACCGACAGTGAGTTTTTGGGGAAAGAACCTTGGAAGTTTAATAAGATTTCGGAAGCTTCCATGAAAAAGTTTTTGAAATTGCGGCATGAGCTTATTCCGTATATTTACACTATGAACTATCGTGCATCGGAATTTGGAGAGCCGCTTGTTCAGCCGTTATACTACAACTATCCCTACAACGAGGCATTCAGTGTGAAAAATGAATATTTGTTTGGAAGTGAGATGATTGTATCTCCTATTACTTCTCACTCAGATAGTCAGACAACTATGGGAAGTGTTAAGACATATCTTCCTGATGGGGTTTGGTATGATTTCTTTAACAATCTGAGGTATGAGGGAGGACGGTACATTACAATGTACCGTGATTTATATGAGATGCCCGTTTTGGTAAAGGCGGGAGGTATTGTGCCTATGACAAACCTGCACCATGTAAACGATATTGAAAATCCACAGGATATGCGAATAAAGGTTTTTGCAGGCAATAACAATATGTTTGAGCTTTATGAAGATGATGGTGAAACAAACCGATATAAAAAAGGACATTATGCTATTACAAAAATGCAGTTATGCTGGGGTGAAAATTCTACATTTACAGTTTTTGCTCCAAAGGGAGAGCTTTCGGTTATTCCTGAAAACCGGAATTATGAAATAGAGTTTATTGGAATAAAGGATTGTAAAAATATTGCTGTATCAGAGGACGGAAAGACAAAGCATTTTTCTGTATCAGTTGGCACAAGTTCAATATTTGTGTCGGTGGATAATGTGCAGGGAGAGCTGGTAATTTCGTTTAAGTCGCCTTTGGAATTAGCGGAAAACAATGTGGAAGATCGGCTGCATACTATTATTGAACGCTTTGAAAATATACAGAATTACTACAAGGATGAAATGATGGCTATTATAAAAAGCGAAAAATCAACAGTTAATGTGTTGAGCCGATTGATGCAAGTGGATGTCGGAAAGAATATTTTAAATGCTATAACAGAAATTATAACGGCGTCTGAGTATAGGTAAATTAAGAGCCATATATTTTAAAGGGATGATAAGGTTATGAATAACTCAAAATGGATTTCAAATCCGCAGTCAAGAACAAATTCAAAGGAAATTGAAGGAAGCCTGCTTCTTAGAAAAAGCTTTATAATTGAGAAGAAGCTCATTTCTGCCACGGTTGAGGTTGCAGGACTTGGATATGGGGTTTATACCTTGAATGGAAAGGGAATAACAGATGACGTGCTTTCAACGCCTTTTACTGCATTTGACAAAAGAGTAATATATAATGTATATGATATTACTGAAAAAATTAGAACGGGTGAAAATGTATTTGGGGCTTTTTTAGGAAATGGGTGGTATAATGATGTCGGTGCTACATGGAACTTTCAGTGTGCTGCATGGAGATATAATCCAAAGCTCGCGGTAAAAATACTATTATTCTTTGAGGACGGAACAGAGACGATTATCGGTACAGATTCGTCATGGAAGGTTTGTGACGGGCCTTGTGTTTTTAATCATCTCAGACAGGGCGAAATATATGACGCACGTTTAGAAAAGGATGACTGGGATATGCCCGGTGCTGACGTATCTAATTGGGAAAATGCCATAGTTGTTCGTCCTCCCGGTGGCGTTATGGAGCCTATGAATATGCCGCCCATAAGAATTGTTCGTACGCTTGAACCGATTGGAAGAACGAAGGAAGGGTACTATGACTTTGGTGAGAATATAAGCGGTTGGGCAAGAATTATCTTAAAGGGAGAAACTGGAAGAGAGGTAGTTGTAAAATACGGTGAGCTTATCAATGATGATGGTGAGTTTGACCAAAGAATAAATCTGATGACACATCTTGAAAAACAACCGCTTCATCATGAAAACAGATATATTCTAAAGGGTAAGGGTGTTGAAGAGTATGCGCCTAAATTTTGTTATCACGGATTCAGATACGTAAGTGTGGAAAATGCGCCGAAGGATTTCAAGATTGTTGCAGAGGTTGTTCATACAGATTTAAAAACAATAGGATTCTTTAAGTGCTCTGACAGAATGCTGAATTTAATTCATGAAGCAAGCGTAAGGTCTACTTTAACAAATTATCACAGCATCCCGACTGATTGTCCGCACAGGGAGGAAAATGGTTGGACAGCGGATGCAATGCTTTCATCCGAACAGGCGCTTATGAATTTTGATTTGAAAGCGGCATATAAAAAATGGATGAATGATTTCAAGGATGTTCAGCGGCCAAACGGACAGATTCCGGGAATAATTCCTACTTCTGCATGGGGGTATAACTGGGGCAGCGGTCCTGCATGGGATGTAACCATGCTTCTGATACCCTGGAATGTATATCAAAATACAGGTGATACAGAATTGATTGTACAGATGTGGGATAACAATGTAAAGTATTTTGAATATATGAACTTAATGTCCGAGGATTATATTGTAGATTACGGTCTTGGAGATTGGTGTCCGCCGCCCGATTGCAAGCAGTGTCCGACAGAGATAACGGATACAGCGTATTTCTTTGTATTTGCAGATACAATGGCCAAGTGCGCACAGCTTTTGGGAAAGGAGTCACAGTACTATATTGAAAAATCAAAAAGAATAAGAGAATCATGGAGAAAACATTTTCTTAACCGTAGGGAGCTTGAAGAATGCCAGACATATCTTGCATGTGCGGTTTATCAGGGTTTGCTTGATGAAGATGAATGTGTAAGGTTTGCTGAAAAACTTGCCAAGCTGGTTGCTGAGAAGGATTATCATATAGATTGCGGGATTCTTGGAACAAAATATATTTTTACGGTTCTTTCAGAATACGGATATGCTGATGTGCTTTACAAAATGGTAACAAATCCGACAATGCCCTCATATACTTACTGGATAAATCAAGGGATGACAACCTTTTGTGAAAACTGGCAGATGGGACATTCATGCAATCATCACATGTTCAGCGAGGTGGACAATTGGTTCTATAAGTATTTGGCAGGTATCAGAGTTTCACCGGATGGTGTAACTATTAAGCCTGTGTTTATCAATGAGGTTTCCTCGGTAAGTGCATCGCACAGAGGAATATCGGTAGATTATAATAGGTCTGATTTGGTGGTAAAGACGGACAGGAACTGCAGGGTTATATTATCGGACAAGGTATATGATGTTGTTCCCGGAACTTATAAATTTACACTGAACAGAAGTTAAGCAGAGCGGCAAAGGAGCGATTTTAGTGGGAAACAGATTAAGCAAATTAGATATATTGCTGCATGGTTGTGATTATAATCCTGAACAATGGTTAGGCTATCCTGAAATACTCAAACAGGATATAGAATATATGAAAAAAGCCCATTGCAATGTGATGTCGATCGGCATTTTCTCATGGGCATTTTTAGAGCCGGAGGAAGGCGTGTATAATTTTGGTTATTTTGATGAGATAGTTAAAAATCTTACAGAAAATGGGATAAAAATTATACTTGCAACGCCGAGTGGTGCAAAGCCAAGATGGCTTGCTGAAAAATATTCTGAAACATTGAGGGTAGGTAAAAACAATATAAGAGATATATATGGATTCAGGCATAATCATTGTTATACTTCGCCGGTTTACAGGGAGAAAATAACAAAGCTTGACAGATTGCTTGCGCAGAGATATGGAAGCAACGAGAATGTTATTTTGTGGCATATATCCAATGAGCTTGGCGGAGAATGTCATTGTGAGCTTTGTCAGGAGGCATTTCGCAATTGGCTTAAGCAAAAATATAATAACAATTTGAATAAGCTCAATCATGCGTGGTGGACAGGATTTTGGAGCCATACGGTTACGGATTGGGGGCAAATTCATTCTCCTACAGAAAACGGTGAGCCCAATGCAATTTTAACCGGGTTATATTTAGATTGGAAGGATTTTGTTACATATCAGACAACAGATTTCATGAATGAGGAGATTAAAGCCGTAAAAGCTGTGAACAAAGAAATTCCGGTTACTACAAATTTTATGGGACCTTATCAGCAGCTTGATTATCATTATATGAAAGACTTTGTGGATATAATTTCGTGGGATTCGTACCCTGAATGGCACAGTAGCAGAGGTAATGTGTTTGAGGCACACAGTATAGCGTTTGCACATGACCTGCACAGATGCTTAAAAAATAAGCCGTTTCTTTTGATGGAAAGTTCGCCAAGTCTTACGAATTGGCTGAGTTTTAATAAGCTTAAAAGGCCGGGAATGCATAAGCTTTCATCTATGCAGGCAGTAGCTCATGGTAGTGACAGTGTACAGTATTTTCAGTGGCGCAAAGGCCGCGGAGGAAGTGAAAAATTTCATGGTGCTGTAATTGACCATGACGGTAAGGCGGAGGGTAGAGTGTTTGAAGATGTAAAGGAAGTCGGTGTTTTGCTTGAAAAGCTTAGTGGGGTTATGGGAAGTGAAACCAAAGCTGATGTTGCTATTGTGTATGAATTTAAAAACAGATGGGCAATAGAAAATGCACAGGGCTTTTGTAATATTGATAAGAAATATAAACGTACTTGCATAAATCATTACAGAGAGTTTTGGAAGCGAGGAATAAACGTTGACGTGATAGGGATAGACAGCGATTTATTAAAGTATAAAATTCTTGTTTTGCCTATGTTGTACTCAATTTCGGATAAGACAATAGACAGAATTGAAGAATTTGTTGCAAACGGAGGCACTGTAGTAGCAACGTATGCAACCGGATATGTTAATGAAAATGATTTATGTTATATGGGTGGCTTCCCGGGCGGAAAGCTTAAGGAAATATTTGGGATTACAGCAAATGAGATAGATACACTTTATGAGGACGAAGCCAATTTTGTTATAATGAATGATAAACGATATAAAGTAATAGATTACTGTGAGCTTATTACTCCGGCTTCGGCTAAAGTATTGGGAACCTATGAAAGGGATTTTTACAGCGGAAAGGCTGCTGTGTTAGAAAACAGCTATAAAAAAGGCAAAGCATATTATATAGCAGCTCGTGATACGGGGGAGCTTTTGAATGACTTATATCAACAGATAATTATAAGCGAGGGGCTTGAGTATTTGCAGCTGCCCTATGGTGTGACCATTCACACCCGCCAGAATAAAAAAGAAAAGTATGTATTTGTGGAAAACTATACCGAAGAAACACAGACAGCAAGCCTTTGCGGTGTGTATACAGATGTTGAAACAGGACAGATATATTCCGACCCGAAGGTTTTTCTTGATAAATATGATATAAGAATATATAGAGAAAATCTGTAAAAAATACGGAGGATATTAATCCTCCGTATTTCTATATGTAGCCATCAATAATAAGTTTTAAACAGATAAGCTTTTTTCAAATTCATCCAAATCAATAACGGTTCCGTTAAGTCTGGATTCTTCGCCTGCAAAGGAAAGAAGGTGATTTTTTGCGGAAATACCGATTTCGCTTACTTCGTTTGCGCTTCTTAGTCCGGTTATGTAATCGTAAAGTGTTTCAACAATTCCGTTATCGCCGCCGCCGTGACCGCTATTGACATCGTTGCCTGCGGTAACACAGTCCGAAATTTTGATTTCCTCAACCTCGCCGTAAAATTCGCCTTTTTCAAAATTAGTAAAGGTAAGAGTGTCGGAATTTATTGTGGAGGCAAGTTGTCCGCGCGTGCCGTAGATTATGGTCTGACGGGTGCCTCCGCTGAATGCGTTCATTGTGAATACTCCGGTGGTGCCGTCTTCAAATTCCATATTTACTGTTTGGTGGTCAACTACATCATTGTCGCATTTGAAAACGCACTTTCCGTATTGAGTTTCCTGTAATGCTTTTTCAACCAACTCATCCGACGGATTAACGCTCATTGTTGCGGCTTCTCGGAACCACAGGCTGTCGCTTTCCAGATATGCTTTGACGGAGTTGAAAATGCAGCTATCGGCAATTGGACAACCACCGTCAATGCACCGTTCAGGTGCTCCGTTTGGGGCATTGTCCTTTGTAAAGTATGTAAGTCCTCCGAAGGATTGAATTTTTTTCACATTTTTGCCTACAAGCCATTGAATAATATCCATATCATGGCAGGATTTAGCCAAAAGCATAAAGGTACTTCTTGATTTATTTCCCCAATTTCCTCTGACAAAGCTATGCGCCTGATGGCGGATTCCTACTTCTTCAATGTGATTTATTGACATTACTTTTCCAAGTTTGCCGCTGTCAATAAAGCTTTTAAGAGCCCTGAAGTAGGGTGTAAATCTCAGGACATGGCATACCATAATTTTTACGCCCTTTGCTTGCGCGGCACTTGCAAGCTGCATACACTCTTCTGCGGAAGGAGAAATGGGCTTTTCGAGAAGAATGTCATATCCCAGTTCAATTGCTTTCATGGCAGGCCCAAAGTGCATTTTGTCCATGGTTGAGATAATTGCAACATCTGCAAATTTTGGTCTGTCTAAAATTTTCTCCCAGCTGTCGAAACAAAATTCCTGTGAAAATCCATGTTTAATACGAATATCCGTACACCTTTCGGGGACGGGGTCTGCGACACCCACAACTTTAAATTTGTCAGGCATTTTCAGCATAACATCTGTATATGCCTCGCCTCTGTTGCCTGCGCCAATTAGAATTACGTTTAAAGTTTTCATAATAAATCTCTCCTTAAATGTTTTATATATATGTCAACAGTTAATTGCTGTTTTGATTTTGTGAGCGTGCGGCATTCTTTCGGTATACAGTTGGTGTACAGTTAAAATGCTTTTTAAAAATAACCGTAAAATAACTTTTGTCAACAAAGCCGCACTTTTCCACTATTTTTGTAATGCTGTCGTTTGTGTCGGATAACATGGATGCTGCCTCTACGAGTCTTTTCTCGCGTATTAGTGTTGATAATGAAGTGGGTGTTTCCTCCTTAATTTTTTTTGCAAGATAGGACGGAGATAAACCGATTTTTGAAGCAATGCTTTCGGGCGTGAGAAGCGGGTCGGAATAGCTTTCATCAATAATTTTAATACATTGAACAAGGTAGTTTCTGGATTTACCCAAATCGTTCTTTGATATATTATCATATAAAATCTCTACAATGCTTTCAAATACCTGCTGTGCCTCGTAAATATTTTTTGCAGAATTTAATGTTTTTGTATACTCCAAAATGTCAATTTCAGGAATGCGGTAAAGATTTTTTGCTATCATCGTTTTTAAAGTGTAATAAAATTCATAGAACATTGATAAAATTTTCTCTCGCGCTTCGGTGTATTCCATGGAAGCAATAATTTCAAAACAAGAACGAATCTTTTTAAGAATGTCCTCCTTGCTGCCCGAGTTTTCACTTATAATGACGTTTAATTCTTCCTTTTGGCATTCAAAGCCTTGTGTTGCGGAAATTGAAGTAGTGTGAATATCTTTGCTGCTGAATAGAACTACATTTGTGTTATAGAAAAACTGGTACTTTCTGAGTTCTATTATTTGAAGATACGCATCTGTGTGGTTGCTGGCAAAGAAAACATCTGAGATATATATTGACGGAAGTAAATTGATATATGCGTTACTTGCATTTATAAACTTTTCACACAATACTTGCACGTTGTTTATGTATGAGGGGGAGTGAATGCCTTCGACTGCATAGATTAGTTTATCTGCTCCCGTATAAATATTAAAAGCCCTATATGCGTAATTGCTGACCAACTCTGAAAAAATATTGTCAAGACCATATAGATACAGATTTTTGTCATCCTGTACGCATAGCCTGTTGCTAAATTCTTCTGCTTGTATATATACCAATATGTAACGTGAGGTTGGAGAAAATTTCTGACTAAGTGCACTTTGCAATATCATTGGGTCTGAGATACCTGTAAGAGAATTATACAGTGAATCCTTGTTTGCAATATCAATAAAGCTGCCGGATGTAATAAGAGGGGTTGCTTTTAATGATGCTTGTTTATGAGATTTAAACATATATGAAATCAACACCATTATACCGACAAGTGAAAGTATAAATCCGTATATAGACATTGCAGAGCTGTTTTTTGCAGGGGAGAAAACATTTGAGTATGGTGTCATTATGTAGTAGTTTTTCCCAAGAGATTCATAGTGAAAACTGCTGAGTATTTGTTTTTCTCCGGCATCCTTGATTGTTTTTAGTTCGCCCTGAAGATTTGACAATGGGTCAATATTTAGGTTTGAGTAGTTTGATATATTGCCTCCAAATGGATAATTGTCAGCATTTGAGTAGATTATATCCCCGTAAGCGTTGGTTACTATCAAGGAGCTTTCAAAGTCGTCCTGATAATTTTGATATTGAGGCTGATTGTTTATTGATATTTGCACAATAATTGCATTGTTGATGTGTGTATTTACAGATGAAAATATTACATAAAATGCCTGATTAAAGTTGTCTTTTGAACAGGGAAGAAAGTTTTTTCTGTTATTGACCTTTTTTAGCTCATCATAAAGCTCTGATTGAATAAAATCGGTTGATACGGTAGTAAATTCGCCACAGTTGTAGAGTATGTTATAAGCAGAGTTATATAAAAAGATATTATTGACCTCCCCGGAGTTTGATTTGCACTGCATTAAAAGTGATGATACCTCAAGCTGCGCAAGGCTGTCCGAATATCCCTTCGGTGTTGTAAGAATATTTATCACAGAAGGATTTGCAGAGAAGGAAACAATAAAGTTTTGAAGAGTTTTAGCCGACATATCATCTTGGTTTGCCAACATCTGGACCTTTGAACGAAGGGTAGTTTTATAATTTGATATATAGCTGTTATAAAGCGAATAAATTGTGCACAGCAATATACTTGCTGCCAATACAATTATACATACAACAGAGTAGCTGGGTTTTGATTTATGGAGTATACGTTTTATATTCAGTCTCATTGTTTATATGTCTCCTTCCTTTGAAGTCTTTAGTTAACTATATACCAACAAAAATTCAAAGTCAATGGCAAAAAATGAAAAGAAATATTGAATACTGCTTTTTTTGTTGAAAATCAATTTTTTTCTTTGAAATGGCGGTATTTCAACAGCAAAGGAAATTATTTTATATTGAAACGGCATTTGTACTGCTGTAAAATTGAAATAAGAAAAAATAAAGGAGGTTTTCCTGCAAAAATGAAAAAAGAAAAAAAGGAAAATGGTTTTAGGACAGAATGGAAGAAAAGGAGAAAAACCTTCATAAAAAACGGCGAGCTTTCTTTGCTGGCATTGCCGACCATAATATGGGTTGTGATATTTTCATACATCCCGATGTTTTCGATTATCCTTGCTTTTAAAGATTATAACAGCATGAAAGGCGTATTTGGGAGTGAGTGGAATGGTTTGGATAATTTTAAATTCTTATTTTCTTCAAATGATGCAGCAATAATTATTCGTAACACGGTGCTTTATAATTTGGCATTTGTGATTCTTGCTACAGCGATTTCCATTATAATTGCGTTGCTTCTTGAAACTATTACAAAAAAGTTTTTTATTAAGCTTTATCAGACGGTGCTTATGCTACCCCACTTTGTTTCGTGGGTTGTTGTTGGTTTTGTAATGATGGGCCTCTTTAATTATGAAAATGGTGTTGCAAATAACCTGATTTCTGCACTTGGCGGAGATAAAGCAATGTGGTATTCGACGACAAAGCCTTGGCCGTATATCATTACGTCTTCGTACTTATGGAAGCAGGTTGGGTATCAGGCGTTGTTTTATTATGGAGCAATTCTTGCTATAGACGATTCATTGTATGAGGCGGGCAAAATTGATGGTGCAAACAAGATTCAAGAAATATTTTACATAACACTTCCTATGATGAGAACGACAATCTGTACACTTCTGATAGTATCCATTGGCAGTATGATGAGAGGCGATTTCGGATTGTTCTATTATGTTCCCAATAATATGGGTTCGCTATACCAGGTTACTGATGTAATTGATACATATATCTACAGAATGATGCGAGTTGTCGGAAATGTGGGTGTTTCATCGGCGGTTACGTTGTTTCAGTCTGTTGTTGGATTTATTTTAGTGTTGGTTTCAAACGCTGTTATTAAGAAACTTGATTCAGACAGTGCAATGTTTTAGACGGGGAGGTGAGGCACATGTTTAAATCTGTCAAGATAAGCAGTATTGTTATTAATATGATATTTATATTACTTTGCCTGGTTGTACTGATTCCCTTTATGATTATTGTTTTCTCATCCTTGGAGAGTAAAACCGGTTTTCTGAAACACGGATACGTTATATTTCCAAAGGAAATAGATTTCTCGGCTTATATGCATGTTTTTAGAAATCCACACCGGATTTTAAGCAGCTACGGAACAACAATAGCGGTTACAGCAATCGGAACAGCCATTAGCATGGTTCTGATGACCACCTTTGCGTACGTTATTTCCCGAAAAGATTATCCATATAAGAATTTTTTGTCGTTTTTCTTATATTTTACAATGCTTTTTTCCGGCGGAATGATTGGAAGCTATATTTGGATTGCAAAATACCTTCGTCTTACAAATACAATATGGGCGTTGATTTTGCCTATGTTGGTATCACCGTTTAATGTATTTGTTCTCAGAAATTCATGCAAGGAAATTCCATTCTCATTGATTGAGAGTGCCAAAATAGAGGGCGCATCAGAGACATGGGTGTTTATTAAAATAATAGTTCCGCTTGCAAAGACGGGCATAGCAACTGTTGCGTTGCTTCAGATTTTTGCATACTGGAACAGCTGGTTCCAGAGTATGTTGTATATTAATGACGGCAGCTACATTACTTTACAGTATTATTTGATGGAAATGTTGTCAAATGTCAAATATGAGTTAGAGAATGCAAGAAATTCAGCGACGATAAGTGTATCGGAGGAAGCGCTTCGTATGGCACTTTGTACATTGGCAATTGTTCCTATGCTGTTTGTATTTTCTTTCTTACAGAAGTATTTTGTAAAGGGTCTGACCGTTGGTTCAGTTAAAGGATAATAAAATTTAAATATATAAAAAAGGAGATGTAAAAATGAAAAAAATTATTTCCATGGTTTTGATTTGCGTTATGTGTGTTTTGTGCCTGGTCGGTTGCGGCAACGGCGGAGAGAAGGATGGAATAACCATCAAATGGTATCTTCCCCTTGATATGAGCGCAAATAATAAGGATGTCTTGGCAAAGGTTGCTGAGAAGGTGTACGAGAAGATAGGTGTAAACCTTGAAATCGGCATAATCTCAATGAGCGACTACGACAAAAAAATTCAGGTTATGAATGCTGCAATGGAGGATATGGATATTGTTTACACAAGCTCTATTGTAAACAATTACTATACTGCTGTTGACAATGGAAGACTTCTGGCGCTGGATGATTATCTTGAAACAGCAGGTGCTGATATGTACAAGGCAATTCCCGAATATATGTGGGATGCTACCAGAGTTGACGGCAAGATATATGCTGTACCCAATCAGCAGATTGTTGCGAGAGGTGTGTGCTTCTGGACGCCAACACAGAATGTAGAGCTGCTTGGAATCAATCCTGAAGAATATCTGAATGCGGATGATGATTATAAGTCACAGCTTGGTGCAATAGAGAAGTATCTCAGACTTCTTAACGGAAAAACAGGAACATATACTCCCATTTCTGATTTGTGGGGACAGTCAGCTATGTATCTGTATGGATTTGATAATGTGCTTGGACAGAGCCTTCCCGGCGCAATTAACGTAAATGCAGAAGACCCATATAAGATTGTAAATCAGTATAAGAGCGAAGAGTTTAAGTATTATATTTCTGAAAGGAATGAATGGGTAAAGGATGGACTTATTCAGCCCGAACGAGATGCAAAGGTGGATTATCTAACCTATCTGGAAAACGGAGAGGTTGCTCCTGAATTTAGCAGAAATCTTACATACAAGCCCGGACTTGAGGCGTACACTAAAACTTCAAGACAGTATGATCCCACACTTCTTATAAGAACAAAGCCGCTGGTAACACGCAACGGTATTATTGCTACAATGAATGCGGTATGTGCGCAATCGAAGAATCCTGAGGCAGCAGTAAAGGTACTTAATCTGATAAATACAGATAAGGAAATTTATAATCTGCTTGCATTTGGTATTGAGGGTGAGCATTATGAAAAGATTGGTGAAAACAAGGTAAGAACCTTTGAGAATACCACATACTCAACCAATCACCAGTACGCAATCGGTAATTCCTTTAATTTATATATAAGAGAAGATGAGCCGGATGATATTTGGGAGCAGACAAAGGCTTTAAATGATAACAGTGAGAGATCACCGTTGCTTGGATTCAGTCCCTCCACAAAAAATATTACTCTTGAGATAGCTTCATGTCAGGCTGTACTTGACCAGTATATGGACAGCTTGATTTACGGAACAGGAAATACAGAGCAGATTTATAACGATTTTATTGCAAAACTGGACGCAGCCGGCGTAGAAAAAATTGTGACAGAGCTACAGTCACAGGTGGATGCTTGGAGAGCTAATCAATAAACACGCAGCTGAGTGGAGGAGCGAATATGAAACGTAAATTGTTAATATTCACAATTATTGCAGCTTTGATATTGCCGAGCTTTGGAATGTATGGCTTTGCTGAGGAAAACATCTGGCGTGAATATTATGTGGCTTTGGACGGTGATGACAGTAATGATGGTATAACTACACCGTTTAAAACGATACAGCATGCAATAGAAGAAGTGAGCAAGGTATCCGATGAAATGACGGGCGATATTATAGTTAATATCGCCCCCGGAGTATATCATTTGGAGGATATGCTCAGGTTTCATCCTGAGGATTCAGGAAAGAACGGATATAGAGTTGTCTACCGCGGAATTGACAGACCTGTAATTTCGGGCGGTGTGACAGCGGAGGGTTTTGTCAAATCGCAAAAATATGAGAATTTGTGGGAGCTTAAGCTTGATGGTGTTGACACAGTAACGGATTTGTATATTGACGGAAAGCGCGCTTATATGGCCAACTCAAACAGGCGTATTACTGCACTGGGTGAGTATAATGATCCCAATACATCTCAGAAGAAGGACGGACTTTATGTCAGCTCAAGCGATATAGCCATGTATGAAAATGCAGAGCGTATCTGGCTGGGATTCCCTATTGAATGGAACTTTATGACGGCAAGGGTGTCAAAAATTGAAAAAGACCCCGAGTCAACAGACAAATACATTTTGAGAATGGAACAGCCATACTGGAACAGCTATTTTGATTACTGGAATCAGGTCCCGGGGGCAAAGGACTCATTCTTTGTTATGAATGCATTTGAACTGCTTGATGTGCCGGGAGAATATTATTTCAACGAAACAGAGCGTAAGCTTTATTATTTCCCCCGTGAAGACGAGGACATGACGAAGGCAAAGGCTGACATCCCCCAAATAGATATACTGATGACGATTACCGGAAACGGTATTGAAAATCAGGTGAAAAATATCTCATTTGAAGGTCTTGACTTCAGATATGCCAAAAACACCAGTATAGGTGAAATGGCTATGTATTCGTCAAAGCAGGGGCAGAATGTTCCTGATGCGGTACAAAGCGTTCATCTGAACAAGAGCATACTTGTTGGTGCGATTGAGCTTAACCACACAAACGGCATTTCATTTGAGGACAACAGCTTTGTGGGACTTGGCGGTGTCGGAATCTATATGATAGAGGGTGCGTTTAATACCACTATAAAAGGAAACGCATTTTCTGATATAGGTGATACGGCGATAGGCGTAGGGCACACTGCACATTCTGACGGTACGATTGGCAGAGATGGCGTAGATGACCCGCCGCCGGAAAATGCAAAGCTTGATTTGGCAAATATGGCAATTATAGATTCGTCAAATGTTTTGACTGCCAATACAATGGTGTTCCATTTTACTGGCACAGGACTTTATACCTGGGGTGCAAAAAAGTTTATTACGGAAGAAGAATTCAACCATATCAACACTGAGGTTCCATATCTTAGCAACTGGAACAGTGATACGAAATCAGAGAAACCTCAATATGTAAGATACGACTTTTTGGATTACTATTCGGTTGATAAGATAATGGTTGCCTTTAATCCGTCCATAGCAAGGGAAAAACGTTCAGAATTTGAAATCCTGTTGTCAAACGACCCTGACTTTAAGGACGAAAGCACCATAGTTGCTGTAAATCAAAAGCCAGCAGCGGAAATAAAGAACACTTATGAAATTGATACCGATCAAAAATTCAGATATGCAATGCTGCGAGTTGAGCCTAAGAAGGAATTTTCTGTTACAAGAATTGCATTTTTGACAGACGACATAAAACCGTACACTGATATTGTAAGATGCAACGGTGTCGATATTGAAAATAACTATTTTACCAGAATAGCTACCGGTAATGGTGTTGTAGGCTCAGGTGCGGCGATATGTTCGTACGGTTATGAGGAAGGCATCCGTATTTCTCACAACGAAATAACAGATTTGGGTTACGCGGCAATACAGATAGGCTATGGTTGGCGTAAGTGGCTGCTTGGTAACAGAAACAACTATATCGGTTATAACTATTTTGAAAACATTTGTCAGGAGCTTCCCGACGGCGGTGCGATTTATACCATTGCCGACCAGGAGGGATTCTTAGCTGAAAGAAACTATATAGAAGGTCTTGCGTCATCCTATGGTGCAATTTATGCTGACCAGGGCAGTGCAAATATGCTGATTCGGGATAATGTGGTTGTGGATGTAGGCCGTACAAACTTTTCAAATAATGGTACAGAAAATGTTGTGTTTGAGAATACCTTCTCTACAAGCTCTGTTAACATAGACTATGGTTTATCAAACAATGTACTCGAAGAAATTCGAATGATGAAGTTTGGAGACCTTCCTGAGGAAGCAGCACAAATTAAAGCTGAGGCAGGCATTGAGGAGGAGTATGAACACATAAAGAGCTATGTTCCCGTTTTGCCGATTAATGTAACAGAGGAGCGACAGTCGCTTACTGACTATACACATGCGGAATCATTAACCAAGGCAGACGCTGATGCTGCATCAAAGGCCGTGTCAGAGGTACTTGAGGGCGAATTTGGAATCCTTTTTGGTCAGTATCCTGATTCTGTAAAGGCAAAGCTTAAAGAATACAAGCCTTATGCAAATGCATCCGGGGACAAAGTGAAGGCGGTTGATTTGCGAGTGGGTGTTAAGGATTACCTCAGAGAACTGTCTGTAAGAAGGTATGATAGCTTTGATGAGATGCTGAGCTTTTGTGAAACCGAGATAGATAAGGAAACAAAGCGATGCGTTGCTGAAAATGATAAAGCAGCTGCAAAGAATAAGAAAACATCTTACGGAACATTTACCCAAAAGGCAATTGACGATTTTTCGGCTGAAGTAAGTGAAGTGAAGACGAATGTTGCTGAAAAAAACATTACAGAGGTAGCTGCGATTTATAGGCTTGAAGCTGCTTATAACGAGTTTTACGGAAGCCGTCTGGGCGGAGGAATAGAGTCAGCATACATAAATGGTATGATTAAATCAGAAATTGATATGGATGCAAATACTGTAACATTTTCTGTTCGTCCCGGCGACAACCTTAAAGCAAAAACGCTTGAGATTCGAGCTTTAGGCAGGTCTTCATTGGCAAAGATTTTAAAAAAACAGTATGATTTAACTGCAAGTGTTAAAATTCCTGTGTATTGTCCGGCACTTAAAACCTATACTTACTGGACAATTAAAACCGAGGAGTATACGGAAAACAGCGGCAAGTACGTTCAGGCGTTTTCAAATGAAAATATTATTAAGGAAATAACTGAAGGTGAGTTTTTGCTTCAGCCAAGAATGACGGCTTATATGAAAGAGGAGTACAAGGGCGCATCAGGAAAGCTTGATTTTAAGCCGGTTTGTGTTAATGACGAGAGTAAGTTTACCATTATAATAGGTGCAGGCGCGGCAAGTGATTTTGTGTATAACGGAATTGAAAGCTACAACGACAGACTTGAATTGGTTTTGTCGGACAGCAAGGCAGAGCTTTACAGTGTAGTATCCGGCAAGAGAAAGAAAGCGTCAGAGAGCGCAGTTTCGTTTACACCAAACAAATGGAATTCACTGACATACAAAGCCTACAAAGAGGGCAATGTTGACAGATTTAAGGTATATCTGAATAATACCCTGTCAATAGACGCTGCGGTTCCTGTAGGAATGACAGAAGGATACAGCGGTATATATACAACCGATATAGCTATCCGTGTTAAATAGGGAGTGTATATATGAAAAAAAGATTGATTATCATATTTATGATAGTCGAAATTCTGTTGAATTTATCTGTTTGCAATATAAATGTTGCTGCTGATGCCGAAGTAAATGTTGCTTCGCCTTACACCAATATGAAGCTAAGTGTTTCATCGGTGACTCATCCCCAAGGCGGAAAGATTAACGGCTCAGAAGCATTGGTGCCGCTTGGCAGAATATATGATGATGATGTATCGTACAACGGACTTGTGTACTTATCGTTGGTCCGCAGTACATCAGCTTCATATTATGATGAAGTATATACCCCTCAAAGTACAGGAATGCCTGTTCATATATGCCTTGATTTGGGAGCATCGTATGACATAAGTAAGATTGTAATCAAGGCAAGAACAGACGCAGGGACTAACTTTAAGGATGTAATGCTTCGTGCGAGCAATGACCCAAGATGTGTGACATCTGAGTGGGAAAGTGCTGATATGTACACAGTTTTTGACTGGCGCAACACAGAGAAAACTCTTGAAAAAGGTGTTGATATTTCTGCCGGACTGTCAGAAGGAAGCAATAAGTTTCGATATATCGTAATTTCAAGAGAGTGTGCAAAGGGCTCTGAAACATACCTGTCATTTGGTGAGCTTGAGGTATATGCTGACCCTGCATCAGAAACAAGCAGTCTTGTTATAGGTGCAAAGGAGTATGCAGCCCCGGGTGAAAGCTTTAATGTATCGGTGCTTAAATACAGCGGACTGTGCAAAACAGATGAAGATAAAATAAGCCTTATAAAGGCACAGTATTCAAGTGATAAGTTTTTGGGTGTTGAGTGTGTTGAGCTGGATGAAGCTTCGATAAACGGCGGCACCGGCTTAACTGCCCAAATCCCTGCAAACAGGGAGGAAGCGGCGCTTTACAGATGGAAGTTTTTTTTGCTTGAGAACTTTAAAACGCTAAAGCCTTTATCACCATCGAAGCTGACATACGGGTACTGTACACAGTATTATGTTTCAACATCAGGTAATGACGAAAACGACGGAATGACAAAGTTGACCCCATTCAAAACGATTGGACGGGCGATTGAAGAAGTAAGAAAGCTGCCTGACTCAACGGATGACGATATTATTGTAAATATTGCCGCAGGAACATATTATCTTGAAGATATGCTTAGGTTTTATCCTGAGGATTCAGGAAGATGCGGACATCGGGTAATTTACCGTGGTGAAGGAATGCCAACGATTTCCGGGGGTATTCCGATAGGCGGCTTTCAAGAATCAGAGACTTATGCAAATCTATGGGAATCAAAGCTTGAGGGCATGAATGAGGTATATGATTTGTATATAAATGACAGGCGTGCTCAAATAGCAAGCGCAGAGCGCGAGATAACAGCATTTGCAGAGCTTGATGATGCAAATACAGCTTATGTTAAAGATGGTTTATATGTCAACGCGTCCGATGTAGGCTTGTATGAAAACGCAGAGGATGTCTATTTGAACTATAGCTCGGACTGGACATTTACCAAGGCAAGAGTTGCGGCAATAGAGACAGATCCCGGCTCTGCAAGCTTGCATATTGTAAAGATGCAGCAGCCGTACTGGAACTCATATTTTGGCAGTGACAATACCAGAGCTCCACAAATATCGGATTCATTTACCGTATCAAATGCTTTTGAGTTATTAGACGAGCCGGGCGAGTTTTATTACAATAAAAAGACAAGGATTCTTTATTACTATCCTCACGCAGACGAGGATATTTCAACAGCTGAGGCTGTTGTTCCAAGCCTTGACATTCTTGTAAAGATGGACGGCCAAGGCACTCAAAAGCCGGTATCAAACATAACCTTTGAGGGAATGCGTTTTGCACATACCGACAATTCAGCACTTCATCAGACGGATTATTACCAGTCTGAGCAAGGACAGGGTTTGCCGGAAAAGATTGTGCAGAGCTCAAGATTTAACAAGTATTCTCTTATAGGTGCGGTGGATATGAACCACACGGACGGTATAGAGTTTTTGAATAACGACTTCGTAGGTCTGGGCGGTGTGGGTATTAATATGGTAGAAGGCGTAATGAATACCAAAGTGTGCGGCAATGCCTTTGCAGACATTGGCGATACAGCGGTAGCCTTCGGTCATGTTACACATTCTGACGCTGTAATCGGTGATGACGGTGAAGGTGATGAACCCGCTGACGGTGCTATGCTTGACTTAACGCAGGGCGCGGTTGTAAGATCGTCAACCGGCGGCATGTATTGGGATGTGATGAGAAACAACTTCACAGACCAAGGCAAATACGCCTTCGGCGCGGCAAAGTTTGTATCTGCAGAAGGTGATTTGAGCCTTTATGACACCGACGGAAGCTATATACCTGCTTGGCAAAGCTCATCAAGTCCTACACAAAAACAGTATATTATGTATGACTTTTTGGACTATTATACGATAGACAAGATTAAAATTTTGTTTGATTTGGGTGCATTTTCGGCAGAAAAGAGAAAGAATTTTGAAATTCTGCTTTCAAACGACCCCGATTTTGAGGACGAAAGCACCTTTACGGTTGCAACCTGCAGGGAAGAGGTAGGCGGAACAAAGACCTTTAATGTAAAAGCAAAAAGGAAGTTCCGCTATGCAATGATAAGAACTCTTGAAACAACAGGCCAGCTGGCTTTAAACAGAGTACAGATTTTGTCAGGTGATATTGAACCGTATATTGATACCGTAAGATGCAGAAATATTGACATAACAAATAACTATTTCACCAGAATTGGTACGGGTAACGGCGTTGTCGGTTCAGCTGCCGCTATATGCTCGTACGGATATGAGGAGAGTATAAATATTTCGCATAATGAAATATATGATTTGCCTTATGCCGCAATTCAGATAGGTCACGGCTGGGATAATACACTTACAGGAAGCAAAAATCACTATGTGGGTTACAACCACATAGAAAAGATTTGTCAGACCCTTTATGACGGCGGTGCAATTTATACCATATCCGACCAGACGGGATTTGTTGCAGAGAAGAATTATATTGAAAATCTGTTGGCAACAGTGGCTGCTTTATATAATGACAACGGGAGCACAGGTGTTGTGTGGCGTGATAATGTGGTCTATGATGCAAACCGCACACTTTATGTGGGTTATCTGACTGGCAAAAATTCATTCAGTAATACACATACAACGTGCTCTGCAGCGGTTGACAAATATGAGAATGCGGCTATTGAAGACCTGAAGCTTTTGACATACGGCAGCCTGACGGAGGAAGCGGCGGCAATCAAAGCCGGAGCAGGGCTTGAGGAAGAATATGTTTCTGTAAAAGACAGAGTGCCTGCAAGGGCTCTGAATTTTGCAGACGAGGACGAGGTGCTTATGCGGAGCAGATACGCAGGTCATGTGACTTTGATAGAGCAGATGTTGACCGAAAATATTGACAGAATACTTGAAAGCGATGGTCAGTATCCCGAAGAAGTAAAGACTCGTCTTGAGGAGCTGAAACAGTTGCCCTATAAGGATGACGATGTAACGCCCCTTGAAACAAGGGTTCGGCATATAGTTTACATACGAAATTATCTGCGTGGACTTTCAGTTAATTGACGGAAATTTAAATAATATTCTGCAGGCTATGCTATGCAGGGTTAAATATAAAATATAATTAAATTCAACCATTATTAAAGGTTGTAAATTAAGGAGGATTTTATGAAAAATTCAGTTAAAAAACTCATTATAGCAGTTTTGGCTGTTTGCATGACTGTCCCCGCATTTTCGGGAATAGTTTTTGCTGATGCCGCAACAAATGTAGCTTTGAATGCAGCCGTTAGCTCAGCTACGCATCCGCAGGGCGGTAAAGATGGAAACAGCATTAAGCCGCTGTCTTATTTGGTTGACGGTTCGACTTCTAATTACCTTCGTACAGCTGTTTATGGAGGAGCTACGGGTGATTATTTAGTGTATGAACCAAACACTTCTGCAGATATTCATTTGTGTGTAGACCTTGGCTCTACTTATGCAATTGAAAAATTAGTTTTCCAACCCCGTAGCGGCAATGCCCTTGCAACTAAGAGAGCTTTTACCGTGTACGGTTCAAATGATTCTTTGGCAGCAACTGCTGATTGGGCGTCGGCGTATGGTTTGACATCACTTTATACAGCAGAGTCACTGAGCCAGACTACAGCTTTGGAAATACCGCTTACAGATAAAAGCTATCGTTATATTGTAGTTACTATGGCGGGTAAAGCGGAATACGGAGCTATGACCATAGGTGACTTAGAGGTATGGGCAGATGCGTCAACGGCGACGACCGTTTCTGTGCCCAAGAACATGGCGCTTGCTTCAAACAATGCAAATGTTAATGTTTCATCGGTAACACATCCTAATGGTGGAAAAGATGGTGTAGTAAAACCCCTTTCAAATCTTAATGATGGAAAAAGCAGCAATTATTTTTGTTTGACATATTTAACAAGTGGCGGCGATGAATATGCACCTGTCGGAACAGGAAAGACAATTCATGCCTGCCTTGATTTGGGAGATATTTATGATATAAGTAAGATTGTAATAAGTCCCAGAAGTGATATAGCAAGTCCGGAATCATGGCTTATGCAGGGCTTTACCGTATACGGAAGTAACGATCCGGCTGTTAAAGGCGAAAACTGGGAAAATGCTGATTTATATACTATAAAGAAAATTACAGAGGCAGACGGCTTAACCAGTACCGGTAACTATAGCTATCTTAAAATAGCAGACGATTATGAAATAGATTTATCACAGCTGCAAGCTAAAAATAAGAAGTTCAGATATATTGTTCTTGCACAGCCATTTGAAAATAATAAATATCAGTATTATTATATGAAGTTCGGTGAAATGGCAGTATTCGCAGACCCGGAGGCTGTAGATGGTGCGCTTGTAACTACATCAAGCAAGTATCCAAGTCCCGGAGCAGGCTTTAATGCATCAATTTCAGACAGCATAGGCTACACCGGTATGTTTACCGATATGGACAGTGTAACTCTTATTGCTGCTCAGTACAGAAATAATGTTCTTGAGGATGTTAAATATATTGATGTAGCAGAGGCAAGCCTGTCTTCGTCAAAGCTGGAGCTCACTATGCCAAGAGATACAGCAAATGTAAAATACAGATATTACATCTGGAATGATATGGAAGACTGTGTTCCTGTTATGATGAATGAGGTTTACACATACGGACTGAAGAATGTGGCAAGCGGCAAAACAGTTGATTCGGTTGCTTTTGATGAAAAAGCCGATGGAACATGGAGCATATTTGGAAATACAAATACCAATTACTGTCAGACCGCGCATTTTGGTCTATGTGACGGCTCAGCTTATATGGTTACAGAAAATGGAGTTAAAACAGCCACGGTATTTTACGCAAACAATGCAGGTTACAATACAACGATGCTTGACGCGTATGTTGACTTAGGTGCTCAGTATAACATAGAGTGTATAAAGATACTTCCCAGAGGTGATATGCAAGCTAATAATATTCAGGGAATGGCAATATACGGATTTAATGACATTGCATGGATTAATAATATTGCTTCGGGCAGTGCTATTACGCAGGAACTTCTGGATGCAAACGCAACACTGATTCACGAGTTCGGCAGCAGCGAAACACTTACTCAGCTTACAACAGGCACTTCAATAACTGATGCAAATTCAAAGGTTATTGATGCACAGGGACAAAGCTTCAGATATATTTTGTGTGTAAGACCAAGTAATGGATACAAGGCTTGGGGCTTTGGTGAGATGGAAGTATACGCAAAAAATAATTAATTGTATTTTGGTTTTTAAGTTTTGGGGGCAAATATAATTTGTCCCCAAAACAGTATTGATTTTAAAAGGAGAGGAAATATGACTAAAAAGATACTAAGATTGATTTCCCAGGTGACATTGGCTGTGTTTGTAGTAATGCAGCTGAGTATTCCTCCCGTTTTTGCTGATACCCAAATGAATGTTGCCTTGGGTGCAGCGGTAACCTCGTCAACACATCCCAATGGAGGATATGATGCAGGAGTAAAGCCACTTTCGTATCTGAACGATAATTCGGCGGCAAATTATCTTCGTGTAACAGTAAACACAGGTCAGACAGCAAACAACGAGCCGAGCATCTCGTCACCGATACATTTATGCATGGACCTTGGCTCTACATATACAATTGAAAAATTGGTATTGCAACCGCGTCAGGGTTATTCTGTGTGGTCACACAGAGCTGTTACCATATACGGAAGTAATGACTCAACAGCGGCAACTGCGGCATGGGCATCTGCGTCGGATTTGACAGAGATGTATCAGAGCAATCAGTTAAACCAGACAACAGATTTGGAGATTCCGCTGACGGATAAAAGTTTTAGGTATATTGTGGTTACTATGGCAGGAAGCAGCTCGTACGGTTGTCTGACTATTGGCGACCTGCAGGTATGGGCAGACCCGTCAACGGCAACGGTGGTGAAGGTGGCAAAGAATATGGCACTGCCTTCAAACAACCCCAAGGCTGTGGTTAGTTCGGTATCACATCCTCAGGGCGGTATGGACGGTTCGACTTCAAACTTAAGACCGCTTTCAAATCTGATAAACGGAGTATCAAGCGGCTCAAGCTATTTCAGATTGTCTACGGCGGCAGGTACAGGGGCAAGCAACGGGTATCATGAAGTTTATAATCCCGTAGGCGGCGATGATGTTATTATTCATGCTTGTCTTGATTTGGGGGATATGTATGACCTTACCAAATTGGTTATTACTCCAAGGGACAGCAGTGGAACAATAAAATCTACTCTTATAGAGGGACTGACCTTTTATGGATCAAATGACCCCAAGGTGAAGACAACAGACTGGCAGAATGCAGAAATGGATATAATCAGGCAGTTTACGGCTGACGACTGTCCAAACAGCGGAAATTACAAATATTTGGATATTGAGAGTGATTATACAATAGATGTTGACCCAAGCAACAATGCTTACCAATACATTGTGTTGGCGCAGACAAAGGGGAACAACAAATATAATTATTACTTTATACAGTTTGGAAACCTTGCGGTATATTCAACGGGAATCAACGAGGAATATCAGAAGAAAATAGACTTTTATGCAGATATTGAAGATGTTGCCGGCAGCAGCTTTGAAGGTCTTATAAATACGGCGGTAAGTGATGGCGTTATTACGGAAAGCAGTGTAACAGATATTGTGGCACTCAGCGAGCTTGGAGCTTTGTCAGAATATTTTGTTTGGGGCAGAGATGCTGTGCTTAATGATTCTGTTGATGCAGGATTTGATGCTGTTTCAAGTGAAGAGAATGTTTTATATCTGCTTAAGCTTGCGGTTGTTCTTAAAGCGGCAGCCGGGGGCGTAAACGATGAACTGCAGACTGCCTGTGCGGCTTATGCGGCAGAGCTTTCAGGGTTGTTTTCTGAAGGAGTAAATCTTCAGAAGTTTGAGGCGGCATACAGAGTTCCGCAGACGGTGAATGCAGCAAATGTTATAGGTGCGATTAAATTTGCGGATGCAATCTCGTTTATAAACGGAGCGACAGCTGAAAAAATTGCACAGGTTCTTACTGAAAGATATGAAGACTTAGGCTTTGATATTACTTATCTTACAAACAGAACAACTGCACTTGAGGTTGCAAAAAGAATTGATAATACCATTCCTGATGCATATCTTACCGGATTTGGGACGGTTATTGTTGGTATAGTTGACCAGATTGCGCTTGAGGTTCAGGAGCGTATACGTAAGGGTACTATAATAGAACCGTCAGAAAAAGGGATTAAGATTTCAATTCCTGTAACAGGGGATTTTGAAAACTGTACATTTAATATAACCGTTACCGACCCAAGCGGTGATGTATGGCATACTCAAAGTACAAACTCCGACGGTCTTACAAGCCCTGTTGAAGTTGAGCTTTTGTATACAAATAACGGCGACGAGCTTGGCGAATACTCGGTATTGGTGACTGTTGTGAATAATGTAACAGGCATCAGCACGCCGGTAACTGTAAAGGGGTGGTGTGTTGCAGAGGCTACTGCGGGCAGTTGCTATGCAAATCTTAACACGGTAGCGGCAACTGGATTTAAGCAGGCAATAGAAAATGGAATAAGTGTTGACAAGGTGCTTTCTCAGGAGGTTGTTGAAAGAATTATACCGCTTGCGGATATGGAGGCGAGCAGTGAATTTTTTGTAACTGCAAGAGCCGGAATGGCATCGGGGCTGCTTGGGGGCAGTGCTAAATCAATTTCTGATTTGGAAACCTTAAAGACCTGTTTGCAGTACACATATTTGTTAAAAGCCCTCGATAGTGAGGATTCGGCTAAAATAACCGAGGCTTACAATAGATACGGCAGTATGATTTCAGGCTTTATTACGCCCACATTTAGTATTGCTGCGTTTGCAGAGAGCTACCGTACGGTTGAGGGCGGAGCCGACAAAATAACGGCAAACATTGGCTTTTGCGATGCGTTGTCACAGATAAAGGGAAAAACGTATCAAGGGGTTGCGGATATTTTAAACAACTATTCGGTATTTCTTGGTATTGACCTTGCTTATTTCACCCAAAAGGGTGTTGAAGTTATTGAGGTTGCAAAAAAACTTGACACAAATATTCCGGATACCTACTACAATGATTTTGGCGGAATGATAAGGACCATGGTTGACGGATGCGTAACTCCCCCGGACCCGAATACACCTCCCGTATATGACGGAGGCGGTGGCGGTGGTGGCGGTGGAGTCACCATTGGCAGCGAGACAAAGAAGGAAGACGATAACAAGACGGAGCAGACAGCTCCTGCGGCTTCTGCTGTTAAGCCTGCGTTTTCTGATTTAAAGAATGTTCCATGGGCAGTTGAGGCGATTAACAATCTTTCAAAGCTTAATATCATAAGCGGAGTTGGAAATGGTGCGTTTGAGCCTGAAAAGTCGGTAAAAAGAGAAGAATTTGCAAAGATGATAGTTCTTGCGTTTGCGTTGCACAGCGCAGATGAGGATCATAAATGCACCTTCCTTGATACCGCAAGTGAGGATTGGCATTATACCTATATTAATGCTGCCTGCGGAAACGATGTAACCAACGGTATAAATGAAAATACCTTTGGTGTAGGTGAAAATATAACCCGTCAGGATTTGGCGGTGATGTGCTACCGTGCTGCTTTGAAGAAGGGCTTGGCTCTTGAAGCAAACAGCACAGGGAACAAATTTGCAGACGGTCAAAAAATAGCGGATTATGCATGGGTTGCAATAAATGCTTTAAATCAAAACGGAATAATTAACGGATTCGATGATGCAACAATCAGGCCGGAGGCAACTGCAACGCGTGCAGAGGCAGCGGCAATTGTGCACAGACTGCTTATGTTGCTTGAACAGGAGGGGCTGGTATGAAAAAATTCTTATCTCTTTTTGCAGCATTAATACTGGTTGTACTGAGTATCCCTCAGGGGATTGTATTTGCGGATGACGAATACAAACCACCGATTGTCTATACTTCAAGCGCAAATACAAATGGTTATCCCAACGATAATGCATTTGACGGAAAGCTTAATACTATTACTTCAATAGAGACCGGAAGCTCGGTTGGCGGAGCAAAGGTTTATCTTGCGGTTGACCTTGGTATGCCGTTTGTTATCAATTCGGTTGTGGCAAGGTCAAGGCGCGATATTGATCAGGAAAACGGCAGAAAGTTATGGGAAATTCAGGTTGCCAACAAGGATGATTTTTCTGATGCAATTGTAATAGGTGAAAAGCCTGACGCAGGGGAACGAAACAGCGACCTTGAAGTGAGCTTTGGAGCAAAGACTACATACCGCTATGTGCGTCTTATTTCAAATATGACATACATGGTTGTGTCTGAGTTTGAAATTGACTATGATTACCCTGTTGCAGAGGGACTTGATACCTTTGATGATTTAGAGGGAACTGAGCTTGGCGAATATGCAAAGCTTTTGAAAATACTGGGTATAGTTGACGGAATTAATGAAAACGAATTCGGCGGACATCTTTTGGTGGGCAGGGGATATGCTGCAGATATTGTTGCAAGGCTGATGAATATGCCTGATAACGAAAACCCAAGAAGTGTTTATGCTGATGTTCCGTCGGAGCATGAGTATGCGGCAGCGGTTGAGTATCTAAATGGTTTGGGGATTCTTGCGGATGCAGAGCATTTTTATCCTGAAGAAGATGTGCGGTTGATTGATTTTCTGAAAATGGTAAGCTATGCTTTGGGATATTCGGAATATATCAGGGTAATAGGTCCTTATGAAAACAGTATTCTTAAGGTGACAAGAGATTGCGGTTTGCTTTCGGATGTTGAATATGAAAACTATTACGAGCCAGTAAACAAGGCACAGGCGGCACGGATTGCCTATAATGCGCTTATGGCACATCCGATGATAGTAAATTCTGTTGCGTTGGATGATAAACAGGAGAATATTGACGTAAATTACCGAGAGAGTGATAAGACCTATCTGGAACAGATGTTTAATCTTTTCTTTGGTGAGGCTGTATTTAACGGAAATGCTGCCACAACACTTATTTCAGAAAGCAGCAGAGATGAGGGTGTTGTTATTGTAGGGGGCAGGGAGTTCAATGATGACCAAAATATTTTAAACGGATATTTTGGTAAAAATGTAATGTACTTTTACAATGACAGCAAAGAAATTGTCTGTGCGTGGGAGCAGGATAACAATGAGGTTTATATAAGGTCAAATCAGCTGGTAAGTGCGGATGTTTCGGGAAAGAAGGAAATCAAATATTATAACAATAATAATAAATTGATTTCTGCATCGCTTAAGGCCGGTGTTGATGTAATACGCAACGGCGTTTGCGACCTTGAATGGGTAAATGCGGATTTTCAAGCAGAAAATGCAGAGATTACACTTATTGATAATGATGATGATAGGGTATATGATGTAATTATGCTTGATGTACCGCAGATATTGGTTTTGGACTACGGACGGGCATCGGGCGGAGTGATTACATTTACTGCAATTGACGGTTCGTTTGTAAGTCTGCCGGATGTTGCAAGAACAAATGTTCATAAAAACGGAAACTACAGCAAGGTTTCAAGGCTTGCAAAAAATGATTTGGTTTATATTTATGCGTCAAAAAGCGGCAAGACGGTTCGTATTGAATCGTACAGCACAACGGTAACCGGAAGGGTACAAAGTATTTCAGCTGATTCGGTTGTGGTAGACGGTATTTCGTACAAGCTGTCGGAATACTACAAAAACCATAAGGCAGAGATGACGGTTCTTAAGGCGGGAACGGATATTAAGTTTGCTGTTAATAATTATGATGAGCTGGTTTGGATTTTTGATGATTCTGTGTTTGAACAAAAGGATATTCTTGCCTATATATGTGACGCAGATGAAGCTGACGGTGCGTTTATGCCGGACAGATTGAAGATTTTCACTGAGAATAAAGAGTTTTTATATCCTGAATTTGCAGACCGTGTGTTAATTGACGGTACTCTTTGCAAAACTGCAAATGCGGTAAAAAGCTTAGGAGAATCGTATTTTAAGGATAAGGTTGCTGTTGTAAAAATGCGTGACGGTAAGATTACAGCATTAGATACTGAATATTATAATGCTGCACGTGAGCCTGAGAGCAACATGGTTGACTGCGGATACGATGACGGAGGAACCTACAGGTATAACAGCACTGCAGGCGGAATGTTCAAGGATAACGATATTATGGCTTTACCACTGTTGTCCTCAACAAAAATGTTTGTTATTCCGCAGGATATGGGTGGAAGCATTGCTCCAAACAGTGGATATGACAAGTATTTTGATGTGGTGAATGCAAGCGGAATTTTGAAAACCAGTCAGAGAAGTGCTTATCTGAAGAAACTTAAGTTTTTCTCGGCAGACGATTTTGGGTATCCTGAATTTGGTGTAGCCTACAAGACATTTAAGGGAGGACATACAACGACCATAAGAAGCACCTCCGCACCTGCTATGCTTTTGAATGAAGTAGAGCACACCTTGCTGGAAAGCGGTGATGTTGCTATAAGGGTAACAGGTATTAATCTTTCTAACGGTGAGAAGGTTTCATATATAGTGAGAGATTATATAACGGATATATATGATTCCGGCAAGCTGCAGCAGGCTAAGGATACTACACTTCTTGAAAGTACGTACCTGCTTTATGAATCGTCAGATTTATCGGCTTATGAAATTCCGATTACGTCTTTAAAGACGGGTGATATTATCAGGTATTCCTTGTCGGGAGACGAGATATATGAAATAGAGCGTGTTTTTGACGTAGCTGATAAAGAATCATTAGGGTATTCGGCTCTTACGGGATATTATTATGCGACTGCTGCCAACACCAGTCCATGGCAGCCTGATGCACAGTTTAAGCTTATATATGCGCGCGTTGACAAGATAACAGCAGACCGGCTTTCCGTTAAACTGGACAGTACAGGCTCAAGCCGTGTGTTCAGTATAAAGGAAAAAATATTTATACACAAGGAAGGCGACGAATACAAAAAGTACACGGCGGTAAGTGATATTAATATTAAACCCGGACAAAAGGTTATGATACTGACAACGGGTGCAAGCTTAAAAAGTATTATCGCATATTAGCCATTGACGGGAGGCAGAGTTATGAACAAAAAAGTAAGTTTTTCAACAGGACCACTGCAGGTCATTTATGGTGATGAGCAGGCGATAAAAATTGCAAAGGAAATCGGGGCAGACGCCATAGATTTTTCTACTTTGCGTATGGATTACAGAAATACAGATTGTATCTTCAGTAAAAGTGAGGATGAGGTTGCGACCTATTTTGCCGGGCTTAAAAAACTTGCTGATGACATAGGAATAGAATTTGCTCAGACTCATGGCAGAATAGAAGGCTTTAGAAATGACGAGGCACAGGATAAGGCTTTGATAAAAAATGCACAACTGGATTGTCTTGCGGCAAGTGTTCTTGCCGCACCGGTTTGTGTAATTCACAGCCCTTCCCCGGTGTGGCTCGGAAACATTGACACAGAGCCTGCTGTTATGCATAAACTGAATTTCGAAATGTTCTCAAGTATCATTCCCTTTGCAAAGAAATATAAGATAAAGCTTGCGATGGAGACCTTTGGTGATGCTACCGGGTTTAACTGCTGTGATTTCTTTGGTATTATAAAAGAGTTTATCATTGGATATAACAGGCTGTGTTCCATAGACGACAATGCAGAGTATATGACAACCTGTGTTGATACGGGTCACTCAAACAAAGCGGTCAGATACGGACAGCCGTCAGCTGCGGATGTTATCAGAATGCTGGGACACTCAGTCAGCACCCTTCACTTAAATGACAATGACGGAGTATTTGACCAGCATAAAATTCCTATGACAGGAACAATTGACTGGAATGATGTATTTGATGCTTTGGATGAGGTTGGATATAATGGCGTGTACAACATGGAACTGGAATTAAATCACTTTGGTAAGGGTTTTGAAGTTGAAACTGCGCAGTTTGCAGTAAAGATTATGAAGAATATGCTGTCAGATAGATATGCATAGTTGTATTGAAATATTAAAAGAGACCTTGATTTGTCTATATGTGATATAGGAAATCAGGCTCTCTTTTTGTGGAGACGGTGGAGGTGAAGGCGTGTTGAAGACAGATTATAAGGCAATAGTACCCGATATAAGCGTAATATATAAAAATGTAAATGGTTTAGAGCTGCCTTTGCGCATATATTTGCCCAAGGGGTTTAGTAAGAAAAAAAAATACACTGCGGTGATATGCATACATGGCGGAGGATGGACAACCGGGATAAAAGACAATGAATTATGGAATGGCGGTGATATGAGTGCGCACAGTGCTTACTATGCGGCAAAGGGATTTGTGGGAGTTTCCTTCAGCTATAGAAGTGTAGCCTTGGATGGAGTTGATTTGAGGGATATTATTGAGGATTGTAACGATGCTGTGAGATTTATTGCCGAAAACTATAGGTTTATAGACCGCAAAATTGTAATGGGTGATTCGGCGGGCGGATATTTGGCTGTCAACCTTGCGATGGCTGAGGATGAAACAATTCGGCCTGACTTTGTTGTAGCCTGCAATCCGGTTTTGCAGTTAAAAGAGAAGTTTTTATATGCGGCATCAAATAACAAGAATTTGGCAGAAAAGCTTAATCTTCTGAGTAGAAAAAGTAAAAAATGTTCTAATATTTTATTTGTTCATGGTTGTTCGGATAAGGTAGTAGATGTAAGGGACAGCATCCGTTTGAGCCAAAGGCTTAATCTGGAAGGGTTTAATTCTGAAATTGAACTGTTAGAAGAGACAGACCATGCATTTATACTGTTTGATTATATATATGACAATAATAAGGTTTTAGAGTTCCTTTTGCTTATAGATAAATATATAGAGGAGGCAATCTTATGATTTTAAAGAACGGAAACACTTTTCATTTACAAGGGAGAAGTACAAGCTATATCATATTAATAAACGAATATGGTGATTTAATTCATTATCACTATGGCAAAAAGCTGGCAGATATGGATTACTGTGCAAGGATTGCAAACGAGTCAAGAAGTGTGATGTCTTATGATGAAAAGGGCATTTGTCTTGAAATATCATTGTTGGAGTATCCGGCATACGGCTATACAGATTTAAGAAGCCCTGCTTATTCGGTAAAAAATAAATATGGAAACAGCGTTTCGCGGCTTTTGTATAAGGATTATTGCATTATACAAAATGAGGTTCAGCAGATAGAGGGTATGCCCTGTGTGTTTTCAGGCGACAAAAAAGCACAGACTTTGGAGATTACATTGAGAGATAACATAATCAATCTGGAGGTGATTTTGTCATATACCGTTTTTGAGGAGTATGATATTATTCTTCGAAGTGCGAAGTTTATTAATACTGCTGATGAAGTCATGACCGTGGAGACTTGCTACAGTGCAAGTATTGACTTTGAAAAGGGAGAGTATGATTTAGTTTATTTTCCCGGTGCATGGATAAGGGAAAGAGAGTTTATCCGTACGGAAATCAGGCTTGGCGAAAAGCTTGATATATCAAATGCCAGAGGAGGCAGTGGTCATGCTGTGAATCCTTTTGTGATGCTTTGCTCAAAGGATGCAACAGAGAGAAAAGGCGAAGTGTATGGGTTTTCACTTATATACAGCGGAAATCATTCGACTGTTGTGGAATGTGATATATATGGAAATGTAAGGGTAAAACAGGGAATAAATCCGTTTGAATTTGAACATGAATTGAGGCCGGACGAAACCTTTTACACGCCGCAGAGTGTTTTATGCTATTCGGACAGCGGCTTTGGAGGATTGTCCAGAGAGATGCATGATGTATATCGAAATAACCTTTGCAAAAGCAAATGGGCAAATATGGACAGACCAATTCTGATAAATAACTGGGAGGCTACATATTTTGATTTTGATGAAGAAAAGCTGATGGAGATAGTTAAGAAGGCAAAGGCTTTGGGGATAGAATTGTTTGTTTTGGATGACGGCTGGTTTGGAAAGCGGAATGATGATAAATCCTCTCTGGGTGATTGGTTTGTAAATAAACAGAAATTACCTTCAGGAATAAATGGTCTTGCGAAACGGGTAAATAATGAGGGGTTAAAGTTTGGTCTTTGGTTTGAACCTGAAATGGTTAATCCCGATTCAAAGCTTTATCGCACTCACCCTGCCTGGGCTATTTCTGTTCCGGACAGACGGCCCGCATTTGGCAGAAATCAGTATATGCTTGACTTATCCAACAATGATGTTTGTGACTACATCATCAAGTCTTTAAGTGATATTTTGGGGAATGCAAATATTTCGTATGTTAAATGGGATTACAACAGAATGATGACAGATATGCCGTGTAAAGGCTATAATCACAGATATACACTGGGTCTTTACAAGGTGCTTGATGCATTGACGGAAAAGTTTCCGGATGTTCTTTTTGAAGGTTGTGCAAGCGGCGGCGGACGCTTTGATGCAGGGATATTGGCGTATTCTCCGCAAATTTGGACAAGTGATAATTCTGATGCGGTATCAAGACTTAAAATTCAATATTCAACATCTATGTGCTATCCTTTAAGTACAATTTCTGCACATGTTACTGCGTCGCCAAATCATCAGGTTGGCAGGATAACACCGCTTAAGACGAGAGCGGATGTTGCTTATGCAGGAATATTTGGATATGAGCTTGACATCACACAAATGGATGCTGTAGAAACAGAAGAAGTAAAGAAGCAAATTGAATTTTATAATGAAATAAGAACACTGGTAAGAACGGGTGACTTTTACAGATTGCAAAGTCCGTATGATGGAAACTATTGCAGTTGGCAGATTGTGGCAAAAGATAAGTCTGAATTTGTCTTATTTGGCTGCAGGGTTTTGGCTTTGCCGAATACTAAGGATGCCATATTAAAATTGGAGGGTCTGGACGAAAGCCTTCAATATACGGACATTGATACAGAGGAACAATTCGGGGGAGCTGAACTTATGTACAGAGGTATTTTACCCAAATATAAAAATTATGACTTTTCTACTTTTGTAAGGCGGTTTAAGAGTAAATAATTTATGGAGGAAAGTGATATAAAATGGTTGTTATAAAAAATACAAAGGCAAGAAATGCATTTATAATAGGAGGGCTGTGTTCATTATCATATTTTGCTGTATATATTGCAAGGAATATTTTAGGTGCCGTTACTCCTCAGATGATAGAACAAACCGATTACACAACAGAATACATTGGAACAACGTCATCTATGTATTTTATCTTTTATGCTGTAGGACAACTGCTAAACGGCGCAATAGGGGATAAAATAAAAGCAAGATATATGATAAGCTTTGGATTAATTCTTGCAGGTATTACCAATATAGTGTTTCCGTATATGTCAGAATACCCGTTTTCTGCGCAGATTGTTTATGGAATGACCGGATTTTTTCTTTCTATGATATATGGTCCTATGACAAAGGTTGTTTCGGAAAATACTGAACCTGAATATGCAGTGAGATGTAGTCTTGGTTATACCTTCGCGTCGTTTTTCGGTTCTCCCATTGCAGGCTTAATGGCAGCTTTTTTTGCATGGCAGACGGTTTTTAGGATAAGCAGTATTGTACTTTTTTCAATGGGTGTTTTTTGCTTTGTATCATTTTTGTTTTTTGAGAGAAGCGGTATTGTTAAATATAATCAGTACAAAAAAGAGAAGGAAACGGGCGGGGTAAAAGTATTAATTGAAAATCGTATAATAAGATTTACATTTATCTCAATTATCACAGGAGTTGTTCGTACAACTGTTGTTTTTTGGATGCCTACTTATGTTTCTCAGTATCTTGGTTTTTCAGCAGAATTGTCAGCAGGTATATTTACGGTTTCTACATTGATAATTTCTTTCACAACATTTATTGCCGTGTTTGTCTATGAACAGTTGGGAAGAAATATGGAGCTTACTATATTTCTTTCGTTTGTTACTGCGGCAATAGCTTTTCTTGCGGTATATTTTGTTAAAATGCCTATACTTAATATTGTATTTTTAGTAATTGCAATTATGGCAGCAAATGGTGCAGCCTCAATGATATGGAGCAGATATTGTCCGGGTTTGAGGGATACGGGAATGGTATCTACTGCTACGGGTTTTCTTGATTTTGTAAGTTATATGGCGGCCTCTGCATCAAGTATGTTGTTTTCTAATGCTGTTGCTGTAATAGGTTGGGGAAATCTGGTATTGATATGGTTTGGACTTATGATTGCGGGCATTGCTGTATCGGCACCCATGAATAAACAAGTAAAGGGTTAAAACCGGAGTATTAGAACAGCTATTTAGCTTTGCACCGATATTCTATTTATCAACCCCTTGTGTGGCAAGGGTTTCCAACTGTTGCCAGTGTTTCAACATCCCATTGGATTGTGAAGTGTCCGGTATCACGCATTGCACCGACAACGGCGTTGTTATAGTCGCCGTAGGGTGCGCGGAAAAGGGTGGGCTTTACGCCGGTTATTTTTTGGATTTTATTGTCGCATTTTTCCACTTCTTCCTTCATCTTGTCAACTGAAAGTTGCGTCATATGGGGGTGGGTGTTTGAGTGGTTCATTATTTCGTGACCTGCATCGTGGAGCTGTTTGACGGATTCAGGGAACTTATCAACCCAGCCACCCACCACAAAGAATGTGGTTTTTACGTTGTATTTTTTCATAATGTCTATCAGCTGACCTGTGTCCTCGTTGCCCCATGCGGCGTCAAAGCTGAGAGCCACCACCTTTTCGGTTTCAGGTTTTTGGACGCAGTAAATGGGTAAATCGCGTTTTGCGCCTGATACCGGCAGTATGTCGCTTTTTCCTATGTAAACCAGAGACAGAAACAATATTAAGCACACAAGACAAAGTGCTCCGGTCTTTTTGGTGATTACAAAAATCTTCATATAATATCGTGTCCTTTCTTTGAATTTACATTAATTAATATAAGTATATTTTGTTTTTAATGTATTTAGAATAATAAAAATAAACAGTACGGCTTAAGGGAACTACAGCAAATTGTATAGTTTGGATTGACAAGCATTTTTAAAAAAGGTATACTTATCTTATTGATTTATTAAAGGAGCGTCATTTTGATGGATATAAAAAAGGCTGCACTTGAAAAGCACTATGATTGGAAGGGAAAAATTGAGGTTGTTGCCCGCGCAAAGGTTGAAAACAGCATGGACTTGTCAACGGCGTATACTCCGGGGGTTGCGGAGCCTTGCCTTGTTATAAAGGATGATGTGGATAAATCCTATGAGCTTACAAGAAGGCACAACCTTGTAGCTGTAATTACTGACGGTTCGGCAGTTTTGGGACTTGGGGATATTGGACCTGAGGCAGGAATGCCGGTTATGGAGGGCAAGTGTGTTCTGTTTAAGGAATTTGCCGATGTGGATGCGTTTCCGCTTTGCATAAAGACAAAGGACGTTGACGAGCTGGTACAGACAATCTATAATATCTCAGGCTCGTTTGGCGGAATTAATCTTGAGGATATTTCGGCGCCGAGGTGCTTTGAAATTGAAAGACGGCTTAAAGAGATTTGTGATATACCGGTGTTCCATGATGATCAGCACGGTACAGCCATAGTTGTTGCCGCTGCGCTTTTGAATGCACTAAAGGTGGTTGGAAAAAAGCTTGATGAAATTAAGCTTGTAATAAACGGTGCAGGAAGTGCCGGTACGGCGATTGCAAATCATCTTCTCAGGCTGGGGGTTAAAAATCTTATTCTTTGCGATAAGTTTGGTATAATATGCGAGGGAATGTCAAATCTTAGCGAGGCTCATGCCAAAATGAGTAAAATAACCAATCCTGAAAAGGTGCAGGGCAGCCTTTCGGACGCGCTTTGCGGTGCAGATGTGTTTATAGGAGTTTCAGCACCGAATATTGTGAAAGCCGAAGATATAAAGAGCATGGCAAAGGGAGCGGTTGTGTTCCCCATGGCAAATCCTGTTCCCGAGATTATGCCGGATTTGGCGCTTTCGGCAGGAGCGGCTGTTGTCGGAACGGGACGCTCGGACTTCCCAAATCAGATAAATAACGTTTTGGCCTTTCCGGGAATTTTCCGCGGTGCGCTTGACGTACGCGCGTCTGACATAAATGAAGAAATGAAAATGGCGGCATCGTATGCTATTGCGGGTCTTGTTTCGGATGAGGAGCTTTGTGCAGAATATATTTTACCCAAGGCGTTTGACCAGAGAGTTGGAAAAGCAGTTGCCGCGGCAGTTGCAAAGGCGGCTGTTGAAACAGGGGTTGCGCGGGTAGAGGCTTAATATGAAGCACGAAAAAAGTGAGATTAGAGATATAAACAAAGCTGCACGTGCTAAAGTGAACAGCAAGGCGGTTGCTCAAAAGAGCCGCGTGGCGGCGGAAAGCTTTCTTAAAAGCCGGATATATAAAAATTCAAACTGCATTATGCTGTATATGCCGCTTGGCAACGAGGTTGACACTGCGGAAATTATAAAAGCCGCATGCCGCGACGGAAAACGCTTGGTCTTTCCTGTGACCGACAAAGATACAGGGGAGATAACTCCATACTATGCCGCGGAGGATACCCTTTTTAAAAGGGGTGCGTTTTCGGTTTCTGAGCCATGCGGCACCGAAGCTGCTGAACTTAAACAAATTGATGCGGTTATTGTGCCGGGGATTGCATTTGATAGATTTGGCAACAGAGTGGGGTTTGGAAAGGGCTGTTATGACAGGCTTTTGCAGAGGATATCAGCGGTTAAAATCGGGCTATGCTATGACTTTCAGGTTTGTGATGAAATTGCGGCAGACCTGTATGATGTAAAAATGAATTTTTTGATTACGGAAAGCGGAATGGTTAAAGCGGAAAGATAAGTAAGGCGCAAAGCGGATAAAACGTTTCTATTCGTAGTTGTTAATTAGATGTGCAAAAACCGCCATCGAAAAGGTGCGATACAGATGTTTGCGATGATTTTTTTGTTATATAATAGTACAAATCACGGCAAGAATAACAAAGCGGTGGTAATATATGCAATATGTTTAGTTTAATTTTACAGTTGCAAAATTTAAAAAAGTATGTTAAAATAATAACAAAGTGAGTATTGGAGTAATGGAGAATACTTGTTTCAGGCACGGAAGAGGTGTCGTTTGGATATAAATATTAAATATGGGAGGAATTGAGATGGAAAACAAAAGCTATGTAATTGTTGACAGCGTTGAGGCACTTGAGAAGAAAATTCTTAGAGTAAGAGAAGCTCAAAAGAAGTTTGCCAAGTACACTCAGGAGCAGGTTGATGAGATTTTCTTAGCGGCTGCGATGGCGGCAAACAAGGCAAGAATACCGCTTGCTAAAATGGCGGTTGAGGAAACCGGAATGGGTGTTGCCGAGGACAAGGTTATAAAAAACCATTATGCATCTGAGTATATCTACAATGCGTACCGTGATACCAAAACTTGCGGTGTTGTTGAGGAAGACAAGGCTTACGGAATTAAAAAGATAGCAGAGCCTATTGGTGTTGTTGCTGCGGTTATTCCCACCACAAACCCAACATCTACTGCGATTTTTAAGTGTCTTCTTGCGCTTAAGACAAGAAATGCAATTATTATATCACCGCATCCAAGGGCAAAGAACTGTACAATCGAGGCGGCAAAAATTGTTCTTGAAGCAGCGGTTAAGGCAGGCGCACCTGAAGGAATAATCGGCTGGATTGATGTACCGAGCCTTGATATGACCAATACTGTTATGAAGGAAGCAGACATAATTTTGGCGACAGGCGGCCCCGGAATGGTTAAATCAGCATATTCAAGCGGAAAACCTGCTCTTGGTGTTGGTGCAGGAAACACTCCGGCGATTATTGATGATACAGCGGATATTACACTTGCGGTTAACTCGATTATTCATTCCAAGACCTTTGACAATGGTATGATTTGCGCATCAGAGCAGTCGGTTATTGTGCCTGACAGTATCTATAAGGCAGTAAAGAAGGAATTTGCTGATCGCGGCTGTTACTTCCTGAAGAAGGATGAGATTGACAAGGTAAGAAAGACCATTATTATAAACGGCTCGCTTAATGCAAGAATTGTTGGTCAGACTGCATACAAAATTGCGGAGCTTGCAGGTGTTAACGTTCCTGAAGAAACAAAAATTCTTATTGGAGAGGTTGAAAGTGTTGAGCTTTCAGAGGAATTTGCACATGAGAAGCTTTCTCCGGTGCTTGCGATGTATAAAGTAAAGAGCTTTGATGAGGCACTTGACAAGGCAGAAAGACTGGTTGAGGATGGCGGTTTTGGACACACATCCTCGGTTTATCTTAACGAGATTTCAGAGCAGGAAAAGCTTGAAAAATTTGCAGACAGAATGAAGACCTGCCGTATTCTGGTTAATACACCTTCATCTCAGGGCGGTATCGGTGATCTTTATAACTTCAGGCTTGCTCCGTCGCTGACACTTGGTTGCGGCTCATGGGGCGGCAATTCGGTTTCGGAGAATGTCGGGGTTAAGCATCTTATAAATATAAAGACTGTTGCCGAGAGGAGAGAGAACATGCTTTGGTTCAGAGCGCCTGAAAAGATTTATATAAAGAAGGGTTGTCTTCCTGTTGCCCTTGACGAATTGAAAACGGTTATGGGCAAGAAAAGAGCAGTTATTGTTACTGATAACTTCCTTTACGAAAACGGGTATACAAAGGCTATCACACAGAAGCTTGACGAGATGGGAATCCAGCATGCGACATTCTTTAATGTTGAGCCTGACCCGACACTTGCTTGTGCAAAAGAGGGCGCGGCACAGATGACTGCGTTTGCTCCTGACTGCATTATTGCACTTGGCGGTGGCAGCGCGATGGATGCTGCCAAGATTATGTGGGTTATGTACGAGCATCCTGAGGCAGACTTCATGGATATGGCGATGAGATTTTCAGATATAAGAAAGAGAATTTATACCTTCCCCAAGATGGGTGAGAAGGCGTACTTTATTGCAATTCCTACATCTGCCGGAACAGGCTCGGAGGTTACACCGTTTGCGGTTATTACAGACGAGAAGTCAGGGGTTAAATATCCTCTTGCGGATTACGAGCTTATGCCCAACATGGCAATTGTGGATACAGATATGCACATGACAGCTCCCAAGGGTCTTACTGCGGCATCGGGTATTGATGCTGTGACACACGCGATTGAGGCTTATGCTTCCATGCTTGCGACAGACTACACCGACGGACTTGCACTTAAGGCTCTTAAGGTTATTTTTGAGTACCTTCCCAAGGCGTACGAGAACGGACTTACAGACGTGAAGGCAAGAGAGAAGATGGCAAATGCGGCTACAATGGCAGGTATGGCTTTTGCGAATGCGTTTCTTGGTATTTGCCATTCAATGGCTCACAAGCTTGGAGCGTTCCATCACCTTCCTCACGGCGTTGCAAACGCGCTGATGATTGAAGAGGTTATGAGGTTCAACGCATCCGAAACACCTGTTAAGATGGGTACGTTCTCTCAGTATGACCATCCGCACACAATGGCTCGCTATGCTGAGATTGCTGAGTATCTTGGACTTGGCGGCAAGACTGATGCAGAAAAGTTTGAGAATTTAATCAAGGCTATTGCAGAGCTTAAGGAAAAGGTTGGCATTAAGAGAACGGTCAAGGATTACGGAATAGATGAAAAGGCGTTTATGGACGGACTTGACGAAATGGTAGAACAGGCGTTTGACGACCAGTGCACGGGTGCGAACCCCAGATACCCGTTGATGAGCGAAATCAAGGATATGTACCTTAATGCATATTACGGAAAGTAAAAGCCGATTTTTTGAAAAGGAGGAACGAATATGAAACTTGATAATGTAATTGCGGTAAGAACAAATAAGACAGTGTATCGCGAAGGCGATACTGCGGTAAAACTGTTTGATGCGGATTTCTCAAAGGCTGATGTTCTTAATGAGGCTCTTAATCAGGCAAGAATTGAAGAAACCGGACTTAATATACCCAAGATTGAAGCGGTAACAACCTTTGACGGAAAGTGGGCAATTGTATCGGAGTTTATTGAAGGCAAGACGTTGGCGGCAATCATGGACGAAAATCCTGAAAAGCTTGACGAGCATCTTGAAATGTTTGTTGACCTTCAGATAAAGGTACATTCAATGACTGCGCCTGCCCTTAACAGCCTTAAGGATAAGATGGACAGAAAGATTTCAATGGCAGACCTTGATGCTACAACACGGTATGAGCTGCATACAAGACTGCATTCCATGCCCAAGCACAACAAGGTTTGTCACGGTGACTTTAACCCCAGTAATATTATAATTACTGCTGACGGCACACCGTATATACTGGACTGGTCACACGCAACACGCGGCAATGCATCTGCGGATGTTGCAAGAACTTACCTTTTGTTCTGCCTTGCAGGCAAGGAAGAGCTTGCTAAGAAGTATCTTGAGCTGTTCTGCAAAAAGAGCGACACAGCAAGACAGTATGTTCAAAAGTGGATGCCTATTGTTGCGGCATCGCAGTCGGTAAAGGGCAACCCTGAAGAAAGAGAGTTTTTGCTCTCGTGGGTTGATGTTGTGGATTACGAATAGTTTTTATGGAAATTTAAAAAGGGGCTGTTTAAAAACATAGTTTTTAAACAGCCCCTTTTGTATTTTAAATTAAAGTGTACCGAAAAGACGGTCGCCTGCGTCGCCCAGACCGGGTACTATATACGCGTTTTCGTTAAGACATTCGTCAAGCACTCCTACAAACAAATCAACGTCGGGATGGTCTTTCTGAAGGACTTCGATGCCCTCGGGAGCGGCAATCATGCAGGCAAAGCGGATGTTCTTTGCGCCGCGTTTTTTAATAAATTCAATTGCCGCACTGCCGCTGCCGCCTGTTGCCAGCATTGGGTCAAGAACAATGACCTCACGCTCTGCAATGTCGGTTGGAAGCTTGCAGTAATACTCGGAGGGAAGATGGGTATCATGGTCGCGTTCAAGACCTATATGACCCACCTTTGCGGCAGGAATAATATCAAGAAACGGCTCGACCATTCCAAGACCTGCACGCAGTATTGGAACAAGAACAGGCTGCTTTTCAACAAGCTTGCCATTTGTTTTGCACAGGGGAGTTTCGACGGATACCTCCTGCATGGGCAGTTCTTTTGTTGCTTCGTATGCGATAAGTCTGCCGATTTCGTATACAAGATTTCTGAAATCCTTAACGTTTGTGTCTTTGTTTCGAAGAAGAGTGAATTTATGTGTCAAAAGACTGTGGTTTAAAATATTAACACGGCTCATACAAAAAACCTCTTTCGTAAAATGTAAATTTAATATATTATACAATATAATTTTGGCTTTGTCCAGTATCAGTCTTTAAATTCGCGAATAAGGAGCTTGGGAATACCAAGAACCCGACAATGCTCCAAATCCTCGTTTTCAATTTTTACCGTCGGGTGGTTGGGGTTAATCGGAACAAGCCTTAGCCAGTCCTCGCCAAATTTGTATTCGATGCGTTTAAGGGTTGCGTTTTCGTCGCCGTATATCACAACGCCTGTCTGACCGCTGTAATCCATGGTGGACTGCTTCAGCACAAGAACCTTGTCGCCCTCCTGATATTGCGGATACATGCTGTCGCCTTTTACGCGCAGCACAAAATAGTCATCTTTGCCGTGACCGGTAAGATATTCTGATGGAATTTTTATTTTGTCGCCTTCCCAGTCCTCAACGGCAATATGCTCATATCCTGCCGCGACTTCGCCGATAACGGGAAATTCGACATATTCTTCTGTAATATCGGGGGAATGGAGGTTTTTATAAAGTTCCTCTTTATCCCAGCCCAATAATGTGCCCGAAGATAAATTCAGTGCCTTTTCTATCATTGAAATTGCCTCAACGGGAATTTTTCTGGTATCTCCGGTTTCGTATCGCTGTAGGGTTGATTTAGCAATACCTGTAAGCCGTGACAGTTCTCCAAGACTTATTCCCTTTTCGTTTCTTGATTTTTTTATTAGTTCATTGTGTAACATTCAGGTTCACCGCCTTAAGATTATTATATCCTAAATGTTTCATTTTTGCAACACTTTTTTAAAATTAATCAAGAAAGTTTCAAAAATGGGTTGACAAGTCAGGAAAATTCTGGTAATATATGTTTGTCCCAAAAATGAAACGGCAGGAGGGAAAATGAAAGTAATTTACAAAACAAAATATTTTTTTAACTTAAAAGTCCCAAAAATGGGACAAAAAGAGGCGGTGTAGAATGGAGTTGACGCACCCTAATATTTTGAGGACAGAAAAATTTGGAAGCTATGAACGGAATGAGGAGGCTTGTGTTTGTGTAAAATGCAAAGGAAGAATTGATGCGGCAGATGATGAGCCGTGTGAGGATAGGGAGAAAAGGATTTTTTGCTCTGAGGAATGTTTTTTGGAGTTTTACGGATACAGAAGGCTGAGGCTTGATTCAATATAAAAAACGGAGGGTTAAGATGACAAAAAAAGAGCTTATGCAGGTGTACTACCTGAATAAAGAAATCATAAATGAAACAGAGGAGCTTGTGGAGCTTAAGATTAAGGCAAGGCGCAGAGCGGGGGAAACGCGCAATCCCAAGCTGGAGAGCTTGATTGCATTAAGAGAAAAGGAGATTGTCGAAAAGGTAAGACGGTGTACGGCGCTGAGGGATAAGATTAATGAGTTTATAAACAGCATTGACGACAGCCTAACACGGCAGATAATTTATTATCGCTATGCAAAGTGCATGACGTGGCGGCAGGTTGCATACATGACAGGCGGCTATAACACCGAGGAAGGGGTTCGCAAAATTTCGGAGAGGTATTTAAAAAAGGTTACGTCCGTGGATTAAATTTGTTTAAGTTTGAAAGTTGTCCGCAAAGTCCGTTTTGTCCGTGTATAATTTGAAACAAGAAAGAGGCGAGGAAATGAAAACACAAAAAAACAGCAAGGCAAATTCAGAGGACCGTCTTGTTACGGATTATATACTTTCAAAAAAGAAAGAGGCGTGCGACATTGTTGATAAAATAATGCAGGAATTTAAAAGCGAAGAACGCATAGCCAATGCGCCTCTTAATCAGCTTTCGTCGGTGATGGGGACTTTGCTTGAAAGGTTTGGCGCGGACGAGAAGGAAAAGGCGTCTGACGGTACGCTGGCAGAAATATTTGGAGATTTTGAGGATATAAGGTGAGCAGATGAGAAAGTACAAAAAGCTTACAGAAAAGCAAAACGAGCTTTTAGAGATTGCCAAGGGCGGACTTCGGAGGATAAATATTCTTCATGGGAGCGTCAGGTCGGGCAAGACGTGGATAAGCCTTGTGCTGTGGTGTATATGGATAAGAAATATGCCTGCTGATAAGGCGTATATAATGACAGCAAAGACGCTGACTACGCTTAAACGAAATTGTCTGGATTTGCTTGAGGTGCTGGCAGGAAAGAATAATTTTAAATATTCACTGTCAAAAAAAGAAGGAGAGCTGTTTGGCAGAAGGATTTATCTGGAGGGGGTAAACGATTCGGGGGCAGAGAGTAAAATTCGCGGGATGACCCTTCAGGGAGCGTATTGCGATGAGATTACTCTTTTTAATGAGGATTTTTTCAATATGTTGCTTTCAAGACTTTCAGAATCCGAGGCAAAGCTGTTTGGAACAACCAACCCCGACAACCCCAATCACTGGTTTAAGATAAATTATATTGACCGACGCGACGAGCTTGACTTCTTTATAATGGAGTTTTTAATAGACGACAATACGTTTTTGGACGAAAGGTATGTTGAGGAGCTGAAAAAGGAGTATACAGGAGTTTTTTACAAAAGATTTATTCTTGGCGAGTGGTGCAGTGCTGAGGGGCTTGTTTATCCCATGTTTGATAAAGAGAAGCATATTGTAAGTGAAATACCGGAGCAATTTGGAGAGGCAGAGTATTATATTTCAATAGACTATGGAACTCTCAATCCGTGCAGCATGGGCTTGTGGCGCCTTGATAATTCGTGTGCGGTCAGAATTTGCGAGAGTTATTACTCGGGAAGGCAGAAAAGAGAGCAGCTGACGGATGAGGAGTATTATAGGATGCTGGAGGATTTGGCAGGGGACAAGGCTATAAAGTGTGTAATAGTTGACCCGTCTGCGGCAAGCTTTATCACCGCAATACGGCGGCACGGGCGGTTTGCCGTAAGAAAGGCAAATAACAATGTTCTTGACGGAATCCGAATCACCGGCACGCTTTTGCAAAGCGGCAAGCTGCTGTTTTCTGAAGACTGTAAGGATGCCATAAGGGAGTTTGGGATATATTCGTGGGATGAAACCAAAGAGGAAGACCGGGTGGTAAAGGAGTCGGACCATGCTATGGATGATATAAGATATTTTTGTGCAACGATTGCCGCAAAGAGGTTGCTTTAAAAAGGAGAAAAAATTATGTTTGAAGGATTAAAAGAGATTTTTGGAAGGAGAAAAGTGGGAATGTACGATAAAAATTCGCTGAAGAGTATTTTGGGAGCAGAGATTGCCATATCACCTCAAATGGCAGAGCAGCAGCGTGTATGGAACGAGCTGTATGAGAATGAGGGAGGACTGCATTTGCCTGCGGCAATTTCTTTTGAAATGGCAAGAATGATAACGCTTGAATTAAATTCAAAAATTACAGGCGGAAAAAGGGCAGAATACCTGAATGACAGCTACAGGCAGGTGATAGAGAACATCAGGATTCCTGTGGAATACGGATGTGCCAAGGGCGGACTTGTAATGAAGCCCTATGTTGCAGGAGGCAAGATAAAAGTGGATTTTATCAATGCGGACGAGTTCTTTCCGACGGCTTTTGATGAAACAGGACGTATAACAGGTGCAGTCTTTGCGCAAACGCTTACGAAGGACGGTGCGTTTTATACAAGGCTGGAGATGCACAGGCTTTTGGAAGGTCAGTATGAGATTACAAACCGTGCCTTCAGAAGTATAACGCGCGGAAGCATCGGGCGCGAGATACCTCTTAAGTCGGTTGCGGAGTGGTCACAGCTTGCAGAAAGTATTGTAATAGGAAACGTCAAAAAGCCGCTTTTTGGCTACTTCAGACCTGCGGTTGCAAATGTTTTGGAGCCCGGGGCGCCGGTGGGCAGCTCGGTTTTTGCCAATGCGGTAAATCTGATACGTGATGCAGACCGACAGTACGAGAGATTTTTATGGGAGTTTGAAAGCGGAGAGCGCGCGCTGATTGCAAACGCCATGGCGTTTAAGCGTGACAAGGACGGCAGACCCAAGCTTCCTGACAGAAGGCTTTATAAAACACTTGACGTTGAGGATGTGGATTTCTTCCGTGAATGGTCTCCGCAAATTCGTGAGGAAGCCTTTGCAAACGGACTTGACAAGATATTCAGGCAGATAGAGTTTAACTGCGGCTTTGCGTACGGTACGCTTTCGACCCTTAATAACAACGACAAAACCGCTGAAGAAATCAGGGTATCAAGGCAACGAAGCTATACTACTGTTACCGATAACCAGAAGGCACTGAAAAATGCTCTTAACGATTTGATTTATGCGATGGATGTATGGTGTACGCTTTACAATCTGGCGCCAATAGGCGAGTACAGTGTTGAATATGACTTTGATGACAGCATTGCGGCAGACAGAAAAACCGAGTTTGATGAGAAAAGTCAGCTTGTTGAAGCCAAAATCATGCAGCCGTGGGAGTTCAGGATGTGGTATTTTGGTGAGGACGAGGAAACCGCAAAGCGAATGATTGCGGGTTAAGTAATAATTTTGATGCTTTAAAGGGGCGCGCAAAAATATCAGAAGAAGATTTCAAAAACCAAAATATAGTTTTGGTGTTGGTCCGGAATGACGTTAAACTATCGGATAAATGCAGAAAGCAACTGCGATAACAAACTGAAAGGAGTTATAAGCTTATGACAAGAGATGATTTAAGAGGGATTGTTGAAGGAATTACAGACGAACAATTAAAGCAAATTCTGGATATACATTCCCGCGGAATCGGAAAGGCAAAGGGAGAGGTTGAGGAGTTAAAGCTCAAGCTCTCAAAGGCAGAGGAAGATCTGGCTGCAGGCGTTGATACGGCAAAGCTGCTTGAGGAAAGTCAGTGTGAGGCAGAAAAATTAAGGGTAAGAATTGAGGAGCTGCAAAAAGTCATTGACCAAAACGAGGCAGAGGCGGCATCGGCAAAAAGCCGTAAGGAGCAGGAAGAGCGCTTTGAGTGTGCGGCAGGAAATGCGAGGTTTATAAATGATTTTACCAAACGCGGATTGCTTGCAGAGTTTTTGGACGCGGTTAGGGACGAAAAAAATGCGGGCAGAGCTGACGGTGAGATATTTGAAGAGCTTGCAAAGGGACGCGATAATCTGTTTATGCCAAAGGATGACGTTCCGTCAGTAATATCGTCGACCATGGGGTTTGGCGGGCAGATTACTGATGGTGACGTGCGCGAAATTATGGGGCTTGGGCCTCAGATTTAAAAACTAATATAAAAAGGAGATATTTTAATTATGGCAAATGGTATTGAAAAATTCAAGCAGTACATAAACGTACTTGACGAGGTTTATAAGGTTGCATCTGTGACATCCGTGCTTGACGGCAACAACCGTCTTGTAAGAATGGGTGCAAATGCAAATGAAATTATTATCCCCAAGATGTCAATGGACGGTCTTGCGGATTACAGCCGTGAAAACGGCTATGTGGGCGGTGACGTGACGCTTACAAATGAAACGGTTACTTTTAACTATGAAAGAGGCCGTTCGTTCACCATTGATGCAATGGACAATGAAGAAAGTGCAGGCGTTGCATTTGGTCAGCTTTCAGCCGAGTTTATCAGAACTAAGGCTGCACCCGAGATTGATGCCTTTCGTTTTGCTCAGTATGCTCAGACAGAGGGTATCGGCTGTGCAAGCGGTAATCTTGCGGACGCAAATGACACTCTTGCGGCACTTATTGCAGCGCAGAACGCAATGGACGAGGCTGAAGTTCCTACAGAAAGCAGAATCCTTTTCATTACCCCGACACTTTATAACGGTGTAATGAATATTGACACCACAAAGTCAAAGGCGGTGCTGGATTCTTTTGCTCAGATTGTCAAGGTTCCGCAAAGCAGATTCTATACTGCTATTGACCTTTATGACGGCGCAAAAGAAGGCGAAACCGCAGGTCACTTTGTAAAGAATGCAAACGGCAGAAATATTAACTTTATGGTTGTTGAGAAGTCGGCGGCAATTCAGTATCAGAAGCACCTTGTAAGCAAGGTTGTAACACCTGAGGAAAATCAGACTTCGGATGCATGGAAGTTCTTCTATCGTTCTTACGGTATTGCAGACGTATATGAGAACAAGGTAGGCGGAATTTATCTTCACAAGGCGGAGGCATAATTGACGCCCAAATAAGAAAGGGGGAATCTCATGCGGACAGTTGGTCTTGTTGAAAAAAAGACAAAGCCTTCCGGAACAAAAAAGGCAACCAAAAAGTCGGAAGGCGGTGGTAAAGATGCAAAAAATTGATATAAGCTTTGCGTTTTACTATAATGAACTTTGCTGTGGCGGAGAGACAACTCTCCCCGCAGAGGAGTTTGAAAAGTATATCCGAAGGGCAGAAAATGTTCTTGGCGGTTTTGGCGTGAGCTATTGCGGCAGCTTTGACAGGGAAATAAAGCTCTGTTTGTGCGAAATGGCGGAATTGATGTATTTAGAGGAAAAGCGTCAGGGAATCAAGGCTGAAACCATTGACGGATATTCGGTTACATTTGCAGAGAAACAAAATGCTAACAATGAGCTGTTAAAAGTTGCCTTGCGCAGACTTGAGAAGTCGGGGCTTATGTATGCGGGGGTGGACGCTCATGCCTGAGAATGGTGTTGTGACAGTCTTTTGTCTTGACGAAGCCCGTAAAAGCTTTGTGCGAAAAGGCTGCTTTGGCGCATGGATTCACAAGCAGAAGCGTGTGCGTGAGCAGACTTCCGGAGTGCGGCGCTGTGATACGTTTGATGTTAGAATAAGCTTGCCTCTGCTTGATGAGGTAAATCCGGGTGACCTTTTGTATTTTGGCAAAACTGATGTACTGAAAATGTCAGAGTGCAGGCGGATTGCTGCGGTAAGAAAAAATGATTACGGCACATTTCGGCACTGGCATATTGAGGCAGAGTATGTTTACAGATAAGACGGACAAGGAGGAAAAATATGATTGTTGAATTGGCGAGATTTCTTTCCGACTGTCCGTTTCTGGACGGCGAAAGAGTATGCGTAAATTATCTTGACGGCGCGGCTCCGGCGTATTCGCTTGAAGCGACCAAAGAAAAAGGGCAAAGCAGAAAATATACCGACGGCGGAAGGCTGCTTAGCAGAAAATTTGTGTTTGCCATGCGCGGCGAATACTGCGGTGCAGACAGTATAAACCGTCAGACTGCAAAAAAATGCAGTGATATTGAGAATTGGATTAACAGCAAAAGCCATGCAGGACAATTGCCTGAACTGGGCGACAAAAAAACTGTTATTTCATGCGAGGTAACAAGAGGGTTTGCTCCGGACTCGACGGCAAGTGTTGATGCAAGATATGAAGCGGAGATTGAAATAATTTTTTACAGTGCGTAGCACAACTGCGGCAGATTTAAATTTTGGGACATTTCTGCTGCAAAAGAATAATTTTTAGGAGGATGGATAATGTCAGCAGTGGTAAAGAGATGTAAAAAGCTTGCCTTTTACGGCGTTCCTGAAGGAAGTTCGGGAGAGTATGTTTTTTATCGGATGAAGGGCTTTGATGAAATCGTGACATCAAAGAACCCAAGAGAATATTCCAGACAGTATGTTGACGAGGAGTTTGAACAGACCGACGTTGTGGGATACAATCCGTCAATTTCGTTTGGGTTTGACAGGTTTTCTCAAAATGCGGTGCATGATGATATTATAAGCATATTCAATGAGGAAAAGGTTGGCGCGGAGGCGGTAAGACCAATAATAATGGTCGACCTTGAAAGTGAAGAAAAAACCGCAATTAAGCGCGAGTTCTCGGTTGTTGCCGAGAGTGAGGGCAGTGGCGTTGACCTTTACAAGTACAGCGGAAGCTTTCGCGTGAAGGGCGAAAAGGTTGTTGGCAAGGCTGAGTCTTCGGATGACTGGCAGACCTGTACCTTTGTGGAGGCATAGCCAAAATGTTGGGAAGACATAAGAACGCAGACGCCATAATGCAGCTTGTATTGTGCGGCAACTCATTTTATGTACAAATCAGCAACAAAACTTTATTTAAGTGTCGCAGGCTGCAAAAAGGGATAAAAAAGCGGCTTAGCTTGATTGGGCGTGGCGCAAATAAAAAGAGTGTGTCAGATTCGGGCATCTGCAAACTTTTATGCAGAGGTATAGACAGCCTGCTGGGAAAGGGTGCAGCTCAGAAAATCTTTGCTGAAAGACAGATTAATTCTGCCGACCTTTCACAGCTTGCCTGTTATATTATATCAAAGCTAAGCGAAGAGCTGAATAAAAACAAGGCGGCACCAACAGCCAAATAGATGCGGCAAAATTGATACAGGCAGGTGTGAGAAAGAAATGAAAGGCTTACTTAACGGACTTTGCAATAAGGTGGAGATAGACGGAACGGAATACGAGATTAACACTGATTTTTCGGTGTGGATAGAGATTGAGCATATTATTTTTGCAAGAGAGCATGAGGACGCAGTGGCTTTGGCAAAAATTCTTGCACTTGCCTTTCCTGTGCTTCCTGCAAATCCCGAAAAGGCGCTTGAGCGGTTGTTTTGGTTCTATTCGGCAGGTGAGGAAACCTCAAAAAGTGAAGGAACTTCGGCGGCAAAGTATGATTTGGTTTTGGATTTTGATTATGTGTGGGGTTCGTTTTTGGCGGAATTTGGAATAGACTTGTGCAAAACCAAAATGCATTGGTGGAAGTTTCGGGCGCTGCTTTTGTGCTTGAGTGAAAGCTGCAGGTTTTCGCAGATAGTGGGGTACAGGACAATGGATTTGTCGCATATTAAGGACAAACAGAAGCGAGAATTTTATGAGAGAATGAAAAATAGATTCAGACTTCCCGACAGACGGACAGATGAGGAAAAGGAGCAGGAAACTGCAAAAAAGATGGAGAGATTTTTTTAAATTAATAGATTTATAAAGGATGGGGAAAATGGCATTTGAATTTAAGAATAATACAGAAAATCTTGCAGATGCCGAGGCGTGGAACAGCGTAGGCAAGATGGTGGCATCGGAAATCGGTGTTGGGCTTAGTGAAAACTCGTATCTTGCCATTACCGCATTGGAAAATGTCTATGTTGAGCTTGAAACGCTTACCAAAAATGCAGCAAAAAACGCAGAAAATCTGGCAAAAAAGCGGCAGAAACGAGAGCTTGAAAACTTAAAAACCGCAAAAGAGCTGGAACTGCTTACCGAAAGGGAGTACTATGAAAAACTGAAAAAGTACCGTGACGAAAATTTGAGACAGGGCACAGACGCATGGTTTAAGTGCACCGAGGAAATTGCGGCATATAACAAACGGCTGCTCAAAGAGCAAGAAGAGCTTCAGCAGGAAATGGCAGAAAAAATTCTGAAGCTGCAGAAGGAATTGACCAACAAGCTTAAATCAGATGAGCCTTGGATAACAGAAGAAAAAGTAAGGTTCAAGGGAATGGGCAAAAACGGAACGGACTTGGTCTACAGTGAAACAAGCATTGAAGACTTCCGTGAAGAAATACAGCTTCTTGAAAATTTCAGGGACAGGATAATTGAACTGAAAAATCTGGGCAACATTCCTGATGGCGTATTTTCTGAAATAGCGAAAATGGACATCAAGGACGGTCTTAAGGCGGCAAGCTATTTACTTTCGGCAGATGCCGATACCCGAAAACGGTTTATTGACGGATATAACTCGCGCGAGGCACTTGCAGACAACGCGGCATGGCAATTAAACGGAATTTTAAATGCCGAAACGCTAAAAAACGAAGGCGTTTATTCTGCAGAGATGCTTACTTCGGGAGTTAAAGGCGGCAACAAAGAAACCGCTGCGGTATTCATCAGTACTCTAAAGGAGAGCTTTGATGAGATTCCCGAGGGTTATTATCAGCTTGGAAGCAGAGCTGCGGATGCGTTTGGTGACGGATTTTTGGATAAAATTCCACAGATTATGGAAGATGTGCGGAGCTATATAGCAACGCAGATGCAAAGTATTGCTGACAGTATTTCGGCAGTCATGGATACAATGATAAAAAGTAATGCTGCAGGCTCGGTTGCAAATTATACAAATAACTTTACATTTAATGCGTCAAAAGACACAACCACGCAGCAGCTTAATTCGGCAAGAAATGCGGCAACCCTTGCAAAACTGAGGGGAGGTAACTAAAATGGGGCTTACAATTACATATAAAAACGAGCTTGGCACGGTTACAATGCAGGGCGGAGGTTGCACCTCTTCCTTGCGGATAACCGAAACAGAGGGCTTGGGACTTGTGACAAGAGAATATAATACGGCGGTGTATTCGGGCTATGACGGACAGCAGACTTTAGGCTCAAGAGCCACGGCGCGCAGCATAACTCTTGCGCTTGAGGTGCAGAGCAGAAATGCTGCCGAATGTGTGAGAGATGCCTTGCGTGTGTTTGGACAAAGCGGAATGCTGTATATAAAAAATAAGGATTTAGACAGACGGATATACTGCAGTCAGGTGCAGATTCCTGATGTGACACGTGTTCTTCGCGGGTATATTGCAACATTTGCGGTGCAGTTTGTGTGCGACAGTCCGTTCTTTGAGGACGCAGACGACACGGTTGTTCCGCTTTACAGACGGACAAAGCTGCTGAAGTCGCCTTTTGTGCTTCCTGCGGTGCTTGGCGAGATTGTTCTTGGCGGCAATATTGAAATTAAAGGTACGGCTTCGGTTGAGCCTGTTATAAGCATATACTACCCCACAGCGTTAGAAGGGGTTGAGAGCATTATACTGACAAACCAAACCACAGGCAGGTCGGTACAGCTTGACTATGCACCCTGTGCAGACGAGACAGTGACAATTGATATAAAAAACAGAAGGGTTAACAGTTCGTTAAACGGAAACCTGATTAATTATCTTACAAAGGACACGTTCTTAGGGGATTTTGTGCTTGTAAGGGGCAAAAACATAATCTCGGTTAACGTGGGGGATATGACCTCGGGCTTTACAATTGAATGTAAATACAACAATTTGTACAGCGAGGCGGTGATAGTGTGAGAGATATATTATTTTATGATTTTGACTTTAACCGACTTGGGGATTTTCCAAGGTTTATATCATTGAATTTTACAAAAAATTACTGCGGATACGGCACTGCCGAGCTGCATTTTTCGTTGGCAGAAACCGAGGTGCTGAAATTGCTTGAGGATAATCCGTATATCTTCTTTATGGCAGGCGAAAATGCAGCGATTGTAACAGGTTGGCGAGTAGGTGAGGATATTGCAATATTTGGCAGAACACCTGAATGGCTTTTGACCAAAAGAGGTGTTGAGGCGTTTGAAGAAAATCCGGCAACAGCGGAGGATATAGCGCGCAATGCAGTAGCCTCTGCCGCCGCAGACTTTATAACGCCTGGCGACCTTGCCGGCTTGGGAGAAAACCAAAGTTATTCAACGGACAAGGTGCGCGTCTTGCATGATGTGGTATGTGAGGTTTTAGGCTTGCAGGACTTGGGGTTCAAAGTTGTTCCTGACATTGAGAAAAAGACGTTTGTGTTTTCGGTGTATTCGGGACAGGAGTCTTTGTGTATGATTTCGCCCTCGTATCGGACGGCTTATGATTTGGAGTATACTGTTGAAAAGCAGGATATGGTGACAAATTCAGGCTGGTATGAGCGAAGGTTTGTTGATATGGGCGCCTGGGATGCCTACAGCAACTCACCGTCTTTGTTGGACAAACAGAGCAAGAATGCGTATACCTTCTATGAGATAACCTCTGAAAGCTACTATCAGATCGGAAACGAGTATTATCCGGTAGAAGCATTCGGGCTTAACTGCCCTAAGGGAGCGTACCTTTATTCTGACACACCCAATGGCAAATGGAAGATAACATATACCAAGCCGGATACTATATGGATATACATAGGAAACGCTGAAGCTTTGGGTGCAAGGCGGTGGGATGCAGTATTGTCAGGGATAAAAACAGAAGCCGAGGCAGCGGCGGAAATCTCGCAGATGACAAGACAGGACAACACGCATGCGGAGGTTAAGAGTATTGAATACGGCAATGACTATGCTTTGGGTGACATTGTAAGAGTGCAGACGGAGTTTGGGGATTTTAAAAAGTCCGAGAAAAAGCGTGTTGCTGCAGTCAATATTTATTATGATGTGGATAAATTCGGGGTTGTACCAACCCTGAAGGGATTGGAGGAATAAAATGGCTATAAATTACAGCTTTATTGACGGTGCTTTATACGGCACAGATGATATAAACAAAATAGCACAAAATCTTACAGGCGCAGGGGTTATGCCGTTTACGGCAAAGGACAGCTATAATGTATCTGACCTTAACGCACTTACTTCTGCGCTTGTCGGGTCAGGAGTGCAGCTTGACGGCTGTGTGTGCAGTGTTGAAAATACAGGCACGGCAGAAATGGTTGCCAGAGTTGCAAAGGGAATTATTTTCTTTGAAAGCGGAGTAAGCCTGACTGTTGATGAGGAGGGCTATACCATAGCGATAACGCCGAATACGGCAGGATATGTTTATGCACATTACAGTCCATCGCTTCAGAAGGCGGATATAGTCTTTGAAGCAGATTTGCCAAGTGATGGCGAGTATGTGCTGCTGGCAGAGGTTTTGGAGGATGGCTCGGTTATGGATAAGAGAACGTATGCAAAATCCAAGGTTGCAACCATGGGAAAGAATGTAGTGCTGACCGCTTCTTTTACTCCTATGGAGAAGACTTTAATACGAGAGGATGGGGACCGCATCTACTTTGCAATTGCTAATGTGTCAGGTGTAGATTTAAGTAAGTTTAATTATGCTCTGATAGGTTCAATGGAGTATGGGACTACCGAAGGTGTTCCGTACGGTTGCTTTTATGATTTGACAAACAACAAAGGATTATTGGTATTAAAAGGAAACTATGACTATCCTTCCAGCGGTACTGTACTTATGACAGGCGTAAACTATTCACTTTGGTATGGAGTAGAGGTGTTTAATAATGAACTCTGCATCGTTGCAATTTGCAGTATTATGAATGGCGGCGAAAAATATGTTAATAGCAATCTTTTTTCGAACTATACTGCGACGTTTATGTAAAGGGGGTATAGTATGCTTGAATTTAATGTAAAAAATCAGATTATATCAAGAGCAGACAGCTTTGATGTTGTGGCTGACAGCAAGGGGTATTTAAAAGCGACATTTGCATTTACGGAGGAATGGTCAGGAGACATTATTGCAATCTTTGGAAATGGCAGCGAGTATTACAGTGTTATTCTTGCAGAGGGTATGTGCACTGTGCCGTGGGAGGTTATTAAAGCACCGTTTTTTACTGTTTCGGCAGTGTGCGGTGACAGAATAACGGCAAATGCGGTTAAGGTTAATGTTGAAAAAAGCGGCTTTGTTGAGGGTAAAACTCCAAAAGAGCCGACCCCTGATGTATATACTCAGGTTTTGAGCATGGCAAAGCAGCCTTACATAGGCGAAAACGGCAACTGGTATGTGTGGGATGCAGAAAACAAAGCGTTTGCAGACAGCGGTACTAAGGCAATGGGTTACACTCCAAAGAAAGGTGAGGACTACTGGACAGATGCAGACAAGGTGGAAATTAAGGCTTATGTTGACGAGGCAATCTTAGGGGGTGCGTGGTAGTGGCAACAGTAAATGAAAAAATGACGGCTATTGCCGACGCTATCAGAGATAAGACCGCTGAAACCGACGCGCTTAGCCTTGATGATATGGCGGAAAGCATTCCAAAAGTTTATGATGCAGGGAAGAAATCGCAGTATGATGAGTTTTGGGATAATTTTCAGGATTACGGAAAGCGAACAATATATGTAAGAGCCTTTGGTTACAACTGGAATGATGTTAATTTTAAACCCAAGTATGATATGAATGTGACAGGTTCGCTGCAATATGCTTTTGCTTATAATCAAATTACAGACCTTGCCGGAATACTTGAAGAATGTGGTGTAAAACTTGACACAACAGATGTAACAAGCTTTGCCGAAATGATTTATGCATCAACTATCACACATTTACCTGAGTTGAAAACTTTTGGAGTAGGCGGCTTTACAGGGGCGTTTTCATCTAACCAACTTATAACAATTGATAAGTTGATATTAAAAGAAGATGGTAGTCAAACTTTTAATAATACATTTCAAAACGCCAACAAACTTAAAAACATAGTAATTGAGGGGAAAATAGGACAAAATATATCTTTTGAGCATTCGTCTTTACTTACACGCGAAAGTCTTATGAGTATCATAAATGCCCTCAAAGATTATTCGGGCACAACCACAACAAGAACTTTGACACTTCATGCAAATGCAAAAGCAAGATTGAGTGAAAGCGATATTGCTATCGCTACACAGAAAGGATGGACAATTGCATAATGGAAAAAACAAAAATTGAGCTTATAAAAATTACAGCGTCCGAGGGTATGGTGCTTACCAACGGTGATACATACAGCAAGGAGGTTTTTCTTGGCATAAATGACAGAGTGGAAAACTGGCACGAAATTACAGATGCTGAGTATGAGGAAATAAAGAAAGCTGAGGAGGAAATTGCAAATGCCGACCATTATAGCCGCGGTAATTAGTGCTTGTGCGGCAATAGTTGTTTGTATTATCAGCAGCAGTGCTCAGAACAAAAAGATTATTTCAGAAATGGACAAGCACAATGAGCTGCAGAGTTATAAAATAGAGCAATTGACCTTGCAGGTGGAAAAGCACAACAAGGTTATTGAAAGAGTTTACAAGCTTGAACAGTCCGACGAGGTGGAAAAGGAACAAATCAAGGTGATTAATCATAGAATAAATGACCTGGAGGATTTCCATAAATAAAATAAACATTTGGCAACCGGAGGTAAAGATATGAAAGTTGATTGGATAAGAAAGCTTACAAGCAGAAAATTCTGGGCAGCAGTTGCGGGGTTTGTGGGTCCGCTTATGCTTGCCTTTGGGGTGTCAGAGTCAACGGCGTCTGAAATTACCGGAATTATAATGTCCGGAGCATCGCTTATCGCCTACATAATTTCAGAGGGAATGGTTGACTCGGCAAATAAAGAAACAAAGGAGTGAGGCTTGTGCAGATATTTAATATGACATACAACTGGAAGGGAGTTCTTTCAAAAAGAGCGGAAACAAAGTATATTATTCTTCATCATCGCGGCGGATGCGGAGATGCTTTAAGCATTCATGCCGACCACCTGAAAAGGGGATGGAGCGGCATAGGCTATCATTTTTATGTGCGAAAGGACGGCAGCGTGTTCAAGGGCAGACCAATCGGGACAGTCGGTGCACATTGTACAAACTATAACAGCTTGTCAATCGGAATCTGTTTTGAAGGGAACTTTGAAAACGAGGTTATGACCGACGTGCAAATAAAATCGGGGCGTGAGCTTGTTGCATACATTAGGCAGCTTTATCCCAAGGCAGAGGTGAAAAGGCACAGGGACTTTTCTGCCACTGCGTGTCCCGGGAAGAACTTTGTATTTGAAAAGATTAGCAAGGGGGTGACGCAAATGACGATTGAAGAGGCAATGGAGATTGTTCAGGCAAAAGCCGGACTTGAAGACGAAACAATCGAATTTCTGCTTTGCTATAAGTATGGCGAAGAGCTTTTCTGCAAGCTTGCTGAGGCTATGAGATAAACCGGGAATACTGTATTGTGATTGACAGAAGACCGTTTTGGAAGTATAATAAATAAAAAACTTCTGAAGGGACGGTGAATACAGTGGAGCAGCTGAAGGGTATGGTTGAAGGCGTGATATACGAAAATCCCGCAAACGGCTACACTGTTTGCGATGTGTCTTCTGATGGCAAGCTGTATACCCTGACAGGGTATATGCCCGGACTTTCTGAGGGAGAGACAATAGTTGCCTTTGGTGAATGGAAATCGCATCCTGAATACGGCGAGCAGTTTAATGTTTTGCAGTTTCAGCGGATAATGCCCAAGACTGAAAGCGAGATTGAGCTTTATTTAGGCTCGGGAATTTTGCCGCATGTCGGAAGAAGCACAGCAAGAAAGATTGTTGAGAGGTTTGGCAAGGACGCTCTTGATATAATTGAAAATCAGCCGGACAGGCTTTGTGAAATAAAAGGGATTTCAAAAGCCAAGGCTGATGAAATCTATAAGAGGTATGTTGAGCAGATAGGTCTTAAAAAGATAATTATTTTTTTTCAGAGGTTTGACGTGACCCCAAACCTTGCGGTAAAGGCATATAAAACCTTTGGAGAGAACATAGTTGCACTGGCAACCGAAAATCCGTTCGTCTTAACAGCAGTTGACGGGTTTACTTTTAAGATATGCGATAGAATGTCAGGGGAAATGAACCTTCCCAAGAATTTTTTGCCGAGAATATATTCGGGAATTAAAAGTGTGCTTCTTAATTCGGCATACTTAAACGGACATACATTTTTGCCCAAAATGACTCTTGTCGGGCAGGCAAAGCTTTTTTTAGAGGTTGAAACAGACGAAATAGAGGATGCAGTTTCTGACCTTGTGATGCAGGGCGAGCTGATTGTTGAGCGTCAGGACGATTTTGATGCGGTTTATCTTAAGCTTTTTTTTGATGCGGAAAGAGGCGTTGCACAAAGGCTTCGCGATATGAGCGGACTTATATATCAGGTGGACAGAGCCGAAACTGAGGAGCTGATTTTAAAGGCAGAAGCGGAAACCGGGATTGTTTTGGCAGAGGCTCAAAAGGAGGCGGTTTTTGCAGCGTTTGAAAATTCTGCTATGGTAATTACGGGCGGCCCCGGAACAGGAAAAACCACAATTATAAATACAATTATAAATATTATGGAGGCTCAGGGAAAGACAATTGCACTTGCTGCACCTACGGGAAGAGCTGCAAAGCGAATGACCGAGGTGTCGGGAATGGAGGCAAAGACAATCCACCGTCTTCTTGAAAATATGCCGTCAGAGGGTAGCGGCAATGTGTATTTTGCAAAAAACGAGAACAATCAGCTTGATTGTGACATTTTGATTGTGGACGAGATGTCTATGGTTGATATTCTTTTGATGAACAGCCTGCTTTTGGCACTTCCTATGAAGGCAAGGCTTATTATGGTGGGTGACTGCGACCAGCTGCCGGCGGTGGGTGCAGGAAATGTTTTGAGGGACATAATTGACAGTGAGTCGGTTGAATGCATAAAGCTGACCGAGATATTCCGTCAGGCAAAGGAAAGCATGATAGTGGTTAATGCTCACAGAATCAATAAAGGTCAAATGCCTTACTGCAACGACCCTGACAATGACTTTTTTATGTTAAGCTGCAATGACCCCGAGCTTTTGTGCGAAACCATTGCTGATTTGTGCAAAAACAGAATTCCAAAATCGTATGGCTTTGACAGTATATCTCAGATACAGGTGCTTACACCCACCAGAAAGACCCAGATAGGTGTTCAAAGCCTTAACGGGCTTTTGCAAAGGCGGTTGAACCCTGAAATGCCAAAGTCCGCCAAGGCGGTGTCGGGCGGATGTGTATTCCGTATGGGCGACAAGGTGATGCAAAACAAAAACAATTACAATCTTGAGTGGACAAGATACGGCGGTATTGAAAAGGGAACAGGCGTTTTTAACGGTGATGTGGGGTTTGTTACGGATATAAATTATCTGAAGAAAACTCTTACGGTGACCTATGACGAAAAGGAGGTTGTCTATGAGTTTGGTATGCTGGAGGAAATTGAGCTTGCTTATGCCGTAACGGTACATAAAAGTCAGGGCAGCGAGTTTGACGTGGTTATAATGCCTATGTTTGATACCCACAGACTATTGATGACACGAAATCTTTTGTATACGGCAATAACCAGAGCAAAAAAGCTGGTCGTGCTTGTTGGCAAGGAGGAAATTTTAAAAAAGTTTGTGGATAATGACAATATTCAATGCAGATATTCAGGGCTTAGAGATAAACTGATAATAAGATAAACCCGGGTGACCTACAGTTTGGTCTGCCCGGGTTTTTGGTTAATCAAATATTTATTTGTCAACAACGTCGTTTAGGTTTTTAAGCTCGTAGAACTTGCCGCGTTTTTCTATCAGCTCGGAATACGTTCCGACTTCAATACATCTTCCGTTTTCCATAACCACAATCTTGTCTGCGTTGCGAATGGTGGACAGCCTGTGCGCAACAATAAACGTGGTCCTGCCCTTGGTCAGATGATTTATTGCCTGCTGAACGTGATACTCTGAAATATTATCAAGTGCGGAGGTCGCTTCGTCCAGGATAAGGATTTTGGGGTCGCGTATAAGGGCGCGGGCAATGGAAATCCTTTGCTTTTGTCCGCCTGAAAGATTGGCTCCGTTTTCGCCCACCTCGGTGTCAAGACCTTTGGGGAGCTTATCCGTAAACTCGTCAATGTTTGAAAGATGCACAACCTCGCGAAGACGTTCCTCAGAAATGTTTTTAAGAGCGTAGGTTATATTTTCGCGGATTGTTCCGCAAAACATAACACAGTTTTGGGGAACAACTGAAATAAAGTGACGGTAGTCGCTGAGGTTGAGATATTCAATTGGCTTTCCGTCAATAATCAGGCTGCCCCGGGTTGGCTGCATAAAACCAATAATCATATTCATTATTGTAGATTTGCCCGAGCCGGAGGCACCGACAAAGGCAATGCATTCGCCCGGCTCAACATTAAGCGAAAAGTCTTTAATCATATCATCGCTTGCTTTGGGATAACGGTAGGATACGTTGTCAAACTGAACGGTGCCATGGACATAGCGCAGGCGGATTTTTCCGCTGTTGTTCTCAACTTCGTTTGAAAGGACAATTTCCGAAACAGAGTTTATGGAATCCATACCCTTTGTTATCTGGGGGTATATGTTTATTATATTGCTTATGCTGTTTGAGATATTGATAAAATATGACTGATACAAAACAATATCTCCCACTTCTATTTTGCCGTTCATTGCAAGGTATGCGGTAAAAAATAGGCATACTATGCTCATAAGCTGGCTGATAATCCAAGTTATTGAGCCAAACTGTGCGTTTATTCTGTCAACAATAAGACCTTTATTGCGCAAAGAGTCAATAATAGCTTCAAGGGTTGCAATTTCCTCGTCTTCAAGACCGTGTGCTTTGGTAACAGGTATCATATCAAGCATATCCGACACTTTTGATGAAATATTTTCGCTTTCCTTGCGGAAGTTGTGGTTGCTTGACCGCATAGGAGTGCGAAAGAATTGTATCAGCAGCACATTGACAGGAATAACTATTAAAAAGAATATGGTAACAATTCCGCTTCTGGTGGCGGCAATTGCAATAGCGACAACAGCGTGCAGAATATTGGGTATAAGCGATTTTACAAACTGGTTACACAAAAGCTCTATAGACTCGATATCGCGCATAAATTTGGATTGGATTTTTCCGCTTTCTATTTCCTTGTGATATGTAACCGACAAATGCTGAAGCTTGCGGATAAGTGTGTTTCTGAGCCCTGCACCAAGATTGCGAAGCCTTTTGTCGATATGCTTTGAATATATAATGTGCAGCGGATAGTTTTGTAAAATCAGTATAGCCAAAGTAACGGCACATACTATCAGCTTGGGTGTCATGTTTGGGTCGTTTCGTGTGACAATATTGATGATTTCAGAGGTGACAAGCGGTATAGCCCAAAATGCAGCCGATTTTATTATGTACAGTAGTGCTGAAATTACTATAGAAAGCAGGTTCTGTTTTACAAGCATTCTGGGAATTGCGTTTGTCTTTTTTGAGCGTTCATGTTCTTCTGCTTCTTGAAAAAGTTGTTCATAATCAGGTATGGGGTTTTTCTTGAATTCTTGAGAATCCATAATAGTTCCTCCAATATTAAAAAACTTTTGACAGGGTGTGCAACAGAAAAAGATTTTACATTTTCCCAACTCCAAACACTTAAAACTTATGTTTGAGACCAACATATTCCATTTTAGCGTGTTTGTCAATAAAAGTAACAAAATTGTAATATAAAATCTTTTGTTAAAATTTTCAACTTAGATACATGTCAAAAAAGAGTGGGGCAACATAAAAACCGGCAGACAAATTTGTCTGCCGGATGGGGGAGAGTTAAAGATATTCTTTTATGCTGTCTGAAAGCCGTTCTTCAATGTCAATTAAACGGTGGGTAATATCCTTTGCCGAAGAATCCGCCGCAGCATACTGGTTAAGATAGCGGTTCAGGGATTTGATACCCATATCGCAACCGTCAGTGATTAAGTCTGCTACAGTGTGGTCATTTTTGTCCATAGCAAGCATTACGTTGGTTTTGAGCCATGACATACCCTGCGCCATAATGTTGGGGTCTTTGCCCTCATCATGAAGCCGGCTTAACAGCTTGTGGGTTTCGCTGCCGAGTGCCTGATGCTCTTCCTTTGATTCAATTAAAATGTTACGGAATTTTTCGCTGTCAACCTTGTCTAAAACATCGTCAATTGAGTTAACGCCCATTTTTATTCCTGCGTTACATTCTTTTAAAAGCTTAACTGTATCTTCGTTTGCCATATTAATTCTCCTTTCCTTGTGCTTTAACTATTTTGTCCCGAAATTTGCAAAATATATATTAAAATCTAAAAATAAGGACATACTGTGATTAACATGCTTTCAGGAGGGATAAAAAATGAAAAGCTACATTGCAATTGAAGGAATAGCGGCAAGGGAGATACTGGATTCCAGAGGAAATCCCACAGTTGAAGTAGAGGTGTATGCCGAAGGCGATTATGTTGGTCGTGCAGCGGTGCCGTCGGGCGCATCTACAGGTGCGTTTGAAGCCTGCGAGCTTCGGGACGGTGACAAACGCCGCTACATGGGCAGAGGTGTTTTAAAGGCGGTTGAAAACATCAACGGCGAGATAGCGGACGCATTGCTTGGCTATAATGTTCTTGACCAACCCGAGCTTGACAGAATAATGATTGAGCTTGACGGAACAAAAAACAAATCAAGACTTGGAGCAAATGCAATTCTTGCGGTGTCGCTTGCCTGCGCAAAGGCTGCGGCGGCTGCTCTTGGGCTGAGCCTTTATAATTATATAGGCGGTGTAAACGCAAAAACCATGCCCGTGCCAATGATGAATATAATAAACGGCGGAAAGCACGCGGACAACTCGGTCAGCTGTCAGGAGTTTATGATTATGCCGGTCGGCGCAAAATCGTTTTGTCAGGCGCTTCAGTGGTGCAGCGAGGTATTCCATACCCTTAAAGGTATTTTAAAGGAAAAGGGATACTCCACAGCAGTTGGCGATGAGGGCGGATTTGCCCCCGACCTGAAGGAGGACGAGGAAGCGGTAAGAATAATAATCGAGGCAATCGAAAAAGCAGGATTTAAGCCGCATGATGATTTCAGAATTGCTCTTGACCCTGCCTCAACAGAAATGTATGAAGAGGCAAAAAAGAAGGGCGAAACAGGCAAGTATTATTTCTGGAAGACCGACAAAATGCTTTCTGCAGAAGAAATGGTTGACTTCTGGGCGGATTGGGTTGCTAAATATCCTATAATATCAATAGAAGACGGTATGGCAGAAGAGGATTGGTCAGGCTGGGATATGTTGACCAAGCGCCTTGGCGGAAAGGTTCAGCTTGTAGGCGATGACTTGTTTGTCACCAATACCCAGCGCCTTAAAAAGGGTATTAAGCTTGGTGTTGGAAACTCAATCTTGATAAAGGTAAACCAAATCGGAACCTTGACCGAAACTCTGGAGGCAATAGAAACTGCAAACCGTGCCGGATACACTGCGGTTACTTCTCACCGAAGCGGAGAAACAGAGGACACCACAATTGCCGATATTGCAGTGGCGGTAAACTCGGGACAAATAAAAACAGGAGCACCGTCAAGAACAGACAGAACTGCAAAATACAACCGTCTTTTGCGAATTGAAGAAGAGCTTGACGTGTCTGCGGTATACCCCGGACTTGATGCGTGGTTTAATATTGAATAAAGTAAAACATTGGCGGCGTGCCGGACTTTTTGTCGGCTCGTCGCTATAACTTTTTTAAAACCCAAAAACTCTTTCTTTATTTCGACACTTAGTGCAAAATTCTCTTTGTATAATGAAGAAAATTTACAAATTTTGGAAAATACAAAGGAGAAAAAAGATGACGGAGGCAAAGATAAATTCGTACAAAGCAAAAATAAAAAAAGTACGGCAGTTTCCTAAGATTGAGATTGACATTTCAAGGAGAGATGTGTTTGCAAGGGTGATAGGGTTTTTTCTTGCAATGGCAATGCCGCTGCCGGGAATGGCACCGTTTGGGTTGTCGTTTCTTGCGCAGGAGCGGAAGCTTTCTTTAAAGGCGGTTTTGGCGTTTATACTGGCAAGCTTGGGAAGTGTGGTTGCCTGCGACAGAATGGGTGCAGCCAAGTACATAGGTGCAGGAATTATATATTTATCGGTTTTGTTTGTGCTTGAGAGGGGTGTAAAAATCACCGATGTTACCGCAGGAGTTGCGGCAGGGATATGTGTGTTTGTTACGGGGTTTGCCGCAATCTGGCTTCAGGGGTTTAATGTATCTGAGCTTTTATTGCTTTTGTGCGAGGGGGCAATTACGGCTTCTGCGGCGCTTATGATGGAGAAAAGCAGTGATTTTATCAGAAACCGCAATTTTTCTGCAAGCGGGCTTGATGCGGATACAAAGCTGAGTCTTGGTGCGGTGGCGGCAATTGCAATTCTCAGCCTTAAGCAGATGTATCTTGGCTCTGATTTCTCGGTAATGAACTGTGTAGCGGCTGTAATTCTGCTTGTTATTGCATCAGGATGCGGTGCAGGCTACTCTACGGGTGCAGGCGTGGTTCTTGGAGTGGTTTGCGGAATTGGCAGTGATTATTTTATGCCGGTTCTTGGTGCATTCAGCTTTTGCGGTTTTTTGGCAGGAGTGTTTTCAAAGTTCGGAAAGAGCGGAGTTATCTCAGGGGTTGTTCTTGCCAATGCGGTAATGGTTATATATACAAACAGCGCAATGGAGTCGGTGCTGTCACTTTTTGAGGTGCTGGCATCTGCAATAATTTTTGCGTTTATCCCAATGAGCTATGTTGAGGCGGTACGGGACATCTTGTGCATAGGTGAAAGTGAGCGCGAAAGCATTGTAAAAATGAAGGAAACGGTCAGAGCGCGCCTTGCGTCGGTTGCGGCGGCATTTGAAAATATGTCAAAGACGCTTGAAAAGCTTTCGGACAAAAACGAATATGACGGAAATGTTGAGGTTACAGCGGTTTTTGATGCCGCTGCGGACAAGGTGTGCCGCAAGTGCCGAAAATCTCCGCTATGCTGGGGCAGAGATTTTAATTCGACCTACCATGATATGTTTGATATGCTTGGCAAGCTTTCTGAAAAAGGCAAGATTGATGAGGATGATGTAAAAGACCATTTTTTGGCAAAGTGTCTTAATATAAACGGCCTTTTGACAGAACTCAATCACCAGTTTGATATTTACCGTGTTAGAAAGGTGTGGAGAAACAAGCTGACAGAAAGCCGCGAGCTTGTAGGGGAACAGCTTTCTGGCATGTCAAAAATTATTGACGGACTTGCGGCAGAGCTGGCAGAGGATATAAAGCCCGCGGCTGTTTCGGCTTGGGAGGTCAGAACACGTCTTGAACGGCGCGGCATAAAGGCTCGCGATGTAAATGTGATGCAGGATAAAAGCGGCCGGCACAAGATTGAGGTTGTTCTAAAAGGTGCGGTGCTTAAGGAAAAACAAAGGACTTCACTTGAAAAATTAATGAAAACAATATTAAAGTGTCCTGTAATGAATACCGAAGAAAATATCTGCGGCAAAAAGTATATACGTCTGTGCTTCTCCGAGGCAGAAAGGTACACCGTGGAAACTCAACACGCCTGCCGTGCTGCGTCTGACAAAAACGGTGACAATTTCAGGATGCTGCACCTCAGCGGCGGCAAGTATGTGGTTGCAATCAGCGACGGAATGGGTACAGGCAGCCGCGCCGCGAAAGAGAGCGAGGCAATACTGGAGCTTTTGGACAGCTTTCTTCATGCAGGGTTTGACAGCCGTACTGCGGTCAGACTTATAAATTCCATTATGATAATGAAGTCAGAGGACGATGCATTTGTAACCATAGACTTATGTATAATCGACCTGTATACGGGCGAGGTAAAGTTTATAAAAACAGGTGCAGAGCCAAGCTTTATAATGCAAAAGGACGGTTTGGTTGAAACGGTACGTGCTGCGTCACTGCCGGTAGGAATAATCCCCGAGGCGGAGGCGGATGTTGCATCACGCAGAGTGTGTGAGGGTGACAGAATAGTTATGATTACAGACGGTGTGGAAAACAGAGAAAGCGGCAGCCTTTGGGTGAGTGAGTTCATCCGTGAAAGCTGCCGCGGCAAGGAGGACGGTGATTTAGCCGATAATATTCTAAAATGTGCAATTGAAAAGAACAGCGGAGATGTCAAGGATGACATGACGGTTCTTTCGCTACAGCTTAAAGCGGTGAGCTAAAGCTTTTCCAAAAGTTCAACACGAATAAAATACCCACGGTCATGACTGCATACAGGACAGTTGGGCGGCACCGAAACGCCGTTGAAGACAAAGCCGCAGTTAAGGCACATCCACGATGTGGAAATGTCAGACACAAACAGCTTGTCCTGTTCCAAAAGCTCGGCATAACGGGCAAAGCGGTCGCCGTGGGTTTTTTCTATTTCGGCAATGTTTCTGAAAATTCCTGAAATCTGCAAAAAGCCCTCTTGTTCTGCAACGTCGGCAAAGTGCTTGTAGGCGTCATTGTATTCCTCGTATTCGTTGTGCTGTGCATATCTAAGCAGCTGGGCAATTGAATCGTTTATATCTACGGGATAGCTGCCGTCAACCTTTATGTTTTCGCCTGAAACGGCTTTAAGCTGGTTGTAGAATACTTCGGCATGCTCTTTTTCCTGACCTGCGGTAAAGGCAAATATTGCTTCAACAACATGTAAGTTTTGTTTTTTTGCTTCTGCCGCCGCAAAGGTATAGCGGTTGCGTGCCTGACTTTCGCCTGCAAAAGCACGCATGAGGTTTAGTTTTGTTTCGCTGTTTTTAAAATCCATAGTTTAGCTCCTTTTTTAATTTCTGATATTGTTATTTTCTCAAAAATCTGGTAAAATATACATTTGTACATTAGGTGTCCGGCGGATATTGATAAAATATAATAAGTATGATAGAATGAATTCAACAAAGTTGAATTCGTCGATATAAATCTCGCACCTCAATTTTCGATATGTCAAAAATGACTCGATATGTTCTGACGAACTCGATATGTTGTCTTACGACAACGAGATTTATAGCATATCGAGTTTTGAGCAATGGCGAAAAACATATCGATTTTACGGTAGTAAAAATATCGAGCAAACTTTAGTTTGCATATCGACAAAAGGAGAACAAAATGGAGCAGAACAAAAATCAATTAAGGGAAGAATCAATAGAATTTGCAATAGCCGTTTCGGATATATGTGATACTATAAAAGGTTGTAGTGTGTATGTAAATCAGTTATTGCGTTCTTCGTCTTCTATTGGTGCGAATATACACGAGGCTAAGTATGCTCAAAGCAGGTCTGATTTTGTTCATAAACTTGAAATTGCTTTAAAAGAAAGCTCAGAAACAGATTATTGGCTTGAACTAATATATAGAAAGAACAAATTTGATAAAGAAACCTATAAAACCTTAAAAAATGATTGTGGTATTATTCGCAGAAAGCTTATTGCATCAATTACAACTGCGAAAAGGAATGAAAGCAAAGGTGATTAAATGAAAAAAGTATCCAAAGTAATTATTGGTATATTATGGATTGTGACAATTGTGCTTTCTTTCTATGTAGGAATGACGTATCAGTGGGCATCAACAACAGAAATAGATTTTTCTAAAGATTTTAATGATATAGTAGTTGAAGAGAATGATATGGCAGACTATACTGTTTTTACAGAAATTCCCGAAAAGTATGGCGCATTGAAACAGATACCTGAACCAATAAGGAAAACAATTTCATTATATATGCAGGCAAATGATTTAAAACTGTCAGAGGGAACACATCACTTTGATAGAATTGATGGTACATTGGATGAACACTTAAATGAACAGTTTAAATTTGAACCTATTAAATAACGGCATCTAAATCGTACACTGATTCTAGAATGATTTTATCAAAGATAAAATCAATGAATTGTCTTACGGCATGAATCGAAATCAAGGATTTCATGAATTGCACTATGTGCATTAAAAGGCAATTCAATTTATGGAGCGACAGCGAGAAATCATGGCGGAGCCAATTCATGACAACGTAGTTGTAAATTTATTTAAAAAAAATGTCATATAAATCATACAGTCTTTATAAATCTTAATAAAAAGGTTGGAATTTAAATGTCAAAAATAAAACGGAATTTCGGACATGACTATAAAAAGAAAATCAAGGAGAACAAGGGCGCATTCAGTGTCTTTATTGTTCTGCGTTTGCTTGTTGTTGCGGCAATGGTTTTCTCGTGCATCAACGGAAACTATGAAAATCTGTTTTACTGTATTTTGACATTGGTTTTGTTTGCAATCCCCACCTTTGTTGAAAACAACTTCGGCATTGAACTGCCGAGTGCGCTTGAAATAGTAATACTTTTGTTTATATTTGCGGCGGAAATTTTGGGCGAAATGGGCAGCTATTACACAAAGGTTCCGTACTGGGACACGATGCTGCATACGGTCAACGGGTTTTTGTGTGCGGCAATCGGGTTTGCGCTTATTGACATTCTTAACAGAAATGAAAAAATAAAGTTCAAGCTGTCACCGATGTTTTTGGCAATTGTGGCATTTTGCTTCTCCATGACAATCGGGGTATTGTGGGAGTTTTTTGAATTCTTCTGCGATGCGTTTTTGGGAATGGATATGCAAAAGGATTTTGTAATCAGCTCAATTACATCAACCTATCTTGGCGAAAGTACAAAAAATCCGGTTGTGATTGAGGATATACAGACCGTTGCGGTAAACGGTATGCCGCTTGCTGTAGATGGGTATCTGGATATAGGGCTTTATGATACCATGAAGGATTTGTTTGTAAACTTTATCGGAGCTGTGGTATTTAGTATTATAGGCTTCTTTTATGTAAAAACGCGTGGCAGAGGCAAGATTGCAAAGCAGTTTATACCCCAGCTAAAGAATGACAAGTTAAACGAAGTATCTGAAGAGAAAGCCGGAGAAAACAAATGAAGAAATTAAACATGAAAAGCGCAACGCGAATATCTGCGTTTGCGGCGATTATGGCAGTTTGTGCATGGGTATGGATACCGGCGCCTGTGCCGTTTACCCTGCAGACCTTTGGAGTGTTTTTGGCGTCAGGCTTGTTGGGCGCAAAGCGCGGGACTTTGTCGGTGCTTGTATACCTGTTGCTTGGCGCATTGGGTGTGCCGGTGTTTTCGGCAGGCAGAGCAGGTATTGGGGTGCTGCTTGGTGCGACAGGCGGATTTTTGACAGGATTTTTGCCCATGGCTTATGTGTGCGGCAGGCTGTGCCAGAAATTTAAAAGAAGCCCCAAAACATTGACGGTGTCAATGCTGTTGGGACTTTTGATTTGTTACATAACAGGAACGCTTTGGTATGCAGGTGTGTATCTTGGAAACCTTGGAGCAGCTTCAATCGCTGCTGCGCTGATGCAGTGCACTTTGCCATTTATAGTTCCCGATATATTAAAATTGATTTTAGCGGTGTTTTGTGTAAGCCGCCTGACAAAAAATACTATGCTTTTCCCTCTTTGAAGAAGTTGATTGCGTTTTCGGTTGTGATGCGTATGACCTCTTCAAGGGGGAGATTTTTTATTTCGGCAACCTTTTCGGCAATATGAACCACAAGACTGCTGTCGTTGCGCTTGCCGCGATGTGGCTCAGGTGCCATATAGGGGCAGTCTGTTTCAATAAACAGTCGGTCTATCGGGATTACCTTAAGAGCCTCAATTGCGCGCTTTGCGTTTTTGAAGGTAAGCACCCCGGTAAAGGAGATGTGAAAGCCCATTTTCAAAAGCTCGGCTGCGGTTTCTGCGCTGCCCGAAAAACAGTGGACTACTCCGCTTTGTATATCTTTTTCGCGCAGAATTTCTATGCATTCGCCTTTGGAGTCGCGGTCGTGAATTACCACCGGCATATTAAGCTCCTTTGCCAAATCAAGCTGAGCGCGGAACCACTTCTTTTGGACGGCAGGGTCAGCATCGTCATAGTGATAGTCAAGACCGATTTCACCGATTGCCACTACTTTAGGGTGATGTGCCATTTCACGAAGCTCGTCAATATCAGCATCGGACATATTGTGTGTTTCGCCGGGGTGTACCCCTACTGTTGCATAAATGAAGTCATATTCCTCTGAAAGAGCAATGCTTGCACGTGAGGACTGCATATCGGCACCGATATTATTAACTCTGCCAACACCTGATTGGTAGATTTTTTTTATTACTTCGCGGCGGTCATCATCAAACATACTGTCGTCAAGATGTGCGTGAGTATCGTATAAAAAAGTCATGGTTTGGTCCTTTCGTAATTACAAAAGCTTGGGTCGATGTGGACATCGACCCAGGAATTTATTATCTATTTTCTTTGACAAATGCTTCAATCCGGTTAAGTGCCTCATTGATATTGTCAAGCGAATATGCATAAGAACAGCGGATATGCCCCTCGCCGGAGTCGCCAAAGGCTGTTCCGGGAATAACGGCAACCTTTTTGCTGTAAAGCAGCTTTTCACAAAAATCAGCAGAGGATAATCCTGTTGACTTTACACAAGGAAAGGCATAGAATGCGCCCTCAGGCTCAAAGCACTCAAGACCCATATCGTTAAAGCCTTTTACAATAACCTTTCTGCGGTCATTATATTCATCACGCATCATTTCAATGTCCTTGTCGCCGTTTTTCAGCGCCTCAATCGCTGCATACTGTGCGGTTGTCGGTGCAGACATGATTTCATACTGGTGAACCTTGGTCATTTCCGATATAACGGCAGGATGTCCGCAGGCATACCCAAGACGCCAGCCTGTCATTGCATAAGCCTTTGAAAAGCCGCTGACAATAACCGTTCTGTCGTACATTCCGTCAATTTCGGCAATAGAGCAGTGGTGCCTTCCGTATGTAAGCTCGGCATAAATCTCGTCGCTGAGTACCCAGATGTCGGTGCCGCGCAAAACCTCTGCAATTTCCTCAAGGTCTGACTTGGTCATAATTCCGCCGGTGGGGTTGTTGGGGTAGGGCAACACCAAAACCTTGGTTTTGGGGGTTATTGCAGATTTCAGCTCGTCTGCTGTAAGCTTGAATTTATTTTCGGCTTTGGTTGTAACAGCTATGGGAACACCGCCTGCCATAGACGCAAGAGGCTTGTAGCATACAAAGCTTGGCTCGGGAACAAGAACCTCGTCGCCCGGGTTGATGACAGCACGCATAAAAATATCAATCGCCTCGCTGCCGCCGACAGTTACTATAGACTGGTTTGCAGGGTTATATGTAAGGTTAAACCGACGTTTAAGATAGTTTGAAATTTCCTGTCTTAATTCGGCAAGACCTTTGTTTGATGTATAATGAGTATGTCCCTTTTGCAGGGAATATATACCTTCGTCTCTTATATGCCAGGGAGTTACAAAGTCAGGCTCGCCGACACCCAAAGAGATTGCGTCTTTCATTTCTGCCACAATGTCAAAAAACTTTCGTATTCCTGACGGGGGGATACTGCTGACAGTGCTGCTCAGTAATTTTTCAGGTTCAAAGCTCATAGCGTGATAACCTCCCTGTCGTCCTCTGCGGTATTGGTAAATATAACACCGTCTTCCTTAAAGCATTTCAGAACAAAATGTGTTGCGGTGCTGAGAACGCAATCCATAGGTGCAAGGTGCTCTGAAACAAAGAGGGAAATATCCTTGATGTTGTCACCTTCAACGGTAATGCCAAAGTCATAGCTTCCGCTCATGAGGTTCATGGATTTTACCTCGGGGTATTGATAAATCTGCTCTGCAAGGCGGTTAAAGCCGTTGCTGCGCTGAGGAGTAACCTTCAGCTCAATGTATGCTGTAACCTTGTCCTTTGCCGAGGGCAGCTTATCCCAGTTGACAACCGCGCCATAGCCCATAATGACGCCGCTCTTTTCAAGAGCGTCAATTGCAGCGCCTGCTTCCTCAAGGCTCATCTCTGCAATGGCGGCGACTTGCTCCAGGGAAAGTTTACAATTTTTATGAAGAATTTCAACTAATTTTTCTGCATTTTTGATTTCACTCATAGCAAGTGCCTCCTGTATCTTAAAATATTATAAATCAGTATATCACTTATTTTGCGTTAAGTCAAATATTAATTACCTGCAAAAACGAAATTATACCTATAAATACTTGATTTTTTTGAACTTTTATAGTACAATTATTTTGATTGTAACAAAATTGTAATATTTCTTTCAAAAGGTGTTAATTTTTTTATGATATAATTGCAGAAAACAAAGGTTTGGCTGTGAGGTGATTTTTTGAGTAACAGATGTGATATGCACGAGGATGCAGAAATTCAGGTGTTTACTCCCAGAGAAATTCTTAAAGGAACCGCAAAAAAACAAAGGTCCGGGGTGTTCGGGCTTTTTAGTGATAGAAAAAAATATGACAGAATAAGCCAAAGACCGCAATACACACAAAGCAGGTATGTGCGGTCAGTTCGTTGTATGTGGGACGAGTTTAAAAAGCAGATTATCAGCGGAATGGCAACTGCGGTTGCAGTTATCGGTATTTGCGTGGTGGTAAATATGCTCAACTGGAGCCTTGGCTTTGAGGTTATTGTTGACGGTGAAAACATCGGTATGGTTACCGAAAGGGAAGTTGTTTATGATGCCATTGATGCAGTAAAAACTCAGCTTGTTACATTCTTTGGCGAAGACAGCAAATACGAGAAGGAGCCTGTGTTTGTAAGGCGAGTTGTAGCCGAAGATAAGCTTTCTGACAAAAAGGCACTTGAGGACGCACTTCTTTCAAACATAGACACTATGGTTGAAGGTTATGCGGTGTACATTGACGGCGAAGCGATGTTTGGCGTTTCAAGTGAAGAAGCGGCAGAATGGGTTTTTGCCAAGTATAAGCAAAAGTATATTGGTGAAGAAATCGGCGAGGACATGGTTGTGGACTTCTGCGAGAATACAGAGGTCAAAAAAGAGTTTATGCATATTGCAATGCTTGAAACTCCCGAGGAGGCACTTGACACACTTTCGGGCAATACCAGGGAGCTTACAACATACACTGTAAAGCAAAATGACACGCTTTGGGATATTGCGGATAAATACAATACAACTGTCGAGCATTTGCTTGCAATGAACGATAATATCTCTGACAATATAAAAATAGGCATGGAAATCAAAGTGGAGGAATCCATTCCTTTGCTTTCGGTACGCAGCGTGCAGACAGTTTCGCTTACAGAGGCAGTGCCCTATGAGATTGAAAAAATAAAGGACAATTCAATATACGAGGGCAGAACTGTTGTGGCTCAAAAGGGACAGGAGGGTAAAGCTCAGGTTCTTGCAAGGGTTACAAAGATAAACGGCGTTCAGACTGATAAAAAGGTGTTAGAAAGCGAAACAATTACTCAGCCGGTTGCTCAGATTGAAAAGGTGGGAACAAAAGAACGTCCGCCTACGACAGGCTCGGGTACATTTATACGTCCCACCTACGGCAGTCTTTCGTCGCGTTACGGTTACCGCTGGGGAAGAAACCACAACGGAATTGATATTGCCGGCTCATATAATTCGGATATAAAGGCGGCAGATGGTGGAGTTGTTACCTATGCCGGCTGGATGTCGGGCTACGGCAATTATGTTGTGATAAATCACGAGAACGGGTACCAGACCGCCTATGGCCACAACGCATCACTTTGTGTTGGTGTGGGCGACAGAGTTGCAAAGGGCGATGTTATTGCCAAGATGGGAAACACCGGAAGAAGCACAGGTACACATCTGCATTTTGAAGTAAGAAAAAACGGACAGTATGTAAATCCCCTTAAGTATGTGGGGTATTAAAAATATAATTCAGACCGGGAGGTGCTGATTTTGGAAAAGAAAGTTTTAGTAGTTGATGATGAAAGACCTATAGTTGAAATCCTCAAGATAAACCTTCAGAAGGAAGGCTATGTGGTGTTTGAGGCGTATGACGGAGAAGAGGCGGTCAGCAAGGCAATGACGGTTGAGCCTGACCTCATACTTCTTGACGTGATGCTGCCCAAGCTGGATGGTTTTTCGGTTTGCAAAAAAATCCGCGAGAAGTCCTCGGTTCCCATTCTTATGCTTACTGCAAGAGAGGAAGAGCTTGACAAGGTTCTTGGACTTGAGCTTGGTGCGGATGACTATATAACAAAGCCGTTCAGCGTGCGTGAGCTTATGGCGCGTGTAAAGGCAAATGTGCGCAGAAACCAAAGCGCACTTGAAGAAAAGATTGAAAAGTCGACAGAAAAGCTTGAAATAGGTGAGTTTATGCTTGACTTCAACCGATATGAGCTTTATAAAAACGGCAAGCTGATTGACCTTACAATCAGAGAATTTGATTTGGTTAAGTTTCTGGCAAGCCAGCCAAACAAGGTGTTTTCAAGACAGAGCCTTCTTGAAAGCGTGTGGGATTATGAATATTACGGAGATGTGCGAACAGTTGACGTTACGGTGCGCAGACTTCGTGAGAAAGTTGAAGAAGACCCGTCTGAGCCAAGGGTTATTATGACCAAGCGCGGCGTTGGTTATTATTTTCAGCCGTAATGCTTGGGGTAACATTAATTACGGTAGGCAAGTTAAAAGAGAAGTTCTATACTGCGGCAATGGAGGAATATGCAAAGCGGCTTTCCTCGTATTGCCGCTTTGAGGTTGTTGAGGTAAAGGACGAAAGAACTCCCGACAATCCGTCAGAGGTCGAAAAACAGGCGGTTTTAGACTGCGAGGCAGAACGGATAATTGCAAAAATCCCAAAGGGCGCAAAGGTGATTACCCTTTGTGTTGAAGGCAAGCAGATGCCGTCAGAACAGTTTGCACAGCTTATCTCAAAGAGTGCTGTTGAGGGCGCAAGCAAGCTTGTTTTTATAATCGGAGGCTCAATGGGACTTTCGGAAAGTATAAAAAAAATTTCGGATTTGAGGCTCAGCTTTTCGGAGATGACATTTCCACACATGCTGATGAGGATTATACTTGCTGAACAAATTTATCGTGCGTTTACTATTATAGAGGGCAAAACCTACCACAAATAGTAGGGGACATTGATAAAATGCACAGAATGGACAAGCTACACCGCTTGGCGTACACAAAGTACGCCTTCGGGTACCCCCTGCGGGTTAGGCTTGTCCATTCTGCACTATTTTATCTTCGTCCTGACGACCTTGTAGCCAAAGGCACATAATGGACACACTACACCGCTTGGCGTACACAAAGTACGCCTTCGGGTACCCCCTGCGGGTTAGGCTTATCCATTCTGCACTATTTTATCTTCGTCCCAATAACGCTGTGTCAAAATGCACATAACGGACAAACTTTACAAAAAAACGGAAACAAATTTGTTTCCGTTTTTTTTTGTTGATTATTTATTTATCTCTTCATCCATTGCAAGGATATACTGTGTTATAATTTTTACAGCGGTGAAAAAGCTTTCAATATCAATCATTTCATCACACTGATGAGCGCCGCCGTGACCTGCAGGCATTTTAAGCTGTGGCTCGGGATGCTCGGCAGTGGTGGTGAAGGTTCCAACCGAAAAAGCGTTTTCCAGCTTTCGTGCATAGGTTCCGCCGCCAAGCTTGATGCTCTTTTTTTCTATTCCTGTAACTTCGCGGTATATATCCTCAAATTTCTGGGGGATTTTGCTGTCGGCACTGATTGAAAAGCCTTTCATGTTGCTGTCGATTTTAGTGCTCCAGCCCAAGCTTTTAAAGGCATTGATTGCCCTTTCTTCAAGCTGTTTGTGGTCAAGTGCGCTGCTGTATCTCATATCAAACGACAGCTTAATGTGTCCGTTTTCAAGCGATACTATACCGTTTACAAAGGTAAGTCTTCCAAAAAGGTCGTCACAGTGGTCAAGCTCCATGGAAGTGCCAAAGGGACACGAGAGAATGTGCTTTATCTGTGCCATAATTTCTCTGTCGCTTTGGGGAAGTGCTGCGGCGCTTGCAAAAAGCTCCGCAAGAAGATATGCTGCGTTTATTGAGCCATCAGGGTCACTTGCGTGTTTTGCAATTCCCTTTGCCTCAACCTCAATGAAATTGTCGGTTGTACTAACTGTAATTTGGCCGTTTGACTTATTGCAAAGCTCGGTTTCCAATTCCTTTGAGTATTTAAGTGTAGCCTTGGCTTTGTCAAGAACAATATTGAATGCCTCTCCGCCGCAAAAATCCAAAACATCTGTACAGCTTGTATCGCAGCTTGCAAAAAAGTGGCAAATTCCCTTTTCACCGGTGCTGCATGGGAAGTCTGCGTCCGGAATAAGTGAAATTTCAGGCATTGGCTGCTCGTTTACAAATGCGTCAATGTCCTTCATTCCTGTTTCCTCGTTTGAGCCGATAAACAGCTGAAGACGTGATTTCAAAGGAATATTGTATTTTCTGATTATCTCCATAGCACACAGTGCTGCCATAATGCCCGACTTGTTGTCCTCAACACCTCTGCCTATCAGCGCACCATCTTTGATTACAGGCTCAAACGGCTTGGTGAAAAGCCAGTCATCCCCCACGGGAACAACATCACTGTGCGAAAATATGCCAATTGTTTTTTCGCCGCTGCCCATTGTTACCAGGGCATAGCCGCTTTCTTTGAAAATTTCGGCAGAAAAGCCGCGGTCTGAAAACAGCTTTGTGCATTTTTCCAAGCCTTCTGCACAAGCCTTGCCAAAGGGTGCGTCGCATTCAGGCTCGCCAAGTATTGCGGGAACCTTTGCGATTTCAATCCACTCGTTTAAAAGGCTGTCTTTGTTTTCGTCAATCCATTGTTTTATTTCTGTATCATAACGTAAATTCATTTGTTCAAATCCTTATCTGTATTTTATTGTACAGGCGCAAAAATCCTGTCTATGCGTTTTTTGTTGTCCGCAACGTTATTATATACCATATCAAAATAAATATCAATATCGTGCTTATATTCTGTATTGTCTGCGTAATTGAAAATTTCGTTGTTTTTTGTTTTGTACAAATTAAATGCCGTAATAACCGGCGTTTCCTGCCGCATTTTGAGCATCTGTGTGTAGTAGGGTGAAAGCGGCACACCTGCAGCCTCCAGAACTGATGGCGCAATAAACGGCATTGAAAGCTCTCTGGGTAAGGAGTATTCCATGTCAAAGTTTGCCCATATTGCAAACGGCGTAGTGCGCAGATTAAAAGTAACGTCAAGATTTGATGCATCAACCAACGCAGTTGCAAATGAGGGCGCATGGTCGCCAACCATGCAAATTATCACATCGCGTTCATGGCTGGTAAAATATTCGGTAAGCTGCCTGAAGGCGCGGTCAGATTCGTTTACACAACTCAAAAACTCGTTGATGTCGTCGGTGTATTCGCCAAAATCGGTAAGTGAATGAACAGTATCGGATTCGGGCGGGTTTATATCCCAGCCGCCGTGATTCTGTATGGTAAGCATATACATAAATCTTGGGGCATCGCCCATGCCTTCATAATCTTCAAGCATCTTGCCGTATACAAATTCATCAGTGGCATAGGGGCGGTCTGCCAGCCGTTCCTTCTCCCCAAAATCAACATCAAACAGCACTTGGTCAAAGCCAAGCTTTGGGTAAACAATTCCGCGTTCATAGTTGAGGGCTTCGGCACAGTGCGCGCCCCATGTTTTGTAGCCAAGCTGTTTCAGATAGCTTACAATACTGTTTGCGTTGTCAAAATTAAGATAGTTAAATGGCGTAATTGCCGGCATAAGCTGCAGAGAATTGGAGGTCAGCAGCTCGTATTCACTTTTGTTGGTGCCGCCGCCGGTGCCTGCAACAACCGTTTTGCCGGTGGTTTTCAGGCTGTCAATAAACGGTGTTATTGGTACGTCGGTTTCAATATCCACAAGGTCGCGCATATCATAAAAGGTTTCGTTCAGGATAAAAATGATGTCAGGGGTGTTGCCTGCAGTTTTACGGGCTGTGCGGCTCTCTTTGGCAGTGTCAAGTGCTTCGGGGGTATAGCCATCGGGCGTATTTATCATATTAAGTGAATTCTGAAATACTTCAATCGAGCTTGCCGCATAGCCATAGCGGTAATATGAATCCTCCCATGACCACACAAAGGTGTTGCGCGGCTTTATTGGGTTGTCTGAAAAATAAACCGAGTGCAGAAAAATGCCGCAGAAAAGCACAAGACAAATGCTTTGAATGGCTGATTTTTTAAAGGAGCGCTTTTGCTTTTTTTCGCGCTTGTAAAGCTGAATTGTTACCGCAATGTTAAGCGCAAAGAATAATACAATTCCAAGGACAAAAACATTCAAAGGAAACTGATAGCTGTCAAGCACCGACAGCGCAGTGCCTGCGTTGTGTATATCCTGAGTGGAAATGGGCGAGTTGCGGTACAGCAGGGTGTAGTAATTTGCTATGCTTAAAGCCGTCAGGGGTATGCCAACGGCAAGCGCCGAAATCCACCAGCGCTGAAACAGAATAAATACAGCCGCCTGCAGTGTAAAAACCGTCAGAATGTTAACAAATGTATAAAATACTCCGTTTAAAAGTGCGTTTTTGTTGCCAAGCTCAAGGCCATAGTAAATCAAGGTGGAGCTTAAAAGCGCATATAGCAGAGTTATTATTCCGTGCTTGTGACGGAGCAGAAATTCTTTTATTTTTTCGACAAAATTTCTCATAAAAAATCACCATTTCAAAGTATAACATATTCCGATAAAAAAAGCTATATGAAATTATAAGATTTGAAGTATATATTTATGACAAAAGCCTGCGCCACAACACACAAGCTTGTTCTGACGCAGGCTTTAATTTAATATTCCGTTTTCGCCGACTTCTGCAAACTTTTGGCAGACCTTTTCTTTAAGCGGCTTGTTGTCGGGTTTTGATAGCGTTGGGTCTTCTGAAAGCAGGTTTTGTACTGATTCCTTTGCTCGGATAAGCAAGTCCATGTCTGTGGCAAGATTTGCAACCTTCAGTTCGGGCAGACCGTGCTGACGTATACCGAAAAATTCTCCGGGACCGCGAAGCTCAAGGTCTTTTTCCGAAATTTTAAAGCCGTCATTTGTTTTGCACATGATTTTCATGCGTTCCTGTGCAATTTTTCCGCTCTCGCAAAACATGATGCAGTATGACCGGTGTTTGCCACGTCCAATTCTGCCACGCAGCTGATGCAGCTGTGAAAGTCCAAACCTTTCGGCGTTTTCAATCACCATAACAGTGGCATTTGGCACGTCTACGCCGACCTCAACCACTGTGGTCGAAACCAGTATATCAATGTCGCCTTTGGCAAAGCTGTCCATAATTTGCTTGCGCTCTGCTGCTTTGATTTTTCCGTGCATAACCTCAACCGAGTATTTCTTAAATGCGGTCTTTTTCAGCTTTTCGGCATATTCAACTGCGGATTTTGCGGTCAGTGCCTCGGATTCTTCAATAAGCGGACAAATAATATACGCCTGTCTGCCCTCGTCAATGTTTTTGGCAATAAACTCATTTACTCTGCTTCGCATTTTTTCTGCAACCGAGTATGTTTCAATAGGCTTTCTGCCGGGCGGCAGCTCGTCAATAATCGAAATATCCAAATCACCGTACAAAATCAGTGAAAGAGTTCTGGGTATGGGGGTTGCGGTCATAACCAATGTATGCGCTCCATAGCCTTTTTCGGTAAGCAGAGTTCTTTGCCTTACCCCAAAGCGGTGCTGTTCGTCGGTTATAACCAAAGCCGGATTTTTAAAGGTAACCGTATCTGATATAAGGGCGTGTGTTCCAACAATAATCTGCGCCGAGCCGTCTTTGATTTTTTTGAGTGCCTCGCGTTTTTCTGCCGCGGTCATTCCGCCGCTTAAAAGAACGGTTTCAAAGCCAAACGATAAAAACAGGCTTTTAAGGTTTTTAAAGTGCTGCATGGCAAGTATCTCGGTTGGTGCCATAAGCACCGACTGATAGCCTGACATTGCCGAGGCATACATAGCGGCTGCGGCAACTATAGTTTTGCCCGAGCCTACATCGCCCTGAACAAGGCGGTTCATGGGCGTGTCTTTCAAAAGGTCTGCCGAGATTTCGTTTATAACCCGTTTTTGTGCGGCGGTCAGCTCAAATGGCAATGCCTTGGCAAAGTCAGAGATGCACTTTACATTTTTTATCGGGATTGCCTTAAAGTTTTTGCGTTCCTCACCAAGTGTATGTATGCCGGTTTGCAAAACAAAAAATTCTTCAAAAGCAAGTCGCTCGCGTGCTGCTTCAAAGCCTTGGGCGCTTTGCGGCAGATGCAGATTTTTGAGTGCTGTAAAAAGCGGCATAAAATGATTTTCGTCAATTACTGAAGCCGGAAGAATATCACGCGGCGCCTCGGTCAGGGTGCTTAGAATATTTTCAGCTGCGCTTCGGATATGTGTCTGGCTCAGCCCGGCGGTGGAGGGGTAGACAGGCAGAATCCTTCCTGTCTTGCGGCCTTCTCCGTCACAGACCTCAACCACAGGGTTTACCATTTCAAAACACTGACCGCGCCATACCGCCTTGCCAAAGAAGGTAAATTCCAAACCGCTTTTCAGGGTTTGGGCGATATACGGGGCGTTAAACCAAATAACCTTCATTATGCTTTCGCCGTCGCTGACGGTAGCTTGAGTGACCGAAAGCCTGCCACGGCTGCGGTAAGCTTTGATGCCGCCTGCAACAGCGCCTTGTACGCATACTGTTTCGCCGTCGATTAGGTCGGATATGGGTTTCGTCTGCGAACGGTCTTCTATTGTTCGGGGCAGGTGAAATAAAAGGTCTTCGGCTGTGTGTATGCCGAGCCTTGCAAAAAGCTTTGCGCGTGCTTCGCCTATTCCTTTGACAAATTGAATGCTGTCGTTTAGCTTCATAAAACTCACCGTCTAAAATTTCTGCCAAAAACGGTAAGCCCGCTTTTGGCAGATTAAATAATTATTCCACTGATACAATATAGAAGTAAACAGGCTGTCCGCCGTAAATTACCGACACGTCAAGGTCGGGATATTTTTCTTCAAGCTTTGCCGCTATGCCTTCGGCGTTTTCTTTGGTGGTATCCTCGCCATAGTAAAGAGAGATAACTCCGGATTCGTCAGTGACCATTCGGCGGGTCAGCTCTTCAACAGCCTCTTCGGGCGTTGCGGTAACTGCTGCAATATCCTTGCCGCAAACAGCAAGGCAATCGCCAAGCTTGATTTCAACACCGTCAAGATTTGTATCTCTTGCCGCAAAGGTAACCTGACCGCACTCAACCGAGTTGGCAAATTCCTTCATTGCCTCGGCATTTTCTTCGGGAGACAGGGATTCGTCAAATGCCATCATTGCCGAAAGTCCCTGCGGAATGTTTACCGTTGGAATAACGATAACCGTCTTTTCGGTAAGAGCGTCGACCTGGTCTGCCGCAAGAATAATATTTTTGTTGTTCGGAAAGATATAGACAACCTCTGCCGGAATCCTTTCAACAGCTGAAAGAAGGTCCTGCGTGCTGGGGTTCATGGTCTGACCGCCCTCGATAATCTCGTCAGCGTTAAGTGAGCGGAACAGCTCAGAAAGCCCTTCGCCTGCCGAAACTGCGGCAAATCCGTATTTCTTGGAAGGTGCTGCAGGAGCGGTTTCGTCGGAGATATTGTCTTGAGACAATTCTTCGATGTCGTCTGATATTCGCTCTTCATGCTGATATTTCATGTTGTCAATTTTAAGATTTGTAAGCTCGCCCAGCTTTATTGCCTGTTCAATCACAAAACCCGGATGGTTTGTGTGAATGTGAACTTTAACAATATCCTCGTCTTCAATAACAAGCATACAATCGCCCTTATCGGTAATCGCCGCCTGAAACTGGCTTGCCTTGCGGCTTGATGTCTTGTTAATTATAAACTCGGTACAGTACAAAAATTTAATGTCGGCATCGGTCTTTGAAACCTTTGCCAAGGCAGGCGTCTGAAGCGTGTTGTCGGTAATTTCTATTGCCTTGCCTGTTTCAAGGGCAAGTGTCATACCCTCAAATATTGTAATAAGTCCTTTGCCGCCGGCGTCTACAACCCCTGCCTTTTTAAGAGCGGGCAGAAGCTCGGGTGTGCGGTTGAGGCTGACAATGCCTGCCTCAAGAATTGCACGGAAGAAGGCGGTTATATCATCAAAGCTTTGATAGTTTGCCTCTGCATATTCCGACGTTTCGCGGATTACGGTAAGGATTGTACCCTCGGTGGGCTTCATTACCGCGCGGTAAGCAGTGGTTTTTGCCGAAACAAGGGCGTCCTTGACATCAATCACGCCAATGACTTCTTTTGTTTCCAAAGCTTTGGCAAAGCCGCGGACAATCTGCGAAAGAATAACGCCCGAGTTACCTCTTGCGTTTCTGAGCGCCGCAGATGCCAGCTTTGCAAGCAGCTTGCCTGCATGGTCGGTATCCTCTGCCAGTGTCATTTCTGTTGCACCGCTGAAGGTAAGGCTCATATTGGTACCGGTATCGCCGTCGGGGACAGGAAATACGTTAAGGTCGTCTATAAGCTTGCGGTTGTTTCTTAAATGAGCTGATGCAGATGCAATCATCATTCTCAGCATTGAAGTATTCAAATTATTCACATTATCACCTCGAAGACCCAAATTACTGCTCAACGCGGACGCTTTCAACGTTCACCTGAACGCTTGCGACTTCCATTCCTGTAAACTTTTCAACGTTATATTTAACGTGACTTCTGATGGTTTCGCCGATTGTGCCGATGTTAAGACCGTATTCCACAACTATATAAAGGGCTATATTTATGACATTGTTTTCGGTCTTTACCTTTATGCCCTTATCCATATTTTCTTTTTTAAGAAGACCGGCAAAGCCGTCCTTGCTTGTTTTTGAACACATACCCACAACGCCGTAGCACTGGGTGGCTGTAAAGCCGGCAAGCTTTGCGATAACAGCGTTGGATATGCTGATTGTACCTCTTTCGTTTTTGATTTCAGCACTCATTTATTTGTCCTCCTATCAATTTTGTTATTTTATAGGAAAATTATATGTCATAATCATTCACCATATATAATACACTATTTTTTGCTTCGGGTCAAGTATTTTAAAAGCAAATATTATGTCAACAAATGTATGCATATATTATATGTTGGAATTTTTTCTGCAATACAAATTTTTTGTTGCGTTTTTTACGCGAATGTGTTAATATTATTGTGTATAACTTTGCAAATTTTTAAAAATCGGAGATAAAAAATGGACGATAAAATTTTTGGTACAAATCCTGTGTTTGAAGCACTTAATTCAGGCAGAGAGATAGATAAAATACTTATTCTTGAAGGGGCGCGCCACAGCCGGCTTGCACAGATAATCGCGCTTGCAAAAAAAAGGGGCATACAGTACAGCACAACCAACCGAAAAAAGCTTGACGAGCTTTCGGAAAACGGCAATCACCAAGGCGTAATTGCCTTTGCGGCAGCGCATGAGTATTCCTCGGTGGAGGACATTTTAAAACTGGCAGAAAGCCGCGGCGAAGCACCTTTTGTCATAATTGCAGAAGGTTTAAGCGACCCTCACAATCTGGGAAGCATTATAAGAACTGCAAATGCATCGGGGGCGCACGGCGTTATAATTCCCAAAAACAGAAGTGTCGGGCTGACAGCGACTGTTGCAAAGGTTTCAGCCGGAGCGCTTGAATATACACCGGTTGCAAGAGTGACCAACATTTCTTCAACCATTGACGACCTCAAAAAACAAGGGGTCTGGGTTGCCGGCACTGCGCTTGAGGGAAGTGTTATGCACTATGACGCAGACCTTACGGGAGCGCTTGCCATTGTTATTGGCAGCGAAGGCGCAGGGCTTAGCAGACTGGTACGCGAGAAGTGTGATTTTCTTGTCAGAATCCCAATGCTTGGTCAGGCGGAATCCCTGAATGCATCTGTTGCCGCAGGGGTTTTAATGTATGAGGCGGTGCGCCAGAGAAGCAAAACGAAATAAAGGAAGATTAAAGATATGATTTCAAAGCTAAGCAGTACTGCTCTTTACGGAATAGACGGTTTTGTTGTTGATGTGGAAACCGACATTTCAAACGGTCTTCCGGGATTTGATATTGTAGGACTTCCCGATGCAGCAGTCAAGGAATCCAAAGAACGTATAAGAGCTGCGATAAAAAATACCGGCCTTGCAATGCCGTCAAAGCGGATAACCGTAAATCTTGCGCCGGCAGACATCAAAAAAGAAGGAACTCATTTTGATTTGCCGATTGCGCTGGGGATACTTGCCGCGTCAGGTCAGCTGGAAATTTCGGATGCAGACAAAACGGTTTTCTTTGGCGAACTTTCGCTAAGCGGCGACCTTCGCCGTATAAACGGAGCCCTGCCCATGGCGATTTCTGCATTTCAAAAGGGTATAAAAAAGGTGTTTGTTCCAAAGGATAATGTTAAAGAAGCTGCGGTTGTAGAGGGACTTGAGGTGTATGGTGCAGAAAACCTTAAAGAAATTCTGCAGCATTTTACCAATCAGGCAAGGCTTAGTCCTGTGTCGGTGGATATTGATGAAATGCTGAAGGAGTCCGAAAAATTTGTTTATGATTTTAAAGACGTCAAGGGTCAGGCGTTTGTAAAGCGCGCCCTTGAAATTGCGGCGGCAGGCGGACACAATATTCTGCTGATTGGGCCTCCCGGCTCGGGCAAAACAATGATTGCCAAAAGGATACCGTCAATACTCCCCTCGCTCAGCTTTGACGAATCATTAGAGGTTACAAAAATCCACAGTATAGCAGGTCTGCTTTCAGAAAACAGTCCGCTTATTGCCAAACGGCCTTTCAGGCATCCGCATCATACGGTGTCTTCTGCCGGACTTTCGGGCGGCGGCACGCATCCAAGACCCGGAGAGATAAGCCTTTCGCATAACGGAGTTTTGTTTTTGGACGAGCTTCCCGAATTCAGACGTGATGCCCTTGAAGCGATGCGCCAGCCTCTTGAAGACGGAGAGATTACAATAACCCGTACAAGCGGCAGCGTGACTTATCCTTGCAGCGTTATGCTGGTTGCGTCAATGAACCCGTGTCCGTGCGGATACTATGGCGACAAGACAAAGGAATGTACCTGCAGTCAGACACAGATTATGAAGTATATGAGCAAGATAAGCGGCCCGTTGCTTGACAGAATAGATTTGCATATTGAAGTGCCTGCGGTGAAGTATGAAGAGCTTGAAGCGAAGGAATCGGGCGAAACCTCCCTTGAAATAAAAGAGCGGGTAAGTGCGGCAAGAAATGTTCAGCTTGAAAGATACAAAGACAGCGGCGTATATTCAAACAGCCAGCTTACGCCTGCACTTATGGAGAAATACTGCACTCCCGAGCCGGAGGCAAGCGAGCTTTTGCATCAGGCGTATAACTCGCTTGGGCTTAGTGCAAGGGCACATAACCGTATATTAAAGGTCGCAAGAACAATCGCTGACCTTGCAGGCGAGAAGAACATAAAGCTTGAGCATATAGCCGAGGCTATACAGTACAGAGCGCTTGATAAAAAGTTCTTTAACTGATACAACAAAATAATAACATAAAACGAGAGGACAAATTTTATGAGACTGAATATAGTGCTGGTAGAGCCTGAGATTCCGTCAAATACGGGGAACATTTCAAGAACGTGTTCGGTGATAGATGCATCGTTGCATCTTGTTCATCCGCTGGGCTTTGACATAAGCGAGAAGGCGGTAAGGCGTGCAGGGCTTGACTACTGGGACGAGCTTGACCTTCATGAGTACCAAAGCTTTGACGAGGTAAGAAAAAAGTATCCTGGCGGCGAATTTTATTACTGCACCACAAAGGCACCGCATACATACAGCAAGGTTGACTTTTCTGTGTGTGAGGACAAGGACATATTTTTGGTGTTCGGCAAGGAAACAAAGGGGCTTCCCGAGGATTTAATCAGGGATAACCTTGACCATGCCATAAGAATACCCATGAAAGAAAAAATGCGGTCACTGAATTTATCAAATTCTGTTGCCGTAGTTGCTTATGAGGTTCTAAGACAAAACGATTTTAAAAATCTAAAGGAAAGAGGTTCTTTGACAAATGGTTAAAATAATGACAGATTTATCAGCAGACTTATCAAAAGCACAGGCAGAGGAATATGGCATTTCGGTGCTGCCGTTTTATATCAATTATCTTGACGAGAGCATTCTTGCAGACCTGGATTATACTCCTGAGATGTTCTATGAGAAATTCAAATCAAGTGAGGAGCTTCCTGCAACAAGTCAGGCGACCCCCGGAATACTTGAGGATATGTACCGCGATTTCGGCAATGAAGACCCTATTATCCATATCACCATTCCTGCAAACAGCAGCGGTATTGTAAATACTGCGATTAATGTTTCAACAAGGCTAAACGAAGAAGAGGGTTTTGATATTACGGTTGTGGATTCCAGTATGTATAGCATGGGAACAGGCGTAAATGTTATTGAGGCGGCAAAGATGGCAAAAGACGGCGCATCAAAGGACGAAATAATCAGCTTCCTTAAAAACCGTTTTGAAAAGGATAAGGTGTATTTTATTGTTGACGACCTCAAGTATCTGCAGAAGGGTGGCAGAATAAAGGCAACAACAATGGTGGTTTCTAAGGTTTTGGATATAAAGCCCATTCTTTGGTCAAACGAGGGTATGGTAGAAGCCTTTGCAAAGGTCAAGGGTCTTAAAAAAGCGATTTCCAAAATGGTGGATATTGTGGAGGAGAATATAGATGACCCCGAAAACTCAACGGTTTATGTTATTCATGCGGATGCTGAAGACAAGGCAGAGCTGACAGCGGAAATGATAAGGAACAGAGTTTCTCCAAAAAACATCCAGCTTTCAAAGGTTGGCCCCATTATCACCTGTCACGCAGGGGTGGGAGTTTTCGGAATTTATTTCAAGCATAAATAAGGAATGAATTAAAATGTATCTTGAAAAGGAAGAAATGAAGTTTGCGGCAGTTTATGCAATCAAGCAGTACAAAGTCCCCATGGGCGTCAGCCGCATCTATGAAATATTTACATGGGACAAAGAGATAATGGAATACTTTGATTTGTCAGGAGTTCTTGCAGAGCTGCTGGAGGATAAGTATATCTATCAAAAGTATTATCGCAACGAGGAATCGCTGTGCCTGACAGACCGCGGCGAGGAGGCATATACCTTCTTTAAAAACCGTATTCCCTACAGCATCAGGGAGCGCATTGACTCTGCAATAGGCAAAATAAAGTACGACGAGATTGCAGACCCCAATGCTGTCAAGGCAGAGGTGGTGCTTGCTGCCGAGGAACAGTACATGGCAAAATGCAGCATCAACGAGAACAAGGTTCCGGTTCTGGAGCTTTCGCTCAATATGGGCAAAAGAAACCATGCAGAGCGTGTTGCGGAGTACTTCAAAAAAAATGCAAATAAAATTTATGAAGAGATTTTAAAGCTTTGCTTTGAGGAAAGATAATATATTTTTGGCAAAGCGTGACGGAGGAATAAAATTGTTTACAGCAGACAGCTATGATGTAATAGTAATAGGCGGCGGACATGCAGGAGTAGAGGCGGCTTTTGCCGCGGCACGGCTTGGTATGAAGACGTGTATATTTTCAATAAGCCTCGACAGCATTGCCAATTTGCCCTGCAACCCCAGTATAGGCGGCACTGCAAAGGGGCACTTGGTGCGCGAGATTGATGCGCTTGGCGGCGAGATGGGCAAGGCTGCAGACGCAACACTTTTGCAGTCAAGAATATTAAACCGGGGCAAGGGGCCTGCGGTTTATTCGCTTCGTGCACAGATTGACCGCAGAAAATACCAGAACGAAATGAAGCATAGGCTGGAGCTGTGCGACAATCTTCATGTAAGACAGGGCGAGATTGTAAAGGTTAACGTTGATGACAGCAACAATGTGCGCTCGGTTGAAACAAGAGCAGGGGCAGAATATTTGTGCCGTGCGGCAATTGTTTCAACGGGTACATATCTTAAGTCAAGAATAATAATAGGCGAGTTCAGTCAGGAAAGCGGCCCTGACGGAGTGTTCCCGGCAACCGAGCTGTCAAAGAACTTGCAGGATATAGGCGTTGAGCTTGTTCGATTTAAAACAGGAACACCGCCCAGAGTTAACAGACGTTCTATTGATTTTTCGGCGCTTGAAGAGCAGCTTGGCGATGACCGGATAACACCGTTTTCGTTTGAAACCGAATCCGAGCTGAAAAACACTGTCAGCTGTTTTGTGACTTATACAAACGAAAAAACACACAAGGTTATCCTTGACAACATTCACCGTTCACCTCTTTACGGCGGTGACATAAAGGGTATCGGACCAAGATACTGCCCGTCTATTGAGGACAAAATAGTAAGGTTTAAAGACAAAGAACGCCATCAGCTGTTTATTGAGCCGATGGGCGAAGATACAGAGGAAATGTATATTCAGGGCTTTTCAAGCAGCCTTCCCGAGGATGTACAGATAGAAATGCTGCACACACTGCCCGGACTTGAAAACGCGCAAGTAACCCGAAACGCTTATGCGATTGAGTATGATTGCTGCAATCCGCTGCAGCTGAAGGCGACGCTTGAATTTAAAAATATAGGAGGACTTTACGGCGCAGGGCAATTCAACGGCACGTCGGGTTATGAGGAGGCAGCGGCGCAAGGGCTTATTGCAGGTATCAACGCAGCACTCAAACTTTTGGGCAAGGAGCCGTTTGTTCTTGACAGAAGTGAGGCGTATATCGGCACTCTTATCGATGACCTTGTGACCAAAGGCACAAATGAGCCATACCGAATGATGACATCAAGGTCGGAATACAGACTGGTTTTAAGACAGGACAATGCAGACCTTCGCCTGACCCCATTGGGATATAAAATAGGTCTTATTTCAAAGGAAAGATACCAAAAGTTCCTTGAAAAAAAGCGCCTGATTGACGAAGAAATAAAACGTCTGAAAGGGATAGTTTTCCCACCGTCAGATGCGGTTAATGCCTTTTTGGAGGGCTTGGGTGCGACAAAGATTGCAACAGGAATCCATGCAAGTGATATGCTTAAACGTCCGGAGGTTACATACGCAAGGCTGGCAGAAATTGACGGGGGGCGTTGCAAGTTGCCCGAGGATGTGTGCGAACAGGTTGAAATCAGCATAAAATATGAAGGCTATATCGACAGACAGATTACACAGGCAAACAAGTTTAAAAAGATGGAAAACAAGAAGCTGCCCGATACAATAAACTATGCGGAAATCGGCGGACTCAGACTTGAAGCAAGGCAAAAGCTGGAGCAGTTAAGACCGCATTCCATAGGTCAGGCATCAAGAATTTCAGGGGTTTCGCCTGCAGATATTGCGGTGCTGGTTGTTTATCTTAAACAGCAGGCAGATAATAAATCTGAATAAGGACTGATTTGATTGAAAAAATTTATTGCCGGCAGCAACGACGCAGGGCAGCGGCTTGATAAGTTTCTGACAAAATTGCTGGTTGGTGCGTCAAAGGGCATGATTTACAAATGGCTGCGAAAGAAAAGAGTTAAAGTCAACGGCAAGAAACAGGATATTTCGTATATGCTTTGCGAGGGTGATGTTTTAGAGCTGTATATAAATGACGAGTTCTTTAAAGAAGCCGACGGCGCCGAAACAAGCCGTCTTGAAGGCGCATTGCCGCTGACGGTGGTTTATGAGGACAAGAATATTCTCGTTGCAGACAAACCGTCTGGCATTGCGGCACATGGCGAGGATGGCTGCCTTCTGGAGCGCGTACAGGGTTATCTTTTAAGAAAGGGCGAGTACCTTCCGCAAAGTGAAAACACCTTTGCACCTGCGCTTTGTAACAGAATTGACAAAAACACTTCAGGGCTTGTAATCGCGGCAAAAACGGCTGCAGCACTCCGCGGAATAAACGAGAAGATACGAAACCGAGAGATAAATAAATATTATGTGCTGAAGGTTGAGGGAAGAATCAATCCGTCCGAGGGCAAAATATCAGGATATACCCTCAAAAACGAGAGCGAGCGCAAGGTGTATTTTTACAAAACCGAGGTTCCAGGCTCAAAGTACTGCGAAACGCTTTACCGCACACTGGACAGCGACGGTACGGTAGAGGCACTTTTGATTACCGGAAGAACCCACCAGATAAGGGCAAGCTTTGCGGCTTTGGGGCATCCGCTTGCGGGTGATGTAAAGTACGGCGCAAAGAAGAACGGCAGGAATGATTTTCAGCAGCTCAGAGCATATAAGCTTGAATTTAATTTCAGCACTCCGTCAGGAGAGCTTGAATATTTAAACGGAAAAGTAATACAGACCGATTGGAAGTTATAGATAATTTGCCAAAATGAGGGGGTGAGGGCATTGGAGTGGACTGCCGACCAAAGAGAAGCAATTGAATACAGCGGTGAGAATATTCTGCTTGCTGCAGCTGCAGGCTCGGGCAAAACGGCAGTTTTGGTTCAACGCATAATCGAGCTTATATGCAGCCCCCAAAAACGCATAAATGTCAATGAACTTCTGGTGTTGACCTTTACCGACGCGGCGGCGCGCGAAATGCGCCAAAAGATAGCCGAAGCGATCGACACAGCTCTTAGGCAAAACCCCGATGACGAGCATTTGCAAAAGCAAAAGCTGATGATACATTCGGCAAATATATCAACCATACATTCCTTTTGTCTGAATATCCTTAAAAGCAACATACATCTGACAGACCTTCCGGTAAACTTCTCCTTGATTTCTGAAACCGAGAACAAAATGCTGTTGTCAGAGACGTTGGATTATGTGCTTGAAAGGTTTTACGGAATTTTAGACCGCGACTCGTCGGTTGCGGCACTTGCGATGGGCTACGGCGGAATAAAAAACGACCAGACCCTTCGCGAAACTGTGCTTGGGCTATTTTACTTCAGCAAAAGCATGGCATACCCTGCAAAATGGCTGAACGATTCCATACGCACCTATAAGGAGATTGCAAAAACTCAAAGCCTTGCTGCCGGAAATCAACACCTGATAATTCAAAAAATTGTTGACGATGCTGAAGGTGATATTCTTGATATATATAACGATATTCTTGACACAATCAAAAACAAGCTTACTCCCGACCATTCATATTCGGCGTTTTTCTCGGACGAGGCTGCATCAATCCGCAGAACTTTTGACCATATAAGGGGCAGCGATTACTCTGCAGCACGTGATTTGGTTTTGAACTTTAGCTTTGGGCGAATGACGTCAGGCGTCCGCGGAGCAGAGGGCGAAATTCTTGCCGCACAAGAGAAAATAAAGGCTTTAAGAGACCTTGCCAAGAATATAATGGAGGACTTGGAGAGAATTTTTAAAACCGAAGAGAGTGAGCTGATACAAAGGATTGCAAAAACCTATCCTGTGCTCAGAACGCTTAAAAATATGGTTCTTATGCTTGACAGAAAGTACACAAAGCGCAAGCGCGAGAAAAACTTTCTTGATTTTAACGACCTTGAGCATGAGGCGCTAAAGCTGCTTGCAGGCAAAGACCAAACACCAACCGATGCGGCGCTCAGACTTCGTAACAAATACAAAGAAATACTGATAGATGAGTATCAGGACACCAACAACATTCAGGATACACTGTTTAAGACACTCTCGCGTGATAACAGCAATATATTTATGGTCGGTGACCTTAAACAGAGCATATATACCTTCAGAAATGCTGTGCCGAAGTTGTTTTCGGACAAATACCGTGACTACGAGAATACGGACGGATGCGGACATCTTATAAGGCTGTTCAAAAACTTCCGAAGCCGCACACAGGTGGTAAATGCGGTAAACTTTGTTTTTAGATGCATAATGAGCAGCCGCGTGGGCGACGTAAATTACACCGAGGAGGAGTACCTTGTAAATGGTGCAAATTATCCGCCTTGCGAAAATGAATCAGATTTTAAAACCGAGTTCCACCTGATATGCAGCAATGCACCGGCGGAGGAAAATTCCGAGCCGCTTGATAAAAATGCGCTGGAAGCGTATGTTGCGGCAAAAAGAATCCGTGATATGATAGATGGCAAAATGCAGGTGTTTGACAAAAAATCAAGCAAGATGCGGCAGATACAATACCGCGACATAGTGGTGCTTATGCGAAACACCAAAACGCCTGCACCCATATTTGAGGCAGTGTTCGAGGAAAGCGGTATACCGGTTTATACAGAGGTAGGGCGAAGTTATTTAAGCTCGCCCGAGGTGCAGACTGTGCTGGCTTTTCTTCAGATAATAGACAACCCAAGGCAGGATATACCGCTCATTGCGGTTATGCGCTCGCCTATATGGGGGTTTTCGCCTGAGTCGCTTGCAAGTATGCGTGCCGATATGAGAAAGGGTTGCTTTCTTGATGCGGTAGAATACGCGGCTCAAAACGGCAACAATGCCGCGGCAGAATTTTTAAACGAGCTTGCAAAGCTCAGAAGCAAAGCGGAATACACAGGTGTTGAAAGGCTTATCCGCGCGATTTATTATGAGTATGGGTACTATGCGTATTCAGGGTCAATGAGCCGCGGCGCAGAGCGTCAGGCAAATCTCAGATTGCTGTTTGAACGCGCGGCAGAATTTGAACATACGCGTATGAACGGGCTTTTCAGCTTTATGAATTATATCGAAACAATAAGAAGTCAGGGCGATGACCTGACTCCTGCAAAGACCTTTGGTGACGGCGAGGACGTTGTAAGGATTATGACGGTACACAAGTCAAAGGGTCTTGAATTTCCGGTGGTTATTCTTGCAGATACTGCAAGGGACTTTAATATGACCGACCTCAGAAAAAACATACTGTGGAACACAGAAGCAGGGCTTGCGGCGGACTATGTTGATACAAAGCTGCGAGTGCGCTATCCGTCACTGCCAAGGGATTTGGTGGCAATGCAGACAAGACGCGAGCTGATGTCAGAGGAAATGCGTCTGCTTTATGTGGCGCTTACACGTGCGCGTGAAAAACTGATAGTGACCGCAACCTTCAAGCAGACAAAAAAGGGTCTTTCGCTGCCCGTTTTTGACAGCAAAAAATGTGCCAGAGTTTCGTATGTAAACTCAAAGCACAGCTTCCGCGACTGGCTTATGGCGGCTTTTGTCACACACCCTGCGGCACAGCCTGTTCGTGAATATTTTGGATTTGGTGAAGATATTGTCAATACGGCGGCGGATTTTGACCTTGAAACATTAATTTATGAGGACGAAACAAAAGTCCCAAGAAGTAATTTGCATGAGGATGAAAATAGAATAAATCACGAATTTGAGCAGACAGAATACAGCGAGGAGCTTTGCAAAAAGGTAGAGTACGAATATCCTGACAAATGGCTTGGAAACATTCCTGTTAAAATGTCTGTCAGCGAGGTAAAGCGTATGCAGACCGAGGAGGCAGACTATGCTCCCATGCTTGAAGAGCTTCGCACAAGAGAAATGGCAAGGCTTGAAAAGGTCACCGGCGCAGAGAAGGGTACGGTGGTACATTTTGTGATGCAGCTTGCACAGCCGCAGGATATAGAATCGGCAGCCGATGTTAAAGCGCTGGTTGAAAGCCTTAAAGCGGACGAAGTAATAACGGCGGCACAGGCTGATGCGGTAGAGACGGAAAAGATATATGCATTTTTTGCCAGCGAGCTTGGCAGACGCCTGAAATCGGCAAAACGTGCCGAGCGTGAATTCAGCTTTTATACCAAAGCACCAATATCCGAAATTTATCCGGATTGCGGCGAAGGAGAGATACTTCTTCAGGGTACAATGGACTGTTTCTTTGAAGAGGCTGACGGCAGACTTGTTTTGCTGGATTTCAAAACCGACAGGGCTTTGACAAAAGCAGATGCCGCTGAAAAGGCTCAAAGATACAGAGTACAGATGAAGTATTACAAAAAAGCACTGGCTGAAATCGCGGGCAAAGCGGCAGACGAGTGTTATCTGTATTTTCTGGATTGCGGCGAGGCGGTTTTGATGAATGAGTAAAAAAGGAGGAAGATATATGCGGGTTCTGAACCTGACAATAACGGCAGGGCAGGGACATAATCAGGTTGCAAAAAACCTCAGCGAGTATCTGGGCGAATATAAGGGTATTGAAACCCTTTCGCTTGATACGTTTGAATATATAAGTCAGGGCTTAAAGGAGATAGTTTCAAGAGGCTATCTTATGTCGGCAAAGCGCCTTCCAAAGATTTACGGCAAGGTGTATCGTATGGCTGAAAAGCGTGATTCTGATAACGGTCATCTTATGCGTGTTACAAGCAGCGTTATGGCGCGCAAGCTTCTTAAATTTATTGCAGAATACGACCCTGATATAATTGTCTGTACGCATGTTTTTGCGGCAATGCTTGTGACAGATGTGCAGAAAAAGTTTAAAAAGAAGGTAAAAACAATTGGTATAGTTACGGATTTTACTATTCATCCGTACTGGGAGGAAACAGAGCTTGACTATTACGTGACGGCAAACGAGTTTCTGACCAATCAGGCGGTAAAGAAGGGAATAGATAAGGCTTCGGTTCTGCCAATCGGGATACCTATTGACCCTGTATTTGCCAAAAAGACCGAAAAAAGCGAGGCAAGAAGGCTTTTGGGAGTTTCTGATATGCGGACGGTCTTGGTTATGAGCGGAAGTATGGGCTATGGCAAGATTGGAAGCATGGTAAAAAAACTGGACAGCCTTGATATGGAGTTTCAGATTATATCGGTTTGCGGAAACAATGTCAAGCTGAAGAAGAAGATAGATAAAATGAAGGCAAAGCATTCGGTATACAACTATGGATATACAGACAAGGTCAACCTGATGATGGATGCGGCGGATTGCATAGTTACAAAGCCGGGCGGACTTACCTCAAGCGAGGCACTTGCGAAGGGCTTGCCTATGATTATGGCAAACCCCATTCCCGGTCAGGAGGACCGAAACGTAGAGTTTTTGCTCAACAACGGAGCGGCATTTAAGGTGAGCAGTACATTTCCTGTGGACGAAGCAATTTATCAGATGTTTGCAAATCAAACGCGGCTGAAAAATATACGCGAGATTGCAGGGGTTTTGGGAAGACCAAATGCAACTGCAGACATATCAAAGCTTATTTTAAGACTTGGAGGGGAAGGCGAAAAATGAAACTGAGCGACGGAGCTGTTGGAAAGAGCTACTCGGTAAAAAATATAGATTTAAGCTTAAAAGTGAAACGACGTCTTGAAATTCTTGGTATGACTGGAAACGCGTCGGTGGACGTACTCAACTCAAAAAAGTCGGGAACAAAAATTATTAAGGTTCGCGGTACACGCTTTGCTCTTGGCAAAAGCTTTGCCGAGGGAATTGAAGTTGAAGAAATCTGACAGAAGGGCAAAGAACGGACTATGAGAAATGAAATAAATGTTGCATTTACAGGCAACCCCAATTGCGGAAAAACTACTCTTTTCAATGCTTACACAGGTGCAAACCTGAAGGTTGCAAACTGGCCGGGGGTTACTGTTGAGAAAAAGGAAGGCGCAATGCGCTATCATGACAAGCAATACCGGCTTGTGGATTTGCCGGGTACATATTCGCTGACCTCGTATACAATGGAGGAGCGTCTGGCAAGACAGTACATTTTAGATGATGAGGTTGATGTTATTATTGACGTTGCCGACGCTTCGGCACTGGAGCGCAACCTGTATCTGACAATACAATTGATTGAGCTTGGCAAGCCTGTGGTGCTTGCGCTTAACATGATGGATATTGTCGAGGAACGCGGTATGGAGATTGACCTTCACCGTCTTCCTGAAATGCTTGGAATACCGGTTGTTCCGGTATGTGCCCGCAGACGCACAGGGCTTAATGTTCTTATGCACGCGGTAGAGCATCATGAGGTAAAGGTGGCTGACCGAATTGAACACCACCATACATCAGGAAGCCATGAGCATGACCATCACGGCGAGTATGCAATGGTTTACAGCGATGAGCTTGAGGACAAGATTGACAAAATCTCCGAGCTTCTTGAGATAAAATATCCACAGCTTGAAAACCTCAGATGGCACGCAATCAAGATGCTTGAAGCAGATGAAGAAATCTGCGGCAAGTATCCGCTTAATCTCAGCGGCATTGCAGACAGAAGCTACGAAGAAGATATAATAAACCAGAGGTATGATTTTATTGAAGAAATTGTAAGAGAGGTTCTTGTCAATAAGGATGAGAAAAGCCGGACAACCGACAAAGCAGACCAAATTCTGACCCACAGAATATGGGGACTTCCGATTTTCTTTGGAATAATGGCAGCTGTGTTCTTTCTTACATTTACCATAGGCGATTGGCTGAAGGGCTATTTTGAGCTGGCACTTGAATGGTTTTCGGGCGTGGCAACTGTGTTTTTGATCGGTGTTGACGCAGGTGAGATTTTGTCCTCGCTGATTGTTGACGGTATAATCGCAGGTGTTGGCGGTGTGCTTACGTTTTTGCCCAATATATTTATTTTGTTTATGGCGCTTGCGTTGCTGGAGGACAGCGGATATATGTCACGTGTGGCGTATGTTATGGACGGAATAATGTCTAAAATAGGATTGTCGGGCAGAGCATTTATCCCGATGCTGTTGGGGTTTGGCTGCACAGTTCCTGCTGTAATGGCGTCAAGGGCGCTTGAAAACCGTGGTGACAGAATGCGGACAATTATGGTAACGCCTTTTATGTCGTGCAGCGCAAGACTGCCGGTGTATGTACTGCTCTCGGAGATGTTCTTTGGGGATGCGGCACTTATTGCGGCATACTCGATGTATGTAATAGGCGTGGTTGTGGCAATTGTGGTGGCAAAGCTGCTTTCGGTATTCTCTAAAGGCGAGGAGGAAGAAAACACCCTTCTTATTGAGCTTCCCGAGTACAAGACTCCAAATGCAAGAACAATAAGAATATATGTTTGGGAAAAGATAAAGGACTACCTTACCAAGGCAGGAACAACAATCTTTGTTGCATCAATAATATTGTGGGCGCTTTTGAACTTTGGTATGAGCGGCAAGGTTGATGATATGTCACAAAGCTTTGCGGCGGCACTGGGCAGATGGCTTGCCCCTGTAATGAGCACAGCAGGTCTTGGTTACTGGCAGGTGGTTGTGGCACTTATCTCAGGCATTGCGGCAAAAGAGGTTGTGGTGTCAAGCATGAGCGTGCTTTACGGAATAGGCAATATTGCATCTGCCGAGGGTATGGGCGCGCTTGCGACAATTCTGCAAAGCAGCGGGTTTACGGCAATAAATGCATATTCAATGATGATTTTCTGCCTGCTGTATGTGCCGTGCATTGCAACAATCGCAACAATAAGGCGCGAGACAAATTCAACAGGCTGGACACTGGGTGCAGTTGCAATTCAGCTTGGTACGGCTTGGCTTTGCTCTACTTTGTTTTATACTGTGGCAACCATCATATTTTAGGGAGATTACAATGAAATATATTTTATGGCTTATAATAGTTTTGGCAGTAGTGGCGGTTTGCGTAAAAAAAGTCCGTGACTTTAGAAATGGCAAATATTGCAGCTGCAATTGCGATGACTGTGCTTCAAAGTGCGGCAAAGCAAAAAAACTTTAGATTCAGATTGGATAATACAGCTGTTTGAAGTGCTGTTTTAATAAATAATATAGGAGAGATTAATATGAAAAGAATTGCAAAATTTGAAACAGTAAGCCTTGAAACCTTTTCAATTGGCTGGATTGACGCATTTGGCGGAAGCTTTGGCATATATGATACCTATAACGAAATAAAGCTGCCAAGACGCGCAACATCAGGCTCGGCAGGCTATGACTTTTATGCTGTAAAGGACTTTAAGCTTGCACCGGGCGAAACTATAAAAATTCCGACAGGAGTTCGTGTCAAGATGGAAGAGGGCTGGGTTCTTAAAATTTACCCCAGAAGCGGTCTTGGCTTTAAGTACAGACTTCAGCTTGATAATACCGTCGGTATAATTGACAGCGATTACTATTATTCTGACAACGAGGGACACATTATGATAAAAATGACAAATAATTCACTTGACGGAAAAACCGTCAGTGTTCGAAAAGGTCAGGCGTTTGCTCAGGGTGTATTTCTTGAGTACGGAATTACCGTTGATGATGATGCAACTGAGGTGCGAAATGGTGGCTTTGGTAGCACAACAACGCAGGGATAATTGAATATTAAAAAGGGGCTGCTTAGCAGCCCCTTTAAAATGTATAAATTAATTAATCTGCGTGCCTTTGCATAAATTCAACAATAGGTGAAACATCTTCAAGCCCGTGCGGATGATGCTCGCAGCCTTCTTTGCCTATTGAAATAAGCTTGCCGCCGTTTTCGGTATAGAACTTTTCAAGCATTGCTCCGTTTTCTTTATAGGGAACAACCGTATCTGCAGTTCCGTAAACAAGGATAACAGGAATGTCGTTCTCAAGCAGAATGTGCATTTTGTCAATGGGATGTTCACGATAGCAGATAAGGTCAGAAAGGGTTACTCCGGTTGCCTTGGTAAACTCCTCAAAAAGTCCGCCTTTGCCAAGACCGATGTCGGCAGGGCAGGAAAGGAGGTTAAGAACAGGCGCGTCTAAATACAGCGCGGATACATACTGCGGATAAAGTGCAGCAAATTTTGTACCGATAAGACCGCCGCAGCTCATACCAACAGGTATACATTTTTTGTAGAGGTTAAATTCTTTTATAATGAAGTCGGCAAACCGCTTTTTAAGGTGCAGGTCTTCGTCAAGACACCAGCGTGTTATGTTTTTTATGTATGCCAGATGCCAGCCGTTATTTACCATTTCGATTTCAAGAGCGGGGAATGCGTCAAAGTATTCTGTTTTCAGCATCCATTTATCGGTTTTGTTTGCATCATTGGGGAATATAAGAAGGGCTTCCCTGCCTTCAAATTCAAAGTCAATTCTTTTGAAGCCGTTCCAAAGGGATTCTTTAATTTCCATGTTTCCACTCCTTTTTGTATTAATATGTTTATGAGGGGCAGAAATTGCCCCTCATAAAATTATTTCTTTGCAATAGCTTCCTTTGCTTTTTCAACAATTGTCTTAGTATCAAGACCATAAATCTCAAAAAGCTTTGCAGGAACGCCTGAACGTCCAAATTCATCACGTGTTCCGACTCTCATCATTGGAACAGGGCATTCCTCGCACAGAACCTCGGCAACGGCAGAGCCAAGTCCGCCTATAATGTTGTGTTCCTCTGCTGTGACAATCGCTCCTGTTTCCTTTGCGGCTTTAACGATAATGTCGCGGTCTATTGGCTTTATGGTGTGTATATTGATAACTCTTGCTGAAATTCCCTGTTCTTCAAGCACGGTTTTTGCTTCAAGAGCATAAGACACCATAAGACCTGTTGCGATAATCGTAACATCTTTGCCGTCTGCAAGCTGTACACCCTTGCCGATTTCAAACCTGTAGTCTTCGCCAAAGATAGTGGGAACTGCAAGTCTGCCAAAACGCAGGTATACCGGACCATAGTGGTCTATAGCGGCTTTAACCGCAAGACGTGCTTCGTTGCAATCTGCAGGGTTTAAAATAACCATGTTGGGGATTGTGCGCATAAGACCGATGTCTTCAAGGCACTGGTGTGTTGCACCGTCCTCGCCGACTGAAATTCCGGCGTGGGTTGCGCCGATTTTAACGTTAAGCTTGGGATAGCCAATAGAGTTTCTTATCTGTTCAAAGGCTCTGCCTGCCGCAAACATCGCAAACGAGCTTGCAAAAGGAATTTTACCGCAGGTTGACATACCTGCCGCAATTGTCATCATATTGCCTTCTGCAATTCCGCAGTTGAAAAATCTTTCGGGATGTTCTTTCTTGAATGTTCCTGTTTTTGTAGCGGGAGAAAGGTCTGCATCAAGAACAACAATTCTTTCGTCACTGCCAAATTCCGCCAAGGCTGCACCGTAAGCCTCACGTGTTGCCTTTTTTTCGCCGATTGTATACATTAGATAGCACCTCCCAAAGATTTGATGTATTCGTCAAGCTCTGAAACTGCCTGAACATACTGCTCGTCGTTGGGGGCAGCGCCGTGCCAACTTGCCTGATTTTCCATAAATGAAACACATTTACCCTTGGTAGTGTTTGCAATAATAATTGTGGGCTTTCCCTTAGCTGCTTTTGCTGAAGCAAGAGCAGTTTCAATTTCTTCAAAGCTGTGACCGTCAATCACCACAACATTCCACCCAAATGCCTCAAACTTTTTGTCAAAGGGTGTGGGGTTCATAACCTGAGTAATGTCACCGTCAATCTGAAGTCCGTTAAAGTCCAAAAATGCGCAAAGGTTGTCAAGCTTGTAGTGTGCGGCAAACATAGCTGCCTCCCAAATCTGACCTTCTTCGCATTCGCCGTCGCCAAGGAGCGCAAATACGCGGTAATCCTTTTTGTCATATTTGCCGGCAAGTGCCATTCCGCAGGCTGCACTAAGTCCCTGGCCAAGTGAGCCGGTTGACATATCTACTCCGTTTATTCCCTTCATATCAGGGTGTCCCTGAAGATAGCTGTCTGCTTTGCGGAAGGTTTTAATATCTTCTTTCGGTATGTATCCGCATTCAGCCAAAACAGCATAAAGACCAGCTGATGCATGACCCTTTGACAAAACAAATCTGTCACGGTCGGGGTCTTTTGAATTGTTGGGGTTTGCATTCATTTCAACCTTGTAAAGATAGGTCAGAATGTCTGCTGAAGACAATGCACCGCCCGGATGTCCGGACTTTGCGTTGTATACCGCTTCAAGCGCCATTTTGCGGACATTTGCAGCGGATAGCTTCAACGAATTAAGCATAGTTGGGTTCATTAAAGTTACCTCCGTTGTTATATAATATAATTTTCTACTTAAATCAGTGGCTTTTGAAACCGTTGCCCAGCACCTCGCGCGTGTCAGAGACAATAACAAAAGCGCTTTCGTCAATTTCTTTAATTATATTTTTAAGTTTTGTAATCTCGTATTTATTAACCACACACAAAAGAACAGCCTTTTTTTCGCCGCTGTAGAAGGACGAGCCGTGAAGAACGGTGGTTCCGCGTTCTAATTGTTTTGAAATTTCTTTTGCAAGAAGCTCCTTTTTGTCGGATATGATGTATGCCGCTTTTGCAAAGTCGCCGCCTTCCACAATAAGGTCAATTATATAAGTGCTTATATAAAGTGCAATGGCAGAGTATAAAGTGACCTCCCAGTTGCCGAAAACAAGACCTGCCAGGGTTACGATAAATGCATCAATTATAAGAACAAATCTGCCTACCGAAATAAAGGGAAAACGTTTTTTTAGTATTTGCGCTGCAATGTCTGTTCCGCCTGTGGTACAGCCTGACGAAAATACCAATCCGACGCCAAGTCCCATAAGAACTCCTCCGTAAACTGCCGACAGTAAAAAGTCGTCTGTAATGGGGCGAAGAAATGATAAGACATCAGTAAATACCGAAAGCAAAAACATTCCTGCAAGTGAAAACAACATATACTTGCGGCTGAAATGCTTTAATCCCCAAAGGAAGATAGGTATATTAAAAATCATAATTAAAAGTCCAAGAGGGACGCCTGTAATATGATTTACAATAATCGAAAGTCCGCTTAATCCGCCGGGGGCAAGATCTCTTGGCGCTAAAAGCAGGTTCAGCGCCACTGCCATTGTCAGTGTTCCTGCAATAACGGTTAGTATGGTTTTTATCCGCAAACGCATTTTTACATTCTCCTTAATATAATTGATATGTAAAAACGCTGCAGGAAATTTAACCGTCTATCAGATGCCGAAGGATTTCCAAAATCCTGTCACTGTCTCCTTTAAGGTACAGATACCCAATCAGCGCCTCCATGCCTGTCGCAGCCTTATAGTCAATCAGATTTGCGTTCTTTGGCGGATGCGAGTTTGTGTTTCTGCCGCGCTTGTAGACAGCGGTTTCTTCCTCAGAAAGCTTGTCCTTTACTTTTTGATAAAGGTCAGACTGTGCCTTGGCGTTTACAAGCTGTATTGCAGACTTGTGAAGCTTTTGCACAGGAAAGTTTGCATCCTTTAAAAGATATGTACGGACAAAAAGCTCGTACACACAGTCACCGATGTATGCAAGGGTCAGCGGTGAATACTGTGATGGCGGAACCTTTTCGCCCAGCTGAAATTCTTTTGTAAATGTATCAAGCATAAATTCTCATCCTACGCCTTGGTAATTTGCTGACCTTGGGGGGTGTCTTTTACTATTATACCCATTTCGCGAAGTTTATCGCGGATTTCATCAGATTTTGCCCAATCCTTTGCTGCACGTGCGGCAGCTCTTTCGTCAATAAGCGCTGAAACCTCGTCAGAGAGCGCATTGTCATCTTTTGCCGAAAGCAGACCCAAAACTCCCCCAAGCTCGCGGATGGTTTCAATTGTAAAGGTAATAATCTCTTTTGCAAAGCCGCTTTCTGCGGTAATCGCCTTGTTTGCCTCGGACACCATTTCAAATATTACCGAGATAGCGTCGGCTGTGTTGAGGTCATCGTCCATTGCCGCAATGTATTTTGCCTTAAGGTCTTCAATTGACTTTTTGTATGAAGCCTCTGCCGATGTAAGCTCTGTACGGCTTTGGGCGTTGTCTGCAGCAAACTTCATGTCATCAAGACAGTTGTAAATTCTGTCAAGACTTGATTTGGCAGACTCCATAAGAGTCTTGCTGAAGTTGATGGGACTTCTGTAGTGTGCTGAAAGCATAAAGAAGCGAATAACCTCATAGTCAAATTCTGCAGCGATTTCGCGAACAGTAAAGAAGTTGCCCAATGACTTGGACATCTTGCGGTTGTCTATGTTGATATAGCCGTTATGCATCCAGTAGTTCGAGAATGTCACGCCATGAGCGCACTCGCTCTGCGCAATTTCGTTTTCGTGATGCGGGAAGATAAGGTCCTGACCGCCACTGTGAATGTCAATGGTTTTTGCAAGGAACTTGTTTGCCATGGCACTGCATTCAATATGCCAGCCCGGTCTGCCCATTCCCCAGGGACTTTCCCATGCAGGCTCGCCCGGTTTTTGCTTCTTCCACAGAGCAAAGTCCATTGGGTCGCGCTTGGCTTCGTTTATATCAATTCTTGCTCCGCTTTCAAGGTCTTCTAATGGTTGATGCGAGAGCTTTCCGTACTCGTCAAATTTCTTTGCGGCAAAATATACATCGCCGTCAACGTTGTAAGCATAGCCTTTTTCTTCAAGGGTTTTTACAATTTCGATGATAGCATCAATGTTGTCGGTTGCTCTGGGATGCCATGTTGCACGTTTAATACCAAGACCGTCAGCGTCCTTGAAGTATTCATCAATATAGCAGTCTGCAAGCTCTTTTACGGTGATTCCCATTTCGTTTGCTTTGTTTATCATCTTGTCGTCAATGTCGGTGAAGTTCTGCACAAAGTAAACCTTGTAGCCGCTGTATTCAAGATAACGGCGAAGGGTATCAAATATAATAAACGGTCTTGCGTTTCCTATATGGAAGTAGTTGTACACGGTGGGGCCGCAGGAATACATTCTTACAACTCCCGGCTCCACGGGAACAAAATCTTCTTTTTTGCGGTTCAGGGTATTAAATATCTTCATATTGTTATTTCCTTTCTTAAATGACTGATATGCTTATTCCGGTTTCTTGTCGCCAATCTGCTTTTTTAGATTTTCCAGTTCAACGCGAAGCTTGCAAAGCTCCATGGAAACAGGGTCGGGAATGTGTATCTGGTCAAGGTCGATTTTTGCCGGAGCAATTTTGACATTGTCACGCTTTACAATGTGTGCAGGAACGCCCACGCAAGTGCTGTTGGGCGGGATTTCGTTAAGCACCACTGCGTTTGCCGCGATTTTGCTGTTGTCACCTACCGTAAAGGGACCAAGCACCTTTGCGCCGCTTCCGATTGTGACGTTGTTGCCGATGGTTGGGTGACGCTTGCCCTTGTCCTTGCCGGTACCGCCAAGTGTTACTCCCTGATAAATGGTGCAGTTGTCGCCGATAACCGTGGTCTCGCCGATTACCACGCCCATGCCATGGTCGATAAACAAGCCTTTTCCAATCTGTGCTGCAGGATGAATTTCAATACCTGTCTTGCGACGGGTGCGCTTGGAAATCCAGTCTGCAATAAAATACATTTTATGGTTATAAAACCAGTGAGCGGTGCGATAGCTTAAAATTGCCTTTACACCGGGGTAAAGAAACAACACCTGCATTTTGCTTTTTGCTGCAGGGTCGCGGTCAAATACCAGCTTTACCTCCTCACTGATAGTTTTAAACATTTTCATAATAAAAACCTCTCAGTACATACTTAATTTATTATACACCAAAGTTAAATTATAGTAAAGCCATTTCTGAAAATTTAATGCAATTTTATAATTTTTACAAGAAACATCTGAAGTTTCATTAATATTATATGCCAAATTTCTTAAATGTGTTGAAAAACCCAAGGTGTGAAGAAATGCTTTTGGAATTAAATTTGTAAAATCTATTGAAATTATCGGGGCTATGATATATAATATAATCGATTAATTATGTGTTATATTGTGACACAAAGAAATAAATATATTATTGAAACACTGAAAATGACTTTAAAAGGTGGAACTGAAATTGTTTCTGAAAATTATATGCAGTATACTGCAAATGCTTTTATTTTTAACAGGCTGTTATTATTTTATTGTGGCACTATTCTCGCTTACGGTTTTAAAACGCAGCAAACTCAGCGCAACGCAGCACACCTTTGCGTTAATTGTTGCGGCACACAACGAGGAAAGTGTTATAGCAGAGCTTGTCCAAAGCCTTAAGAAAATGGACTATCCTGCTGAAAAATTTGATATTTTTGTCATTGCGGACAACTGCACCGACAAAACCGCAGAGCTTGCAGGACAAAACGGCGCAATTGTGTGGGAACGCTTTAACAGTACCGAGCGCGGCAAAGGCTATGCAATGGAATTTGCTTTTGAAAGATTGTTTGCTATGGAAGATCCGTATGAATACTTTTGTGTATTTGATGCGGATAATCTGGTCAAGCCGGACTTCCTTCTTCGTATGAACGATAAAATAAACGAAGGCTATCGTGCGGTTCAAGGGTATCTTGACAGCAAAAATCCTACCGACAACTGGCTGACGTTCTCGTATTCGATTTGGTACTGGATAAACAACCGTGTAGCACAGCTTGCAAGGGGAAATCTTAATCTTGGCAGCAGACTTGGCGGAACAGGCTTTGCTGTTGCGGCAGAGCTGATAAAGCAGTATGGCTGGGGAGCAACCTGCCTTGCAGAGGATACCGAGTTCACCCTCAAGCTTGCATTAAATGATATAAAGGTTGGCTGGGCGCACGATGCAGTGGTTTATGACGAAAAGCCCAGACAGCTGGGCACTTCAATCAATCAGAGAAAACGCTGGATGCAGGGACTTTCTGAAGTTGCAACCAGATTTGTAAAGCCGCTTTTTGAAAAGGGAGTAAAGCAGAAGTCTTCTTTTGCACTTCACATGCTGATGAATTTTTGGAGCGATACTCTTTATCCCCTTACAGCTATTTTCTTTACGGTGATTTACTTTTTGACCTTTGTTTTAGACAAAACATCGGTACTTTATGTTCTTTTGTGCAGCTTTTGGGCAGGCGCAAGCGCCAAACTTTTGCTTTCGGTATTTGTTTGGGGAAATGTGTTTGTCCTGCTTGCGGGGCTTTACAATGACAACAAGCTGGACATAAATATTATGAAGAACTCGTTTGGTTTTCTGATATATATTATATCATGGATTCCGATTGGAATAATGGGATTTATAAAACGCGAAGAAAAGGAGTGGTTTCACACTCCGCATTCGGGAAAAGATAGCAAATAAATTGTGCTACGGAGGTATAAAAAATGGAAATATTTGTTGAAGAAATGGTAGCAAAAAAGAAGACAGCTGCGTTCTTTGCAAGAACACTTGGACTTGTTGCGGCGTGCTTTGTTGCGGTAATGTTTCTTATGACGGTGGTTACTGCACTTGTCCCTGCATTTGCACCATTTGTGTTTTTGGTATCGGCGGCAGCGGTTTACGGCACATATATTCTGATAACTGCCGGCAATGTGGAATTTGAGTATTCACTTGTAAACAACGAAATTGATGTTGATAAAATTATGAGCCGCAGAAAAAGAAAAAGACTTACCACAGCAAACCTGCGTGAGCTTGAGGCGTTTGGAACAAAGGCAAACCCTGATTACGAGAGGTATCTCAAAGACCCAAGTGCAAAAAAGATATTTGCGTGTGAGGATAAAAATGCCGACAATGTATTCTTTTTGGTTTACAACGAGAATACATTAAAGAAGATGCTTATTTTTTCGCCCGGCGAAAAAATAACAGCTGTGGTTGCCAGATTCAACCCCAAAACACCGATAATATGATAAGCTGCGGAACAGATATAATAGAAATAGAAAGAATTAAAGAGGCGGTATTAAAGACCTCGGGATTTTTAGAAAAAGTTTTTTCCGATGATGAGATAGCATATTTTCGCTCAAATGGCGAAAGGTACGAAACCCTGGCAGGCTTCTTTGCTGCAAAGGAAGCGTTCTCAAAGTATCTTAAAACGGGTCTCCGTGGCTTTAAGCTGAAGGATATTTCGGTAAAGCACGAGCAATCAGGTGCGCCATATATTGAATTTTGCGGCGCACGTCAGGCGGTGTCGCTGAGTATTTCTCACAACAAAACCTGCGCTGTGGCTACGGTTTGCGGCAATGGTTGCGCCGTGGCGGTCAATCAGGCTGCGAAAAAGATGAATGCTCTTATTCCAAACCGCAAGAGCGATGCTCATAAGGGCGATTTCGGAAGGGTGTTGGTTATTGCAGGGTCGAGTGGCATGACAGGCGCAGCAGTTCTTTCGGCGTACTCTGCACTTCGTACGGGAAGCGGACTTGTGACCCTTGCAACAGCGGAAAGCGAAAGGCAAGTTGCAGCGGCATATCGACCGGAGATAATGACTAAGGGACTGCCTTCGGAAAACGGAATAATTTGCGGCAGGGCAATTCCTGAAATTCTGACTGCTATTAAAAAAGCCGATGCAGTTGTTTTTGGACCGGGAATTGGTCAAAGCGAGGCAATTTGCGAGATACTTGCCGAAATTATAACCAACTATAAAGGCAAACTGGTGATTGATGCAGACGGGCTTAATGCCTTGAGCAAAAATCCGGATATTTTAAACGAAAAAATCTGTGATGTAATATTGACTCCGCACGCGGGCGAAATGTCGAGGCTGTGCGGCTTGACAATATCTGAGATACAAGGCAACCGAAAAAAATGTGCAGAGGATTTTGCAGCAAAATACGGCGTTTGTCTTGTTTTAAAAGGCGAGGGCACGGTTGTTGCAGCATCTGACAGAGAAACATATATAAATTCAACAGGCAATGCGGGAATGGCAACTGCGGGTTGCGGTGATGTGTTGTCGGGCGTTATTGCCTCGCTCTTGGGTCAGGGCCTTGGTGGCTTTAACGCGGCAATGCTGGGAGTGTATATTCACGGCATGGCAGGAGACATCGCGGCGGCAGAAAAAAACTGCCACGGAGTTGTTGCAGGAGATGTTGCAGAGGCAATTCCGTATGCAATAAAAATAATATCAGAAGCAAAATAAATTTCTTTGAAAAGAGGCAAAGCAATGAAAAAAAGTATAACGGCGCTTCTTTGTGCTGCTATACTTATGACAAGCCTTAGCGGATGCGGTGCAAAGACCGCGCACGACAGCTATAAGGAAATTTACAAAAGATACAACGATATACAATCATTTTCTGCAACGGTTGAAATCACTGCAGATAACCGACAGACGCAGAATGTGTACCTTGCAGAGCAGTATTACAAAGCCCCCGATAAATTTGCCATGACGGTGCTTCAGCCACAGTCGGTTTCGGGCAGCGGTTATGTGTTTGAGGGCGGCAAGGTGCTTGTGAAGTCCGGATTTGGTCATGGTGAGGAATTTGAGGGACTTTCGGTCAGTGAGCGAAGCTCGGTTGCAATTTCGGATTTCTTTGCAGAATACTACAAAAGCGAAGAAACCTTTATTCAGACCGATGGAAAGCTTGCAGGCGACACAACCTGCATGACCTGCTTCCTGCCGGGAAAGAATGAACGGCGGTATATGCAAAGTCTGTGGATTGACAACAAAACCTATCTGCCGCTTAAAATGATAACTTACGATATTAAAGAAAATCCGGTTGTAACGGTAGTTTTTAAAGAGTTTGAAAGAAACTGTGAAATAGACCAACAAAAATTTGAGTAATTCAGGAGACGAGAATTATGGAGGATATGCAAAGAGCCTGGGCAGAGATTGACCTTGATGCAATAAGCCATAATGTAAAAGAAATAAAAAATTGCCTGAAGCCCGGCGTTAAGCTTATGGGTGTTGTAAAGGCAGACGCTTATGGACACGGTGCGTGCGAGACGGCAAAGACGGTGCTTGAAAGCGGTGCGGATTGCCTTGCTGTAGCATCTGTTGACGAGGCTATGGAGCTTAGGCGCTTCGGCATTGATGCTGCAATTTTGGTTTTGGGAAATTCAGGAGCAGAGCTGATTGATGATTTGATTAAATATGAAATTACTCCTGCAGTGTTTAACGTTGAATTTGCAAAGCAGCTTTCATGTGCTGCGGTAAACTGGGGCAAAACAATTAAGGTGCACATTAAGGTTGACACCGGTATGTCGCGTATAGGCTTTCAGTATACAGGCGGTTGTGAACAAAAAACAGATACCATTGAAAAAATAATTGAAATCTCAAAGCTTGATGGCATTGAAGTTGAAGGGTTGTTTACCCATCTTTCAACAGCTGATGAGACTGACGACGAGTACACGCAACGACAGTTTAGGAGCTTTATGGAGCTTTCGAAAGCGCTTGAGGGACGCGGACTTGACATTCCGGTAAAGCATATTGCAAACAGTGCGGCGCAAATTCGGTATCCCGAAATGCAGCTGGATATGGTCAGGGCAGGGATTATACTTTATGGCTTATATCCGTCAGAAGGTGTTTGTTATGAACCATTAAAGCTGATGCCTGCAATGAAGTTTAAGGCAAGAATTATAAACATCAAGAATATAGAAAAAGGTGATTCGGTAAGCTATGGCAGAAGCTTTACCGCACAGCAAAGGATGCAGATTGCAACCGTTGCGATAGGCTATGCCGACGGATATTCAAGGATTCTGTCGGATAAGGCGGAGGTTTCTGTTAAAGGCAAAAAAATCCGGCAAGTCGGAAGAATTTGTATGGACCAATGTATGATTGATGTAACAAGTGTTAATAATATAGATAACGGTGACGAGGTTACCTTGTTTGGCGACTCGGTTGTTTCTGCCGAAGATGTAGCCGCAAAGCTGGGCACAATTAATTATGAAGTAGTGTGCATGGTAAGCAGACGAATTCCCCGTATCTATATTAAAGACGGTAAGACAGCCAAAAGCTGCAATTACCTTTTGGAAAAGGACGGACGGTAAAAATTACATAATAACACTGTCCGAAACAAGTCATACTGCGTATAGTATATTAGGGTTGACAGAAAGGGGATTTGTCATGAAGTGCGGCAATATTATCAATGACTGTGCAGAAAATGCAAATAAAAGCTTTTCGGAAGAGGCTTTTGAGCAGAGCATGGTTGCCGGTTACATGGAGATGTCCCGTATCAATCTGAGTTTGGCAGAGCTGGGCATTGCCGCAGATAACGAGGCTGTGCAGCTTTGCGAACAAAACTTGCGGAGTGTGAATGAATGTGGTAGTTAAAAGAGGCGATATTTATTACGCAGATTTAAGCCCTGTAGTAGGTTCAGAGCAGGGCGGTGTGAGGCCTGTACTTATTATCCAGAATGACATAGGAAACAAGTACAGTCCCACTGTTATTGCAACGGCAATTACGTCGCAGATAAACAAAGCCAAAATGCCTACGCATATTGAGCTTGACGCCAACGAATACGGACTTTCAAAGGATTCTGTAGTCCTTGCCGAGCAAATCAGAACCATTGACAAAAGACGGTTAAAGGAAAAAATCGGGCATCTTGATGAGCGGCTGATGACCAGAGTAAACGAAGCACTTGAAATAAGCTTTGGGTTGGTTTGATGCTATAAAAAGCAGCCCGGCGAATTTTTGGCGAGGTGAAAGCTATGAAAACAAAAAAATTTAAAATTGCAGCGGTTATTCTTTGTGTTGCCGTGGCATTTTCTGTGGTATTGGCAGAGCCGGGCGGCAACGATGACCCGCTTATCTCCCAATCCTATATTGAAAATGTGCTTATGCCGCAGCTGAAGCAGTACATCGAAAGCCGTATTGCTGAAGTAAATTCGGGAGCAGGCACAGGCTCATCGGATGCATTCAAGGTGGTTGAGGCAAAAGCCGGTCAGCAAATAATTTGTTCTGCCGGAACAGAGTTGATACTTCGAATGGGCTCTGCAACCATTATTGCAACAGAAAAGGGAGGCCTTGCAGATACAACTGCAGGCTTTGACCTTGCAAACGGCACAGATATGCCTTCCAACCATTTGCTTATTGTTCCTGTAGCAGACGGCAGAGGAATAAAAGCCAATAATGATATTATTGTTATGGTGAAGGGAAGCTATACCGTAAAATAAATTCCAAGTATAATAAATAAAGCCTCATGCCTTTTGGCATGGGGCTTTACTGTTTTTTATCTTATAGGAAATTACTGCTTTTTTGTTGTAATTTCCTATATTACACAAAAGTGTACCTTAATCCCCTCAAGAATGAGGGGCAGGGGAGCTGAAGTGTTTTATCAAACACTTTTTTAAAAGTTCTTTTTGTAGCGTTCAATGACTGTCTTTACGGTTTCTTTTGCAGGGCCTCCGGGCAGATTGCGCTGGTTTACGCAGGTTTCCAGTGAAATGGCTGTGTAAATATCATCATCAAAAATGTCGGAGAACTCTTTAAATTCGTCCATGGTGAGGGCATCAATTACGGTGTTTTTGTCAAGGCAGTATGCAACCATCTTTCCAACAACTGCATGAGCGTCACGGAAGGGCAGACCCTTTTTTACAAGGTAGTCTGCAACGTCTGTTGCGTTGGTAAATCCACCTTTTGCCCCTTCAAGCATTTTGTCCTTGCGTACCTTCAAGGTGGAAAGCATACCGCAGAAAACAGGCAGGCACATTTTAACAGTGTCAAGTGCGTCAAAAATCTGTTCCTTATCCTCCTGCATATCCTTGTTATAAGCAAGGGGAAGTCCCTTAATCATGGTCAAAAGTCCCATAAGCGAGCCAAAAACTCTGCCCGACTTGCCGCGTGCAAGCTCTGCTACATCGGGGTTTTTCTTTTGCGGCATAATGCTTGAACCGGTGCTGTATGCATCGTCAAGGTCAATAAACGAAAATTCGTGCGAGCTCCAAAGAATGATTTCCTCGGAAAAACGGCTTAAATGTGCCATAATCATCGAAAGAACAAATGCAAGCTCACATACAAAGTCACGGTCTGATACGCCGTCAATACTGTTTTGAGTAATGCTGTCAAATCCAAGCTCTGATGCCACAAACTCGCGGTCAAGCGGATATGTTGTGCCGGCTAAAGCACCGCTGCCAAGCGGCATTACGTTCATGCGCTTTCTCCAGTCTGTAAGCCTTGAAAGGTCGCGTGAGAACATCTCGAAGTATGCCATAATATGATGCGCAAATGTAATGGGCTGTGCCTTTTGCAGATGAGTGTAGCCGGGCATAATTGTGTCAAGGTTTTCTTCTGCAATGGACAGAAGGGTTTTGAGCATATCTTTAAGCATTTTGTCAAGCTCGGCGGATTCATCACGAAGATAAAGACGTGCATCAAGAGCAACCTGATCGTTACGGCTTCTGCCGGTGTGCAGACGCTTGCCCACATCGCCAATGCGCGAAATCAGGATTGTTTCAATATTCATGTGAATATCCTCGGCGTCAATGGTAAACTCAACCTTGCCGTCTTCAATGTCCTGCAAAATTTCGCCCAGAGTTTTTACGATAAGCTCGGAATCCTCTTTGGAAATAATCCCTTGCTTGCCAAGCATCTTTGCGTGTGCCTGACTTCCGCGTATATCCTGTGCATACATACGGCTGTCAAAGCGGATTGACGAGTTAAAGTCGTCAACCGATTTATCTGTTGATTTGGAAAATCTTCCACCCCATAGTTTCATAAAGCTATCTCCTAAATACAGAAATTCAGGGGCATCAGAGATGCCCCTGTTAAAAATACTATTTTATATTATTCTTAGCTTTCATCATTGCTCTGACCTTGAGGGGCAGACCGTAAAGATTGATGAAGCCCTCTGAATCCTTGTGGCTGTAAAGCTCCTTGCTGTCGCCAAAGCTTGCAATGTCCTCGTTATAGAGTGAGTATGCTGACTTTGCGCCGGCAGGAGTGCAGTTGCCCTTGTAAAGCTTAAGCTTTACTGTACCGGTAACGTATTTATCCATCTCGTCATACATAGCTGACATTGCCTCGCGAAGGGGTGTAAACCACTTGCCGTCATATACCAGCTGTGAGAACTGTGTCTGGCTCATTCTCTTGAAGGCTTGTGTGTCACGGTCAAGGCAGAGGTATTCAAGCTCCTGAATTGCGGTGTAAAGGATTGTGCCGCCGGGTGTTTCGTATACGCCTCTTGACTTCATACCAACAAGTCTGTCTTCAACGATGTCGGCAATACCAACACCGTTTGCACCGCCAAGCTCGTTAAGCTTTTCAACCAGTGCAACAGGTGAAAGCTTTTCGCCGTCAACCGAAACAGGAACACCTGCTTCAAAGCCGATTTCAACGTAGGTAGGCTCATCAGGTGCTGCCTGAGGTGATACACCAAGCTTAAGCAGGCTGTCAAGCTGTGGCTCGTTCCACGGGTTTTCAAGATCCATGCCTTCATGGCTGATGTGCCAGATGTTTCTGTCACGTGAATAAAGGTCCTTCTTTGTAACAGGGATTTCAATGCCATGAGCCTCTGCATAGTCAACAGCGTCCTCACGTGATTTGATGTCCCATATTCTCCATGGAGCAATAATTTTGAGTGAGGGGTCAAGAGCCTTGATTCCAAGCTCAAAACGCACCTGGTCGTTGCCCTTGCCTGTTGCGCCGTGGCAGATTGCAACTGCGCCCTCCTTCTGAGCAATCTCAACCAGTCTTTTTGCAATAATAGGACGTGCGTGAGATGTGCCAAGAAGGTATTTGCCTTCATACATTGCACCTGACTTAAGTGTGGGGAATATGTAATCCTTAACATATTCTTCTCTTAAATCTTCTATATAGCACTTGAGTGCGCCTGACTTGATGGCACGTTCCTCAAGTCCGTCTGTTTCCTTGCCCTGACCAACGTCACCGCATACACAAACTACATCGTAATCATAGTTCTCTTTAAGCCATGATATGATGATTGATGTATCCAGTCCGCCTGAATATGCAAGTACAACTTTTTCTTTTGCCATTATAAAAACCTCCTGAATTGCCTCAATCGAGAAGCAAAAAATGCTTGTTTTATTTCATGTTTTATATTATAATATTAATATTGAAAAAATGCAACTGTTTTTTTGAAGTTTTTGTATTTTTATGCAAAAAAGTGAATTTTTATGCATTTAATGCATGGTATATGTGTAAAATGTGAAAGGAAATGTCATGAGAATACTTGGAGTTGACCCCGGATACGCCATTGTGGGGGTAGGAAGCGTAGAATATGAGGGCAACCGGTTTAAGGTTGTGGAATACGGTGCAATTACAACCGAGGCAGGCGAGGATATGTCTGACAGACTGAAAAAAATCTATGATGATATGACAGAGCTGATTGAGCGCGTAAAGCCTGATGCGGTTGCTGTTGAGGAGTTGTTTTTTCAAAACAACCAAAAAACCGCGATTAATGTTGCTCAGGCGCGTGGCGTGCTTATTCTTGCTGCTAAGAATTATAATATTCCTGTTTTTGAATATACGCCGCTTCAGGTAAAGCAGGCGGTGGTCGGTTACGGAAGGGCAGAAAAAAAGCAGGTTCAGCAAATGACCAAGGCGATACTGAATTTAAGCGAAATTCCAAAGCCTGATGACACTGCGGACGCTCTTGCTCTTGCGGTTTGTCATGCTCACAGCTGTCAGAGTGTAGTTCAGGCTTCGATTTCTTCAGAAAAATACTCGTACAGCCATAGACAAACGCGACAAAAAGGTGTATAATGTTTTGCGGTATAAAAAAGGAGCGAACTTATGAAAAGAGAAGATTTAAGAAATATAGCGATTATTGCCCATGTTGACCACGGCAAAACAACACTGGTTGACGAGATGCTTAAGCAAGGCGGCGTGTACCGCGAAAATCAGGTTGTTGAGGAGCGTGTTATGGATAACGGCGACCTTGAACGTGAGCGCGGTATTACAATTCTTGCAAAAAATACGTCGGTTCATTACAAGGGCATAAAAATGAATATTATTGACACCCCCGGTCATGCTGACTTCAGCGGTGAGGTGGAGCGTATTTTAAAAATGGTTAATGGTGTAATTCTGCTTGTAGATGCCGCCGAAGGACCTATGCCGCAGACCCGTTTTGTTTTGCAGAAGGCGCTTGAAATGCAGCACAGAATTATTATTGTTGTAAATAAAATGGACAGACCTGATGCCCGTCTTGATGAAATCCCCGATGAGGTTTTAGAGCTTTTGCTTGACCTTAATGCAAATGACGAGCAGATTGACAGCCCGATTATATTCTGTTCGGGCAGAGCAGGTACAGCTACCCTTAATCCTTATGTTCCGGGCAAAGACCTTGAGCTTTTGTTCAAAACAATTGTTGAGCATATACCGGCGCCCGAGGGTGATGACGAGGGCGAGCTGCAGATGTTAGTTTCGTCAATAGACTATAATGATTATGTTGGAAGAATGGCAATCGGCAGAATTGAGCGTGGTTCTATTCGTCAAAATCAGGAGATTATGGTTTGCGATTATCACCAAAAGCATGCACCGTACAAGGCAAAGATTGCAAATATCTATCAGATTGACGGCCTGGGCAAAACGGCAGTTGACAATGCTAAAATGGGTGATATAGTGTGTATATCAGGCATAACTAACATCTCAATCGGTGATACAGTTGCATCAACTGCACAGCCTGAGGCGCTGCCCTTTGTAAAGATTGGTGAGCCGACCATTGAAATGACCTTTTCGGTAAACGATAGTCCGTTTGCAGGCAGAGAAGGCAAGTTTGTCACATCAAGGCAAATCCGCGAAAGGCTTCAAAAGGAGCTGTTAAAGGACGTTTCGCTGCGTGTTGAGGACGGGGATACAACAGATACCTTCCGTGTTGCAGGTCGAGGCGAAATGCATATTTCAATCCTTATTGAAACAATGCGCCGCGAAGGCTATGAGTTTGCGGTAAGCACCCCTAAAGTGCTTTATAAGGAGATTGACGGTGTGCTGTGCGAGCCGATCGAAAAGCTTGTGATTGACGTCCCTGAAACATCCATGGGTGCTGTTATGGAAAAAATGGGAAGCCGCAAGGGTGAGCTTACTCAAATGGCACCTCAGGGCGGTGACCGTATGCGCCTTGAATATCTTATCCCTGCAAGAGGTCTTTTGGGTTATCGAAATGAGTTTTTGACAGATACTAAAGGCGAGGGCATTTTAAACTCGGTATTTTATGAGTATCAGCCATACAAGGGCGATATAACAAGAAGGTTTACCGGCTCGCTGGTATCGTTTGATACAGGTGAGGCTGTGGGCTATGGATTGTTTAAAATTCAGGACAGAGGCTCTTTGTTTATTGAACCGGGAACTCCTGTGTATGAAGGCATGATTGTCGGAATGAATCCAAAGCTTGAGGACATGGCTGTTAATGTATGCAAAAAGAAGCAGCTTACCAATACCCGTGCTTCGGGCAGTGATGAAGCGCTTAAGCTGGTTCCGCCTATAAAGCTTAGTCTGGAAATGTGTATTGAATTTCTGGCAGATGACGAGCTTTTGGAGGTGACTCCAAAAAGTCTGCGTTTAAGAAAAAGAATTTTGAATACTCAGCTTAGACTTAAAGACAGGTCAAAGAACAAATAACATAAACCCCGATTACACATTTTTAAGTGCAATCGGGGTTTATTTGTTGCTTTTGTTTTGATTTACTCAAAGTCAATAGTAACTTCGGTAACTCTGGGTGTACCGCAGCCGCATTTTGCGCCAAGCTCAAGCTTGTACTGGATGTATCCATTGAGGTTCAAATCCTTCAGGCTGTCGCCGTTTTCAAGGGCGCCCTGCCATGGAGCAGCTTCAAGTGCAGCCTCGGTTTCTGCGCAGCGAATCTGCATCTTAACCCATGTCTTGACACCGTTTGTTGCTTCCCATGAAGCCTTTACCGGAATGGTGCCGTCGGGGATTTTGTATGCTTCTGAATAATAGTATTCGCTGTCGGATCTATCCATAATATTGCCGGGGTCAACCCATGATGTACCATGAGGGCCGCGTCCGGGAATTGCAGTACGTCTTTCGGGGTTGATACCGTCAGGTCCGCCCCAGTATATATACGAATCGCAGACATGGTGACCATGATTTTTGTGGTTGGCAATAAGCAAATCAATGTATCCGTCACCGTTAAAGTCGCCTGAAAGACAACCCGAGCCTGAGTGGTTAAGAATTTTCTGACAGTTGTTCTGATGGAACATGCCGTCCTCTGAACCAAAGTAAATGGTAGCTTCAGCGTCACGTGTTCTTACGCCGTAATATGCAACGCCGAATATATCAAGTATTCCGTCATTGTTAAAGTCCTGAATTGTAAGGGAGTTTGAACAAAATGCGGGAAGCTGTGATTTTCTGTGCTCCTGCAATCCGTCAGGTCCGCCCCAGTAAATTGTGTAATAACATTCTTTAACCTGTGACCTGCCAAGACAGTTAAATCCGCCCAGAACAAGGTCGGGATAGCCGTCACCGTCAAGGTCGGCAACATTTACAGAACCAACGCCTTCTGCAGCCAGCTTCTGGCAGTTGTCCACGCTGAAGCCGTCAGGTCCGCCCCAAAGGATAAATACGTTATCGCCGCGTATGGTGGGAAGAATCAGGTCAAGATAGCCATCACCGTTGAGGTCGGCACAGAACATATAGTGCATAAATCCATAAAGTCTGAAAAGCTCATTGTCTTCAGCATCGTATACAGGGTCAAGGTCTTCCTCGGGCCAGTCAAAGGTAATTCCCTTGTTTGAATCACCGCCAAAACGTATTATCTGTGGGTTGTCGGGGTCATATCCGTCAGGACCGCCGGGGAATACAAGAAGCTCACGGCTGCGCACACCGCCGGCTATAATGTCAAGATAACCGCTGTGTCTGAAATCGCCTATTACACATCCCCAATCGTAGGGGCGTGCAAGGTATGTGCAGTTATTCTCCGATAAGCCCTCGGGTGTATTCCAGTAAATTGCAAAGCCCTTGCTGAGCCAAGGCGCGTTCTCGGCACAGTTCATAACAAACGCCTCGGGAAGTCCGTCGTCATTTAAATCTGCCATAATTACATTTACAGGCGCCAAACCCGGAAGCTCAATTCTGCGGTCAGCGCTGTAGCCGTCTTCTCCGCCAAGGTAAATATATGCCGGCTCAATTCCAAGCATACCTTCGCCTTCGTGGTTGGCAACAACCATCTGGTATCTGCCGTCGGTATAGGTTCTTCCTGAAAGGAAGCGTGAAGCTTCGTCAGAGCGAACAGACCAAACCTCACTTGCTGCGCCGCTTTCGTCAAAACTGAATACCTTTGCGGTAACGGTAAGCTTGTCACGTTCACTGCCTTGCGCTACAAAGAGAAGATTTTTTCCGTCCTTTTCGGCAGGGCCGACATGGACTGTTCTTGCGGCACGGATAGGAACGCGGGTTGCTTCTTCTATGCTGTAGCCCTTATCTTCCCACAATACAAGAAGGTCTTCGGTCTTGTCGCAGTCGGTTGAAACCGCTATTATAATATCACAGTTTCCGCAGTTTTTAAGGTCGCCTGCGCCAACATACATAATTCCGCCCCAGCGATAGGGATTTCTGAAATGTTCTATTTTTTCAGGGTCAAAAGCAACAAAGCGGTATTCTTCTTTGGGTTGTCTGTCCTTGCCAAAGCTTTCGATAACTGCAATGTTGTCTTTTTCAACACGGTAGGTCATCATTTTGCCGTGCATGTTTAAAACGTTGGGTCGCCATGTCACCCATCTTGCAAGCTTTCTGCCCTCAGTGGTCGCAGATGCACGGAAGTCCTTGATTTCCATAACGGTTCCAAAGTCCGTTTTGCGGTCGGGATTAATGCCGTCTTCGCCGCCCCAATAGATTGTCAAAGCACCGTTGCCGGTGTGCATAACATAAAGGTCGTCATATCCGTCGCCGTCAAGGTCGCCGGCAGCAATGTTAAGGCTGTCAACAGGAATATCGGTAAATTTACAGGGTTCGATTCCTATATCGCCTGAATAGAAAATACGTATGCAGCTGCCGCAGATAAAGGCAAGTGATTTTCTGCCGCAACCGTTAAAGTCGCCGGCGGCAACACCAAGCGAGTTGGGGGCACGAAGCTCGCACTTATATTTTTCGCAAAGACCCTGCTCGCTTCCGTAATAAATCATAGACGAAACCTCGGTGTGAACACCGTTGTGCTGACACGCAACAACAAGGTCTTCGGTTCCGTTGCCGTTAAGGTCAACAAAAAGCGCGTCAAATGCACCGTGAGAGGGAAGCGACAGCGGTGTTTCCTGACCGATTTCGTTGTATACGTGTATTTCGGGACGCTCGTCCATACTGTGGCTGTTGGCAAGGGGAATATCAAAGTATCCGTCGCCGTTTATATCAAAGTTGTAAATTCTTTGAAGAACACCCTTGGCAGAAGCATATATGTTGTGACCGCCGTTGCCAAATGTTCCTTTGCTGAATTCTTCAAAGCCTTTTTTAGTCCATTTCATATCAAGAACCCTCCGTTAAGTTTAATATAAAACTGCACATAAAACAAAATTGCAGGGAATGTATTTTTACATTCCGCTATGCGGATAAACTCTTTTCTTGCAATTATTTTTTCAAAAGTAATAGATTGTGTTAAGCAAGATAAGGAACAATCTCTTTTGCGATAATCTCCTTGTTTTCTGAGCTTATCTCGCCAAACGGATGACGGCAGATGCCAAAGTCAAAGCCAAGCTGATTCAAAACTTCTTTCTCAGCCTGCATAACGCCTATCTTGCACAAAAGTGCGGTTATTCGGTTGGCTTCTTTCTGGATTTGCTGTGCTTCTTCAATCTTGCCGGATTTAAACAGCTCCTGTATCTTTATGTACTTGTCTGCCATAAAGTTGTATGTACTGCCTATTCCGCCGTCTGCACCCATGGAAAGACCTGCAAGGAACATCTCGTCAAAACCGTTGAATACAACCTTGTCGGGGAAGGCTGCTTTTGCCTGTTCAAGGGTAAAGAAGTCATTTGATGTAAACTTTATTCCAATAAATCTGTCATCTGTGAGGAAGCTTTTCATTTCATTTATTCCCATGCTTACTCCTGAAAATACAGGGATATAGTAAACCAGCATGGGAAGGTCTGCACTGTCAGCCAGACGGAAGTAATAGTTTTTGATTTCTTCAAAAGAGAATTTGTAATAAAAAGGAGTAACAGATGAAACTACATCGTATGAAAGGTCTTTTGCTTGGATTGCAAGCTTTGCGGCTTCATCCTCGTGGATTGAACCGATATGTGCAATCAAAGTGTGGTTTGGCGCAACCGACTTTACGATTTCCATTACGTATTTTCTTTCGTCGGTGGTAAGCATAAATGCTTCGCCTGTGCTGCCGCATACATAAAAGCCCTTAACGCCTTTGTCTATATTGTATTTTACGAGCTTTTCAAGGGCTTTTTCGTTTATCTTGTTATTGTTATCAAAAGGCGTTAAAAGTGCGGTATAAATTCCTGCATATTTATTGGTGTTCATTATATATACATCCTCCTTGTTTAGACAGAAATATCATTTTACTTTTATATTATATATAAAAAAAGAGGAAATTCATAGCGTTATATTGCTGTTTTTTTTTCGTCTATTGCTTTTTTATACGTTTTATGATATAATTTTTTCACTTTAGAAATGTATTTTTAGAGTTTTTGCAGCAAAATGTTGTATAAACTTTTATTTTGGTACGCGGCGGAGGATATATTATGAGTGATATAATCATGAATCATGATAAGGGCAAAGACCCAATGTATAAAACATGGCATGCATCAAGGAGACACATGTTTATATATATGTATTCGGACGGTGGAAGCATTGTTTGCAATGAGAAAATCTATCCCATAAACAAGGGCGCTTTGTGCTTTATAGGAGCAAGCAAATACCATTATACAATGCCTGAAAATCCTGATTTGTATGACAGAAGCAAGCTATTTATACTTCCTGAAAAGTTCAACAAGGTTTTTGATGTGTTCTCATATCACACCGACCTTCACAGATTTTCTGAGGGTGGGTTTGTATATTCGGTGATTGACGAGAGTGAGAGGGCAGAGGTTGACAAGGTATTCAGAGAGGTTGAAAAGTATCAGGATGATGACCGCTATTCGGAGGCGGTTGTATTTGCCGCATGTTTAAAGCTTGTTATATTAATTGATAAGTATTCAACAGAGCATATTGCGCCGTCTTCGGGTTTTATGAACAGAGCACTTGAATATATAAACAGCAATATATTCAGGGATATAGACATTAACGAGATATGTGCCGCGGTGCATATCAGCAAATACCATTTTTGCAGACGGTTCAGAGAAAATACAGGCATGACTGTAATGAACTACATTCTAAAAACCAGAATTGTTCTTGCAAAAAATATTTTGCTGACCGAAAAGGCATCCGTTACCGAGGTGAGCAGCAGATGCGGATTCAGCAGTGTATCGTATTTTTGCCGTGCATTTAAAGAAGAAACAGGTGTAACGCCGCTTGAATACCGAAAGAAAAATGTGAAGGCTAAAGGTAAATAAACCAAAAGGATTGTCGCAAAATCGGCAATCCTTTTCTTATGTACTATACTATTCGGTTTCGTAATTCACCGTTGTAAAATGCGGCGATATTTTTTGAAATTTCTTTTACACACCTTGCCCTTGATTCAGCTGAGCCCCATGCCATGTGCGGGGTAAGAAGTGCATTGGCGCAATTAAGTATCGAGGCAAAGGGGTGGTCTTTGCCAAAAGGCTCTGTTGAATATACGTCACAGCCCAAGGCGATGCGTCCGTCAATAACGGCATCCGCAAGTGCCTGCTCGTCACACACAGCACCGCGGGCTGTATTTATAACAATAGCTCCCGGCTTCATGCTTTCAATACGTTTGCGGCTTATAAGACCGCGGGTACTGTCGCTCAGCGGAATGTGCAGGGATATTATGTCGCATTCGCGGCAAAGTGTGTCAATATCGACAAGCGGAAAGTCACCTTCGCTCTTGCGGCGGCATACACAGACATCACAACCAAGCGCGCGGGCGATTTGAGCAACACGTGTTCCTATGCCGCCACCGCCGACAACGCCCCATTTCATGGACGAAATCTCGTGATATATTGGTGTAAGCCGATTTGCAATGCCGGAGCTTGTATATTCACCTGAATCAACAAATTTGCGGTATTCAGATATGTGTGTTGCAAGGTCAAGTGCCATAGCGACGCTAAGCTGTGCAACGCTGTCGGTAGAATATCCGGGTACGTTGCATACGCCGATGCCTCGGCTTTGGCAGTATTTTGTGTCAATATTGTCATAGCCGGTTGCGGCAACGCAAATAAGCTTGAGGTTTTTTGCGTTTTCAAGATTATCGCGGTTTAGTTTGATTTTGTTTACCACTACGGTATCTGCATCGCCAATGTGCCCGGCAACCTCGTCGGGGCTGGTAAAAAGATACTCTGCGGTTTCGCCTAAGGTGCGGATTGGCTCAAGGTCAATATCTGCACCAAGTGTGCTTTTGTCAAGAATTGCTGTTTTCAAAATGGTTTCTCCATTCGTGTTAAAAATTTATTCAGATAAGAATTGCAATATTTCTCCTGCGGATAGTGCACCTGTGTGGCGTGCAACCTCCTGACCGCCTTTAAAGAGGATTACTGTGGGGATTGACATTACCGAGTATTTAAGTGCAATTTCATTGCATTCGTCAACGTTAAGCTTTGCAAAAACTGCTGTGTCGGATAACTTTTCGGATGTTTTTTCAAATATGGGTGCAAACATTTTGCAGGGAGCGCACCAGTCGGCAAAGAAGTCTACAATAACAGGCTTGTCGCTGCCTGAAACGGTGCTTTCAAAGTTTTGTGAATTAAGATGTATAACACTCATTATATTAACCTCCTTGGTTTTTTAGTTATTTTGGTATAATTTAATAGGATTTATTCTAAAAGTCAATCTCAACCGATACAGGGCAGTGGTCTGACCCCAATATGTCGGTGTGTATGGCGGCAGATTTTATACTTTCTTTAAGCCTGTCAGATACAATAAAATAGTCAATTCGCCACCCTGCATTTTTTGCACGTGCCTGAAACCGATAGCTCCACCATGAATAGATTCCCTCGGTATCGGGGTAAAGCAATCTGAAGCTGTCGCAAAAGCCATGGTCCAGAAGCCGGGACATTTTCTCGCGTTCTTCGTCGGTGAAGCCGGCGTTGCGGCGGTTGGTTTTTGGGTTTTTCAGGTCGATTTCTTTGTGAGCAACATTTAAGTCCCCGCACAAAACGACAGGCTTTTTGCTGTCAAGCCCTGTCAGAAAGGCACGGAAGGCGTCCTCCCATTGCATACGATAGTCAAGACGTGCCAGCTCGTTTTGTGAGTTGGGTGTATAGCAGGTCACAAAGTAAAAGCTTTCAAATTCAAGAGTTATAACCCTGCCCTCTTTGTCATGCTCGGGAATGCCGATCCCGTAACTGACGGAAATTGGTTCCTGCTTTGTAAACACTGCTGTGCCGGAATAGCCTTTTTTCTCTGCACTGTTCCAGTACTGATAATAGCCATCGGTTACAACCTCTGCCTGAGAGGGGTGCATTTTAGTTTCCTGCAGAGCAAAAATATCTGCATCAAAGTCTTTGAATATATCCATAAACCCTTTGTCAAGACAGGCGCGAAGGCCGTTTACATTCCATGATATAAATTTCATACTTTGCTCTCCTTATATAAAAATCCGAAGCTGTATTGACACCTCGGATTTTTAATTTACTTTGTTATTCGGCTGCCTGAGCCTGATTTGGGTCAGAAGCTTCAGGGTTTTGATTATCAGGTGCGGCAGCGCCTTCTTCGGGCACGGTTATTTCATCAACCGGCTTATTTTCCTCCTGCTTTTTTGCCTCTTCTTCAGCCTTAAGCTCTTCTTCGGTTTTGTGAAGGGAGGTACATATTTCTTTTGGAACATTGTCTGCAATAAACCAGCATGATGATACCTCTTCACCGCAGTGTTCGCCCGGAAGATTGCCGGTCTTTGTGCAGTAGGTAACGTACTTGACGCCTGCCGGAGCGGGTGGCACAGAAAGCTTTTTGCCTGCGTTGATTTTGGACATTACGCTGCGCCATACAGGTATACAGGGATTGCCCGAGGCAGGAATTGGCTGCGGTGAGTCATAGCCGTACCATGCTGCTGCAACGTAGTGCGGAGTGTATCCGACAAACCAACGGTCATGGTTGTCTGAGGTAGTACCTGTTTTGCCGGCGGTAAACATTCCCGAGGGAAGCTGCGCTCCGCCGCCTGTTCCGCTTGTCACAACTTCTTTAAGAAGCATTGACGTAACAAATGCCGTTGTGTCGTCCATAGCAATATTTGACTTTATATCGGCAGAAAGGATTTCGTTGCCTTCTGCGTCAACTACCGAAGTAAAGCAGTGCGGCTCGGTGTAGATTCCGCGGTTTACAAAGGGCGCATACGCTGCTGTAAGCTCAATAACCGAAACGCCATGGGTAAGTCCGCCCAGTGCCAGCTGTGAAAGACCTATATCCGAGAAAACCTTGCCCTCGGAATTTGTTTCGTTCTTTACAAGCGATGTAATGCCAAGCTTTTGGGTAAGGAAGTTAAATGAGCGGTCAGCACCCATCTCGTTTAGAATCTGAACCGGTATGGTGTTAAGAGAGCGCCTGAGCGCAACTCTTACAGAAACATCGTCGTTGTATTTGTGGTCATAGTTTCGGGGCGTCCATCCGCCATAAGAAATAGCCTTGTCTTGGTATATGTCTGCAGGATTAATAAGTCCGTATTCAAAGGCAGGCGCATAAACTGCAATTGGTTTTATGGTAGAGCCGGGCTGACGAAGCGTCTGGGTTGCTCTGTTAAGCACCAGATTTCCGGACTTTTTGCCGATGCCGCCCACAAGTCCCTTGATTTCACCTGTGTAGGGGTCCATAACCGCCATTGATGCCTGAGCCGGATTGCTTCCGGTTGCGTTGGGGAAGTTGGCGGTGTCTTCAAATACATCTTCAATTGCTCTCTGAACATTCGGGTCAATGGTCGCGGTAATCTTCAGACCGCCCGAATAAATCATTTTGCTTGCAAGAGTTTCTGAATATCCCTTTTCTACAAGTCCGTCTATAATCTCTTGTATAAGATGGTCAATAAAGTACGAATTTATAACACCTGTTGTAAGCTCTTCGGGGTCAAACTCGGTGAAGCTAAGCTCAAATGCCACAGCTTCGTCGTGCTCTTCCTGATTAATATATCCAAGCTCAAGCATCTTGCTCAACACAACTTCTTGTTTTTCTTTGTTGTTTTCAGGGTTAACAAGAGGGTCATAAAGTGACGGATACTGGGTTATGCCGGCAATGGATGCACATTCTGCAAGATTAAGCTCGGATACGGGCTTGCCAAAAAATTTGTGGGATGCCGACTGTACGCCGCTGCAGCCTTGGGACAGGTATATTGAGTTGAGATAAAGCTCAAGAATTTTGTCCTTGGAAACCTTCTTTTCAAGGTTTACCGCGCGTGAAATCTCAAGGATTTTTCTTGCGGCAGTTCGGTCACGCTGCTGGGTAATGTTTTTGACCAGCTGCTGGGTAATGGTACTTCCGCCAAAGGTTGTGGGCTTGCGGGTAATTTTGTTTTTTACAAATTCAAAAAATGCCCTTGCGGTACGCTTTATGTCAAAGCCCTTGTGCGTATAAAATCTCTCGTCTTCAATTGATACAATGGCATCCTTTAAGTCCTGAGGAATGTCCTTAAAATCAACCCAGATTCGGTTTTGCTCGGACGAGAGGGTGGTAAGCGGCTTTTGGTTGCCTTCGGCATCAATATAGAATACCTGCGACGACGAGTCCATGGTAAGTGAGTTGATGTCCAAATCGCTTATTCCGCCAAAGAAGCCCAGTACCGTACACGCAAAAATAATGGCAAGAGCTATAAGCCCTATCCCGATTGTCACGGAAAAGAATTTTATAAATACTCTGGTATAAGGATTGTTTTTCAAGGTAAACCCTCCTGATTCAATATGGATTTATCCGTTGGTATATAATTTCAAATTTTGTAAATAATTTATATAATCAAAACTGTCCGCAATGGGCAAAGAGCCAAAATGCGCGGAACGAAAGGTGGATTGACTGATTATGCTGAAATCTGTGGTTAAGCTTGTCCTGATGTTTGTCGGCACCGCACTTGTGGCGATTGTTGCTGCCGGGGCTTCTTATATTATAACCAAAAATTATATTGAAGCCCAATCGGACGAAGTCAAAAGCCGTGCAACAGTCAGCACAAGCTTAAGCGAGGGTGAAACCTTGCCTGCACCCAAAACGGTGTCTGAAACAGTCGGCTTTGACTATTACATTGTACGTCTTGAGGGCGATGCGCTTGGTGTTTATGCATCACACGACGGTATGGAAGAGTTTTTGTATAATGAAAATATCTATACAAGCAATCTTACAGGCGAAGATATTACGCTTTTAAACACCGGAGTAATGCTGGAAACTTCAGAAGCCTTGACAGGGTTCATAGAGAACTTTACAAGCTGAATACATTCTGCTTGTATTTTATCATAAAGAGCTTTTTGTGTCAAGCCGACCAAGTGTGTGGCACTCAAAAACAGATTCAGGAAAGGACAAATAAAATGTCATTTAATGCACGGACAGACCTTGCGATTGAAGCAAGAGAAATGTATTTTGAAAACTCTGCAATAGCGACCGAGGCAAAGGGTATTGAAGCAGAGGAGGATGAATGTGACTTTGGAATAAAAGTTACCAGAGTCAGGGTTGTAGATGAAGAAGGCGGCAAGGCGCTTGGCAAACCGGTTGGAACATATATTACAATGGAACTGCCAAACCCAAACGAAACCGAGCAGAAGGCTTATGAAGAAGCCTGCAGAATTTGTGCTGTCGAGCTTACAAAGCTGGTAGGGCAAAAGGTCAATGGTACCGCGCTGGTAATCGGTCTTGGCAACCGCAATATAACAGCAGATGCACTTGGACCCAAAACCGTCGATTCGGTGCTGGTTACACGGCATCTGCTTGAATATATGCCCGAGGAGATTGACAGCCGTCTTCGCTCGGTGTGCGCAATATCCCCCGGAGTTTTAGGGGTTACCGGGGTTGAAACGGGCGAAATTGTCAAAGGCATTTGCGACAGGGTCAAGCCGGCGCTGGTTATTGCTGTTGATGCCCTGTGTTCAAGACGGATGGAACGCATAAACAACACAGTCCAGCTGACCGACACAGGTGTTGTTCCGGGTGCGGGGATAGGCAACCGCCGTATGGCAATTGATGAGTCAAGCCTTGGCGTGCCGGTTATAGCAATCGGTGTGCCGACTGTAATTGATGCGGCAACCATAGCAGGGGATACTATTGATAAGATAATTGAAAATCTTAAAGAAAACGCAGAGGAAAACCTTCCTTTATATAAGATGCTTTCGGTAATTGCCGAGGAAGATAAGTATGGAATGATTAAGCAGGTTTTAAAACCCGATTACGGTGATTTTGTTGTTACCCCCAAAGAGGTCGACTCGGTGGTGGAGAATATTGCAAAAGTAATTGCAAACGGCATAAACATTGCACTTCATGAGGGAATAACGCTGGAGGATATTGACAGATACCGTTAAGAGTTGACGGTGTTCGTGGTTTATTTTACAAATTCGTAATAATTTTTGGGTTGTATATTAACAAACTTTATGTTATACTTCATTATGTGTTGAAAGGAACGGTGAAACACGTATGAGTTGTAACAAAAAAGAAAATATACACAAAACGTCTATTGGCGGTCAGGCTGTCATTGAGGGCGTTATGATGAAAGGTCCGTCCCAAATTGCCACAGCTGTGCGCAAGCCTGACGGCGAAATTGTAATGGACGAAAAACCCTGCGCAAGCTCGCGCTGCGGCAGACTTTTAAAGATTCCTGTTGTCCGTGGCTGCATCAGCTTTTTTGATTCAATGATTCTTGGTGTGCAGTCGCTTATGTATTCTGCAAAATTCTTTGATATTGAGGAAGACGGAACACCCAAGGAAAGCAAAAGCAAGTTTGAAAAATGGCTTGAAGAAAAGCTTGGCTCAGAGAAGGGCATGAATGCTGTTATATACTTTTCGGTTATTCTTTCGCTTTTTATGAGCGTTGGTCTGTTTATACTTTTGCCTACTGTTATTGTGGGATTTCTTAAGGGATTGACCGACAACCATATAATTCTTACTCTTGCGGAAGGCTGCGTAAGAATTGCAATATTTTTGCTGTACCTTGCATTGGTAGCGCGCATGGAGGATATTAAGCGCGTGTTTATGTATCACGGAGCAGAACATAAAACTATTCATTGCTACGAACAGGGGCTTGAGCTTACGGTTGAAAACGTACGCGGACAGTCAAGACTTCATCCCAGATGCGGCACAAGCTTTTTGCTTGTTGTAATGGTAATCAGCATAATTGTATTCTCGTTTATTTCATGGAATAATGCAATAATCCGCCTTGCACTAAGGCTTGCGCTTCTTCCTGTTGTTGCAGGTCTTTCGTATGAGGTGATAAAGTTTGCAGGCAGACACGACAATTGGTTTACAGCAGCAATAAGCGCACCGGGGAAGTGGCTTCAGTACATCACCACAAACGAGCCGGACGACAGCCAGATAGAGGTTGCAATTTCGGCACTTAAAGCGGTAATTCCTGAGGATAAGGAAGAGGACAAATGGTAAGCCTGAAGGAGCTGAGACGAAAGGCGGCAGAAAGGCTTGCCCAATGTCAAAACGACAGCCCTGCAGCAGATACGGACTTTATTCTGATGTCTATGGGCTTTTCAAAAACCGACATACTCTTAGGGGAAAAGACTGCTGACCATAAAACTCAAGAGGCTTTCTGGAATGCGGTTGAACGCTTGGAATGCGGTGAGCCTGTTCAGTACATTGCCGGCGGATGCGAATTTATGTCATTGTGGTTTGGCGTAAATCACTCCACGCTGATACCCAGAAGTGATACCGAAATTCTGGTTGAGGAAGTAATTAAGCTTTGCAAAGACAAACAGCATATAAATATCTTTGAAATAGGCAGCGGGTCGGGATGCATTGCAATCAGCCTTGCGTACTATCTGCCTCAGGCAAAAGTGATTTCTGCGGACATTTCGGAAGATGCGCTGGCGGTTGCAGCCCAAAATTCAAAAAGGCTTGGCGTGTCGGACAGGGTGACCTTCATAAGACACGATATAACAAAAGGCTTTCCAAAGCTTTCAGAAATTCCTGATGTTGTGGTGTCAAATCCTCCGTATATTCCAAAAGGCGACATTGCCAAGCTGGATAAAAAAGTCAAGGATTTTGAGCCGCTTTCTGCACTTGACGGCGGCGATGACGGTCTGGACTTTTACAGATTGATTTCGGATGCGGCTGAAGTAAAGGCATGCGGATGCATCGCATTTGAGGTGGGCATTGGTCAGGCGCAGGCGGTTGCGGGAATGCTAAGTGCGCGATGGAAGGATGTTCATATAAAAAAAGATTTAAGCGGAATTGAAAGAGTTGTTACAGCAAGAAAGTAAAATTATATATAAAATAAGAGCAGATATATGATATGCACCCCAAAAGTGTCTAACTTTTGGGGTGCATATCAAAATGGCGGTCGGGGTTTTTATAATACTTTTATTGATTAAGTGTAATGTGGTTAAAAAACAAGCGCAGACAAAATCCTAATGCTTTAAAATTATAGCCCGGAAGAACTTTTTACATATTTATATATAAGCATTCCCGTCCAGATAAGCCCCAAAAACCCGAATGCAGAATATAGCTTTGAAACAAGCTGCGAAAACCCAAGGCCTGCAAAGGGCATTGCCAAAAGGCAAAACAGAGCAGAGGCAAGAACGCGGTCGCGGGTTTGGTCAAGCTTAAATTTTGAAAGTATACCAAATCCGTGCGAAACAGCAGTGGTGCAAAGCGCCATAAATAAAACGGCAGTGTATACCCATTTACTGATTTCTCCGTGTGCGGCGGCAAGGTCTAAAAGCGGCATTTCTGATGCCCATATTGCATCATAATATATGTTCAGCGCAGACCATACAAAAAAGATAAGCGTGCCAAGAACACCTCCTGCAATTGCGGCAGAGCGTATCATGTCGCGCCTTTCGGCTTGGGCAGAAAGCGGCACAAGCACCGCACCTGCAGTTATGGTGTTATAGCTGACATAGCATACAGCCGAAATCAGAAAATTATGCCGTATATTATTATATAAGGAAAAGACAGGCTTGCTGTCAAAGAGAATTGAGGTCAGTGCAAGATACAGCATTCCGGCAATCATAAGGGGAACCAGTGCGGTGTTTACAGCAACAAGACCTTTGATGTCAAACGAAAAAATTACAAAACAAACAAGTGCAAGAAGAATAATTCCAAACCGCGGCGGAAGGGAAAGCGTGCTTTCAAAAAGGACGCCGCAAGCAGACAGCATCACAAAAAAACCGCAGAACATAAACGCAAGCATAAATGCCTTTGTTGGCATGGCAAATTTGCCGGCTGTTTTTTCAAGAAGCAGGTCAAAGGTGTCAGCTCCAAGCCTTGCGGCAAGCCGCATGGTAATGTATGCAACAGCGGCAAACCCTGTTGAGGCGACAATTATTCCGGTAAAGTCATGACGGGATGCAAGATTAAAATATTCAAATATTTCTCTGCCCGAGGCAAAGCCTGCTCCTATAACAAGACCAATGTATACAAACGCAATGTTAAGTGTTTTCTTCATGGCAGAATCCTTTCGCATGAATATACGCAAAATTGGCTGTCAAACCGCTTGCGGATTTAAATTCTATGTTGCTACAATATATTGTGGGTCAGGGAGCAAATATGCATAAATGCTAAAAAAATTCAAAAAAACCATTGACAAGCCGTCGGAATTATGATAACATATCATTACCTCTGAAAAGGGGCTTTATTTGTGTTGAGCAAAACACGGATACGTAAATCAGACAAAATCAGATTAAATTTATCTATTTTAATTTGACGGTATAATGCGGAAAGGGTGAAAGAAATGAGAGTTAAAATCACTTTGGCGTGCACAGAATGCAAGCAGAGAAACTACGACACAATGAAGAACAAGAAGAACAGTCCCGACAGACTGGAAATGAACAAGTATTGCAGATTCTGCAAGAAACACACACTTCACAAAGAAACGAAGTAATTTTTGAAAGCAAGAGGTAGTTTAAAATGGAAAAGAAGCCAAACGTATTCGCAAGAATAAAGAACTGGTTTATTGACATGAAAGCCGAGCTTAAAAGAGTTGTATGGCCTTCATTTGCAAAAGTAAGACAGAACACACTGATTGTGCTTATTTTCGTTTTGGTTGTCGGTGCAGTTATCTGGATATTGGACTGGCTGTTCAGCGGCGCAATGTCGTTACTCATTAACAGATAAGTAGGAGGGAAGGGCAAGTCCCGTGGATTATGTCTAAAGAAGCTAAATGGTATGTTGCTCACACCTACTCAGGCTACGAGAACAAGGTTAAAGCCGACATAGAAAAAACGATTGAAAATCGTAATATGCAGGACGTAATACAGGAAATCAGCGTTCCCATGGAGGAAGTTGTCGAAATCAAGGACGATAAAAAGAAGACGGTTATGCGCAAGGTTTTCCCCGGTTATGTTATCATCAAGATGATTATGACCGACGAAAGCTGGTATGTTGTAAGAAACTGCCGCGGTGTTACCGGCTTTGTAGGTCCCGGCTCAAAGCCCGTTCCGTTGACGGACGAGGAGATTGCCGCAATCGGTCTTGAAAAGAAGACTGTTACAGTCGGATTTGACGTAGGTGACAACATCCGTGTTAAATACGGTCCGCTTGAAGGCTTTGTCGGTGTTATTGATGCTATCGTTATGGATAAGCAGAAGATAAAGGCAAAGATTTCCATGTTTGGCAGAGATACAGATGTCGAGCTTGAGTTCAATCAGGTTGAAGCACTACAATAATTAATTTAAGTTTCCCACACGGCAAAATGCCGTTATATATATGTTCGGAAAATCCGGACAGGTGGGAGGGGCGAAGAAGACTTCGCTTCCGATAATACCACGTTTGTGAAAGGGAGGTGTCATTAGAAATGGCGCAAAAGATTACAGGTTACATCAAACTGCAGATTGAAGCAGGTAAAGCTACTCCTGCTCCCCCTGTTGGTCCGGCTCTCGGTCAGCACGGTGTAAACATTATGGACTTCTGTAAGCAGTTCAATGAGAAAACAGCAAAGGATGCAGGTCTTGTTATCCCGGTTGTTATCACTGTTTACCAGGACAGATCATTCTCGTTCATCACCAAGACTCCGCCGGCTGCAGTACTCATCAAGAAGGCTTGCAAAATTCAAAGCGGCAGCGGTGTTCCCAACAAGACAAAGGTTGCACAGCTTTCAAAGGCTGATCTTCAGGCTATTGCAGAGCAGAAAATGCCTGACCTTAACGCAGCTTCAGTTGAAGCGGCTATGTCAATGATCGCAGGCACAGCAAGGTCTATGGGCGTTACCGTGGAGGAATAATCTCCAAAAACGTCTTACTTGAATTAAGTGGGAGGAATGTTAAAAATACATTCTGCCGAACCACGATAGGAGGAAATTTAAAATGAAGAAAGGTAAGAAATATCAAGACAGTGTCAAGCTGATTGAAAAAGGTAAGCTCTATGAAGCTACCGAGGCTTTGGATCTGGTTTGCCAGACTGCAAAGGCTAAGTTTGACGAAACTGTTGAGATTCACGTAAAGTTGGGTGTTGACTCAAGACACGCTGACCAGCAGGTTAGAGGTGCGGTTGTTCTTCCCAACGGTACAGGTAAGGATATTAAGGTTCTTGTTTTTGCTCGTGAGGGCAAGGCTGACGAGGCTAAGGCTGCAGGCGCTGATTTTGTTGGTGCTGAGGACTTGGTACAGAAGATTCAGTCAGAGAACTGGTTTGACTTTGATGTTGTTGTTGCAACTCCCGACATGATGGGCGTTGTTGGTAGAATCGGTAAGACACTTGGTCCTAAGGGTCTTATGCCAAGCCCCAAGGCTGGTACAGTTACACCCGACGTTGCTCGTGCAGTTGCTGAAATCAAGTCAGGTAAGATTGAGTACAGACTCGACAAAACAAACATCATCCACTGCCCCATCGGCAAGGCTTCATTCGGCAAGGAAAAGCTTGCAGAAAACTTCAATGCTCTTATGGGCGCTGTTGTTAAGGCTAAGCCTGCTGCAGCAAAGGGTCAGTACCTCAAATCCGTTACAGTGGCTTCTACAATGGGCCCCGGTGTTAAGGTTAACACTGCAAAAATCGACGCGTAAATTTGAAATTTGTTGTTGACAAATGTCAGTTTGTGTGTTATAATTACGGAGTTAATTAAATAATTTCCGCAGACAGCAGGTGGCAAGCGGTGCCGTAAGTCCTGCCGAGGATGTTACTAAATTACAAATTTCAGGTTTGTTGTTTATGTATTTAGCCCTCGCAGTCTGTGCGGGGGTTATTTATTTATCCAAATTAATAATGACGGGTTCTTGTTTTTAATGAGGGTTCGTTTCTAAGCAGTTAATGTTTTGAAAGGAGGAAACACTCAATGCCAAGTGCAAAGGTTTTAGAAAACAAAAAAGCAGTTGTTGCTGAGCTTACCGAAAGACTTAAGAATGCTCAGGCAGGCGTTCTGGCTGACTATCGCGGTCTTACAGTTGCTCAGGATACAGAGCTTCGTAACAAGCTCAGAGAAGCAGGTGTTGAATACACCATTGTTAAGAACACACTCACACGTTTTGCTGCAAACGAGGTTGGTCTTGAAGGCCTTGATCCGGTTCTTCACGGTCCCACAGCTCTTGCTACAAGCGACAGTGATGTTGTTGCTCCCGCTAAGGTTTTGGTTGAATTTGCAAAAGCAAATGAACAGCTCGAAATCAAGGGCGGTTTCGTTGACGGCAAAGTTATCGACGTTAACGAGGTTAAGGTATACGCAAGCATTCCCAATAAGGAAACTCTTATTGCAAAGATGCTGGGCAGCCTTCAGGCTCCTATCGGAAGCCTTGTCAGAACTCTGGATGCCATCGCAAAGCAGATGGAAGCTGCAGAGTAATAATTTTAGTAATTTTAAAGTATCGGGTTGCTTTAATTCCCGAAATATAATTTATTATGGAGGATAATAAAATGGCTGATATAGCAAAAATGATTGAAGAAATCAAAACACTTACACTTGTTGAAGTTAATGATCTTGTAAAGGCTCTTGAGGAAGAGTTTGGCGTAAGCGCTGCTGCTCCCGTTATGGTTGCTGCTGCAGGTGCTGACGGTGCTGCTGCAGGCGGTGCAGAAAAGACAGAATTTGACGTAGTTCTTGCATCTGCAGGTGCAGAAAAGATTAAGGTTATCAAGGCTGTTCGTGAAATCACAGGTCTTGGTCTTGCAGAAGCAAAGGCTGCAGTTGATGGTGCTCCCACAACTCTTAAGGAAGCTGTTTCTAAGGAAGACGCTGAAAAGTTCAAGGCTCAGCTCGAAGAAGTTGGCGCAACTGTTGAACTTAAGTAATTTAAGCTTAACGCACATTAACCGGTTATCCGTTTGGATAGCCGGTTTTTTGTCGCTTTGAAACGGGCGGATGTGGGCATCCGCCCCTACGGATAATCCGCTTTGTTTGCCTTATATTGTAGGGGTCGATGTCCACATCGACCCGTCTATGTCATTTTGAAATCAGGGTGACAAAAACGGGCGAACAATGTTCCACCCTACCAACAATGTCACCTTTGCCAAAATGCACAAATTAATTTTGCCTTTTTTATGCATAATATAGAGCTGATTTTTTGGCGAAACAGTTGACAAAAATTAATTTCGTGTTTATAATAAAAGAGTGTTTATTGGTGAATAAGATTATTGGTGTTCGTAGGGGATGACGAACAGTGGTTTTTGAATTTATTTCAGTAAACAACAAACCTACTTATGTGAGTACATAGGTGCTTACTATTATGAAAGGAGATTTTATTATGAACAAACTTATGGCGCGCATTGTTGCTGTTGTTATGGCAATCGCAATGCTCGGAACAGTTTCTTTTGCTGATGTTACTGGTGCTGATTATGACAACGGAACTCTTACGCCCGGTACACCTGATGTGTCAAGAACAACTAAGACTTTGTTGGCTTTTGCTACAGATTCAGCGAATGATTTTACTTTTGATGAAGGCAATGACGTAATCATTGCGTTGGTTCAGGATGATACTATCGACACAACTATTCCGGTTGATACAACTAGAGTGGGCAACAAGAAGTATATTTCTGTTATTATTGGTGGAGATGGTACAACTGATACAGCTTATATCGACAATACACCTGAGGTTGCAGCAATCAATGCTAGCACTGAGCCTATTACAATTGATGGCATTGAATATAAGAATGTGGTATCTGTAACATATAATATTACAGATGGTAACGGCAGAACACTTGCCAAGTATGGTATGTCATTTAATAGCTATGACAAGACTACTGGTGAAGTTCGTAACGTAGACGAAAAGATTGATGTAGTTACAGTTCCTACAGGGGCTATTGTGCTTGATGGAACATTTACATTTACTGCTGTTGTTCTTGGTGTAAATGTTGAAGCCCTTAATGGTACTGTTAAGGCAACTCCTATAATCGAGTATGCAGAGTAAAAACGGTTGATATTAAACAGAAAGGTGGATTTTAAAATGAAAAAGTTTTATGAAAGCCCGATAGTTGAATTAACCGTATTTGATGTTGAGGATGTAATAACAACAAGTGCTATTACATCTATTGATACTGCGGCTACTGGCACTGATGTTGAGGCGCTTATTGCTGATATTCAGGGAAAAACATATAATGGCGGCGCAGTTAATGCAGCAGCTTACAACAACAGTTATAGCTGGTAATTCAATTATCAATTAAACAATAAAAGCAGAGCTTTGAACCGACCCCCAAAAGTTAGACCAAAAATCTAACGATTGGGAGGTCGGTTTTTTCATGGCAAAATACAGCTTTGAATTTAAGAAGAAAGTAGTGCAAGAATATTTAGATGGCAAAGGAGGTTATGAATATTTAGCAAAAAAATATAATATCCCAGCATTTAACAATATAAAACATTGGATAAACATGTACAAAGAATATGGCGATGATGGGCTATTGCGTTCTCGCCAAAACAATAATTACTCTTTTCAATTTAAGCTTTCTGTGGTAGAATTGTATCTATCAAGTGAAGTCTCATATCAGGAATTGGCACTGTCACAAGGCATAAACAATCCATCTTTGATTACACGATGGGTAAATGATTTTAGAATTGCCGGTCCTGATGCACTGAGACCTAAAAAGAAAGGTCGTAAGAAAACATTGGATATAAGAGAATTTAAAAAACAATCTAAACATAACGAAGAAAAGCCTGTAGATACAAGTGCAGAACACATAAAAGAGCTTGAAGATGAAAATTTAAGACTTAGAATAGAGAACGCATATTTAAAAGAATTGAGGAGACTGCGTTTAGAGGAGGAAGCTCTTCTGAAAAAACAGCGAGAATCGTCCACAGTCTCCGAGGACAGTTCAAATTAAAAGACATTCTCGCGGTAGTTGGTTTTCCAAAGGCGACATATATGTATTGGCAAAAGCGGTTTGATAGGGAAAATCCTGATAAATATTTAGA
>JAFYXN010000020.1 GCA_017546145.1 Clostridia bacterium
CATCAAAAGATAACTACCGATACTACTGAATTTAAGTATTATGAGATAGACAACAAAGGCAGAATGGTAATTAAGAAATTGTATTTAGACCCATTCCTTGATATGTTCAATGGTGAGGTGTTGAGTTATAGCATAAGTCAACATCCGTCAGCAATAAGTATCTTATCAGCACAAAAGCAAGCAATAGAAATAACATCTGATTGCCCATATAGAAGAACTTTCCATTCAGACAGAGGTTGGGCATATCAAATGGGAGCATATTCGTCTGCTCTTAAAGAAAACAAAATATTTCAAAGTATGTCTCGCAAGGGTAATTGTTACGATAACTCTGTGATGGAGAACTTCTTTGGAATACTAAAACAAGAAATGTATTACGGAAATACTTATTACAGCTTTAATGAGCTTAAAGAAGCTATTGAAAAATATATAAAATATTACAACGAGAAAAGAATCAAAGAGAAGCTTGGATGGAAAAGTCCGGTTGAGTATAGGCTCTCTGCCTTGGCTGCATAAAAATAGCGTAGCAGTCATTAAAACTACTACGCTATAAAAAGTCTAACTTTTTGGGGTCACATCACTTCGGCTCTGCTTTTTTGTTTTACGAACGTGGTATACCTTTGAACGTCGCTTTGTGCTTTTGCGGAATAAATTTACTTAAATTGTCTTTAGAGTATTGATTTTTCTTTAAAAATTTGGTATGATAGATATAATAGTTTTAAAAAAGAAACGGCAACTGAATTTTGAAAGGAGGATAAATGTATGCCTTCAAAGAAAAAAGACGAAGTATTGATGTATAAAGGCAAAATGCTTTTAAGAAAAGGAAACGAGATTTATTACGGAGCACCTGGAACAAAATATATGGTGGTTTTCCGTATTACGGACTCTGAAAAGCTTGGGGATTTGGATATTTCAACCAAGGTTGTGATTGAACTGCGGACAAACAGTGAAACAAACTCCACCCTTATTAAGCAGGCAGAGCGTGACGGCCTTTACAAGGCGTTTGATATTGGATTCTTCTGGCTTGAGGACGCATTGGAGAATTATTAAAACAAGAGTTACGAGGGACGGTAAACCCGTCCCTGTATATTTTCATCTTTAAATATGTGCCCGTAGCTCAGCTGGATAGAGTGTCAGACTCCGACTCTGAAGGTCGTGCGTTCAAATCGCATCGGGCATACCAGAAAAAACGACTTGTTTCGACAAGTCGTTTTTTCAATGAAATTTGCCTGCGGCAAGTGAAATAGCTTCGCTATGAAATACACTTCGTGTATGAAAATATGCCTTACGGCATATGAAAAGGCAAATTTTATTTCATATTTTTCTGTAAAGAAAAATATTTCATAATCCGTAGGATTATTTCATATCGAACGAAGTGAGATATTTCACTAAAATTAAGCGGCATCTATATTGTTCGCCTTTGCCAGAAAAAACGACATTTTTCTTTATCGAAAAATGTCTTTTTTTAGCTAAATTCGCTAACGCGAGCTAAATTGAATAAGTTCAGCTAAATTGCCTGCGGCAGCTAAATGTGCTTCGCACGCTGAAAGCGAATTTAATTTAGCTGCTCCAAAGGAGTTATTTAGCTATTGCGGAGCAATAATTTTGCGTTGCAACTTGTTGCAAAATTTAGCTAAATAATAGAATATTACAATAGTTCTGTTTTTTCAATGAATTGCCACACGGTATGAATTGAAATCTTCGATTTCATGAATTGAGCCTAACGGCTCATGAATTGCACCTAATGGTGCATTAAAAGGCAATTCAATTCATGTTGCGATAGCAACAATTCATGGTGAAACCAATTCATGACAACGAAGTTGTCAAATCATTATAAAATCAAATATCCTTATGGTTCTGCTTTCCCAGAAAAAAGCATCGACTTTGTCGGTGCTTTTTTCAATGAAATACGCCGATGCGGTGTGTGAAATAGCTTCGCTATGAAATACACTTCGTGTATGAAATATTGCTTCGCAATATGAAAAGGCAAATTTTATTTCATATTTTTCTGTAAAGAAAAATATTTCATAATCCGAAGGATTATTTCATATCAACGAAGTTGATATTTCATTAAATATTTACATATTTTATAATATGTGATAAAATATCAGCAGAGGTGTTACAGATGAAAGAAAATAAACTTGTTGATATATCCATGAATTTTGCAGTTAGAGTTATCAAATTATGTGAAACGATAAAAGGTCATTATTCTCTTGTAAATCAGTTAGAAAGAAGTTCTACATCAATAGGTGCAAATATTCGTGAGGCTAAATATGCACATGGTAAAAATGATTTTATTTCAAAACTACAAATATCATTAAAAGAGTGTTATGAAACGGAATATTGGATAGAATTGTTTGTAAAAGCAGATATTCTTAATAGAGAAGATGCAAAGGATTTATATAATCAATGTGGAACAATAAGAAAACTTCTTATCTCATCAATAAACACCGCGAAGAAAAACAATAATTAGAGTGCATCCAAATATTAAAGAAACGACAATTTTCAGTTACGAAGATTGTCGTTTCTTTTTGTACCATTCACTAAAAATATATTGCACGCATGCAAGCGAGTATGTAGCCGAAGCTTCTATCAGCTTTAAAACCAGTTTGGAAGTGCCTTTATTGCACCTGTTTTTGACAGGGCTTTGAGAAGCACAATTGCTATTATGTAGTCAATGGCGTGGTGGATAAGTGTTCCTATACCTGTTGTGTAGAATGCAATTGAAACAAATGAACCGCTGCCCTGAGTCCAGCCGAGGGCAAGAAAAACATATACAGTAAGCGCTTCAAATGCCGCGTGAAGAAGTGCGGTAACCACACCTGTCAGAAGGATATTGAATTTCTTTTGAACCATGTATGCACCGACAACGGCAAAAACTATGTGAGATGCCGCGCGAACAACAACTACAGGGTCAAGACCTGAGAACCAAAAGCCTATGGTTGTTCCGATTGCAGTAAATATCGCGGACATAGGAGATATAAACATTGCAATAAAAACCGGAACGTGTGCTGTAAGTGTAGCAGTAAATGCCGGCGGAAGAATTACTCTTAAAAATCCGAATGCAGTTGGGATGATTATACCAAAAGCGATAAGCAATGCGGTAATAACCATATTTTTTGTGTTTAGAGCTTTTTTCAATGTAATCACTACCTTTAAAAAATTTTGTCAACATATATATTTTACGACTTTTGGTGAATATTGTCAATAGAAAAGGTAAATTAACCTTTAAACGGTTGACACAGGGACAAAAAAATAGTATAATCTACATTGAGTTAAAATGTTATTTGTGCATCATCAGCGATGCTTAGCATACAGGAGGTATAAGTGATGAATTACAAAAAATTATTCACCTCAGAGTCAGTTACAGAAGGTCATCCCGATAAAATCTCCGACCTTATATCGGATGCCGTTCTGGATGCAATTTTAGAGCAGGACCCTTTGGCACGTGTAGCGTGTGAAGTTACCGTTACAACCGGTCTGGTTATGGTTGTGGGCGAAATCAGTACAACTGCAAATGTTGACATTACTGAGCTTGTTCGAGAAACAGTTCGCGGCGTGGGCTACGACAGAGCCAAGTACGGCTTTGACTGTGACACATGTGCCGTTATCTGCGCTTTGGACAAGCAGTCAACCGATATAGCTATGGGCGTTGACAAGGCTCTTGAATTTAAAGAGGGCGAAAGCGGTAAAGGTCACGGCGCAGGCGATCAGGGAATGATGTTTGGCTTTGCCTGCGATGAAACAGAGGACTATATGCCAATGGCAATTCACCTTGCACATAAAATGGCAAGACGCCTGACAGAGGTCAGAAAAAACGGCGAGCTGTCCTACCTAAGACCTGACGGCAAAACTCAGGTTACTGTTGAGTATGACGAGGCGGGCAAGGTAAAGCGCGTTGATGCGATTGTTGTTTCCTCTCAGCATGATGCGGCGGTAAGCATGTCACAGCTCAGAGCGGATATACTTAATGCAGTTATTAAGAAGACGATTCCTGCAACGCTTATAGATGCAGATACCAAGATTTATATCAACCCGACCGGAAGATTTGTTATCGGCGGGCCTCAGGGCGATTCGGGTCATACAGGCAGAAAGATTATTGTTGATACCTATGGTGGTTATGCCCGTCATGGTGGGGGCGCATTCTCGGGCAAAGACCCGACAAAGGTTGACCGCAGTGCGGCTTATGCTGCAAGATATGTTGCAAAGAATATAGTTGCGGCAGGACTTGCCAAGTCATGTGAGGTTCAGCTTGCATACTCAATTGGCGTTGCAAAGCCGGTATCGGTGAGAATTGACACCTTTGGAACAGGTAAGGTAAGTGAGGAGAAGTTGGCAGAGCTTGTTGACAAAACCTTTAATCTTACTCCTGATGGAATTATAAATACACTTGACCTAAGACGTCCCATTTACAAGCAGACGGCAGCGTACGGACACTTTGGAAGAAATGACATAGACCTTCCGTGGGAGAAGACCGATAAGGCAGAGGAATTGAAAAATTTAGCAAACCTTTAATAATGAAAGGAAGATTAAATATGAAGAAGTTAGTTTCAATCACACTGGTATTTTGTCTGTTGCTTTCAATGACAGCGTTTGCGGCAAACACCGAAATTTACATCAACGGTGAAAAGGCTGCAATTGCAGAAGGCATGGGAAGCATTGTTGAGAAAGACAACAGAACATTTGTTCCGATAAGATTTTTACTTGAACATTTTCAGTATCAGGTAAGCTGGCAGGATGCAGAACAGATGGTGTTTGGTGCAGGCCCCAACGGTGAGATTTTTGTTATGCAGGTTGGCAGTGAGCTGTTGTTCTTTAAGGATGCAGAAAACAACGAAAAGAAGATAACAATGGATGTTTCGCCCTTCCTCAATTTAGCCGAGGGCAGAACTTATGTTCCCATCAGGTTTATTGCTGACGCAATGGGCTATGAGGTAGGCTGGGACGGTGCAACACAGACTGTTACTCTTACAAAATAAAAGTATAATAGGCATGAAAAGATCTGTGGAGATACAGGTCTTTTCTAATAGAACAGAAAAGGAATTGATTGAAGATGGACTACTACGTTTCACCGCTTCAAAATTTAATAGACGAGTTCAGAAGGCTCCCGGGCATCGGCAACAAGACGGCACAGCGGCTTGCATATCACTTGCTTAATCTTCCCGACGAAAAGGCTTTCAGGTTTGCAGATGCAATTGTCGAGGCGAAAAAAAAGATAACCTATTGCAAGACGTGCCAGAACTTTTCAGACAGTGAGCAGTGTACGGTTTGTGCAAGTCCGGCGCGTGACAAAGGGGTTATTTGTGTTGTTGAAAACCCTAAAGACGTGGTACAAATGGAAAAGACAAACGAGTTTAAGGGTGTTTATCATATTCTTCACGGAGCAATTTCTCCAATGGACAACATAGGACCGGATGACATTCGCATAAAGGAGCTTATGTCAAGAATAACAGGCGGCGAGGTGCGCGAGGTTATTATGGCAACCAACCCAAACTTAGAGGGCGAAACCACGGCAATGTATATATCCAAGCTGATAAAGCCGTTTGGCATTAAGGTTACAAGAATTGCGCACGGTGTTCCTGTTGGCGGAGAATTGGAGTTTGCAGACGAGATAACGCTTGCAAGGGCGCTTCAAGGAAGAATTGAATTATGATAAAAAAACAAATTATAAACTCAGCAAAAAAAATCGGAATTGAGAAGGTGGGCTTCACCCGCGACGCGGTTGTTGCCCTTTTTCCGTATTATGTGAATGAGCAGGGCGGAAACATTTCTGCGTATGCGCGAAGCCTTGACTATCACATAATAGCTGAAGAAAAACTGAATATACTGGCAAAGGAGCTTGAAAAGCTTGGCGCATCAGAGACACTTGTTCATGTTGACAAGGGAATGCATGATGACAGAAAGGCGGCATATCTTGCCGGTTTGGGATTTTTTGGGCAAAACGGAATGCTCATCTGTGCGGAATACGGCTCGTACTTTTTTATAGGTCAGATTATTCACGATTTAGAGCTTGAACCGGACGAGCCGCAGGAAATGGATTGTTTGCAGTGCGGCAGATGTGAGCGTGAGTGTCCGGCAAAGGCACTGCGTGGCGGCAAGGTTGATGCGGAGAAATGTGTTTCTGCGATTTCGCAAAAGCGTGGCGGGCTTACGGCGGAAGAAATGCTGTTGATAAAAAAAGGCGGACTATGCTGGGGGTGTGACGTTTGTCAAAAGGTATGTCCGCACAACAGAGGACTTCAAACTACGGCGATGCCCGAGTTTTTAACAGATAGAATTGACGCGCTCTCGTTGGATGACCTTAAAGACTTATCGAATAGTGAGTTTAAGAAAAAATACGGACGGTATGCATTCAGCTGGCGCGGAAAAAATGTGTTGATAAGGAATCTTCAGATATTGTCATCGGTAGCGGAGGAAAACAATGAAAAAGAATGACATTTTTGAAATCGAAATAACAGGAACCACCGACGAAGGCGACGGAGTTGGCAGGGCAGAAGGAATGGCTGTGTTTGTTCCGTATGCGCTTGTGGGCGAGGTTGTCAGGGTGATAATTGTCAAGGTTTTGAAAAATTACGCGGCAGGCAAGCTGATGGAGGTAGTAAAACCATCTGCTTACCGTCTGAAGTCTGAGTGCGAATATTTTTACAAATGCGGCGGCTGTCGGTTCTGGAATGTGGAGTACTCTGCCGAGCTTGAATATAAACGGCAAAAGGTGGAGGACTGTCTGCGCAGGATTGGCAAGATAGATGCTGAAGTTCCGCCTGTGTTGGGCGCAAAGGATTGCCGCGGCTATCGCAACAAGGGTCAGTTTCCGGTCAGTCGTGACGGAATAGGGATTTACGCACAGCACAGCCACAGAGTAATTGATATTGAAGGCTGTATTATTCAGGATGCAAATAATCCTGATGTCCTAAAGACGGTGCGTGAATGGATGACAAAGTACGGCATCGAGCCTTATGACGAAGAAACCGGTGAGGGGTGCGTGCGGCACATTTACACACGCTGCGGTGACAGCGGACAAATGGTTTGTATTGTTACAAATACCGAAAAGCTCCCCTTTGCAGAAAATTTGGTCGAAATGCTGCGTGAGAGTGTTTCGGGGATTTGCGGTATTCTTCAGAATATAAATAACAAAAAGACAAATGTGGTTTTGGGAAGAACGTTTAAAATTCTTTGGGGCGTTGATTATATAATCGACAGTATTGGCGATTGTAAATTTAAGATTTCTCCACATTCGTTCTATCAGGTTAATAATGCCCAAACCGAGGTGCTGTATTCCAAGGCGGCAGAGTATGCCGGACTATCGGGGAATGAGGTTGTCTGGGATTTGTATTGCGGAATTGGAACAATCGGTCAGTTTATGGCAAAGTCGGCAAAGAAGATTATAGGGATTGAGGTCGTGGAGCAGGCGATAGAAAATGCCAAAGAGAATGCCAAGCTGAATGGAATTGAAAATGCCCAATACTACTGCGGAACTGCCGAAGGCCTGGCGCCGAAGCTCAAGGGCGAAAAGCCGGACGTGGTGATACTTGACCCGCCCCGAAAAGGTTGCGAGGAAAGCCTTCTTAAAACGGTTGCGGCAAGCCGCGCAAAACGGATAGTGTATGTATCCTGCAAGCCGTCAACTCTTGCAAGGGATTTGCGGATTTTGGAGAATTTGGGATACAAAACCCAAAAAGTTCAGCCGGTTGATTTGTTTCCAAGAACTCATCACTGTGAAGTTGTGGCACAGCTTCAAAGAGATATAAATTATTGACGGAATTTGTGATATATCCTAAAGGTATTGATATGTGCATACACTTATATTATTAACTGTTAATTCGGAGGGATTTTATGAACGCAATAGTGATTTACAAAAGCAGATACGGCTCAACAAAGGCTTATGCCGAATGGATTGCCGAGGCTTTGCAGTGCAAGGCGGTGGAAGCAAAGACGGTAAGGGCAGAAGACTTGTCAGAATACGATGCAATCGTTTACGGTGGCGGACTTTATGCAGAGGTTATTAACGGTGTAAGCCTTATCACAAAAAATCTTGATAAGCTTGAAGGCAAAAAGCTTGCAGTTTATACAACCGGAATTACGCCGCTTGATTGCCGCGAATATTACGAGGGCGAGGTTGTGGAGAAGAACTTCAAACAGGGAATGCTTGATAAGATAAAACTTTTCAACTTCCTTGGCAGAATGGTGGTGGCGGAGCTTTCATTCCCGCACAAGGCTGCAATCAAGGCTTTGAAAAAGATTATGTCGGGCAGAGAAAATCCGACAGAGATGGAAAAGCTTTTGATAGAGCTTTGCGATGCTGACGGTGATTTTACCGACAAGTCTGCTATTTGGGAACTGGTGGATTTTGTGAAAGGCGCTTAGTATTATAAAAATATAATTTTTTAAAAAAGGTGTTGTATTTTCTGGCAAAGTATGCTAAAACAATGAAGAAAAGAGTTTTTTATTAAAGTATCTTTGAGGTGCGCCTTATGAAAAAGCAAATTGATATGATGAATGGAAATCTGGTCACAGGGATGCTGAGGTTTGCTTTTCCGCTTGTTGTCAGCGGGATTTTGCAGGTGTTTTACGGAATTGCAGATACCTTTGTTCTGTGCAGATTTGATGACCCTCTGTCCACAGGTGCGGTAGGCTCTGCAGGAGGAATTATAGGGTGCGTTGTTAATGTCTTTATCGGAATGGCGCTTGGTGTCAATATTCTTGCTGCAAGATTTTATGGTGCAGGGGATATGGATGCCGTAAAAAGATATGGGGAAAATTCCATTGTTCTTGGCGGTGTGTTTGGACTTGTCGTTTGTTTTTTGGGGCAGATTTTAGCCCGGCCGCTTATGGAAATTATAGGTGTTGCACCCGAAATCCGCGCCAAAACCATTATTTATATCAGAATATATATGTACGGAGTTCCGTTTTCTTCGCTTTACAATTTTTTGGCAGCGTTTCTTCGGGGAATAGGCGACACAAAAAGCCCTACCCGAAGCCTGATTATCTCGGGCGCGGTAAATGTTGTTTTGAATGTTGTATTTGTAAAGTTCTTTAAGCTTAGCGTTGCTGGAGTTGCTCTTGCAACAGCGATTTCAATGTTTGTTTCGTTTGCTGTTACGCTTTGGGCATATCTGAAAAGTCCGGTTGGTTCAAGGCTGACCGGTATAAGATTTAATAAAACTGTTTGCCGAAGCATAATTGCCATGGGCTTGCCTGCAGGACTTCAGAATTTGCTTGCCAGTGTTTCAAACACGTTTACTACAGCTGCGATGAATTCCTTTGGCGCCGCGGCTATTTCCGGCGAGATGATTGAAATGCAGCTGGAATGTATTCTTATTACGGGTATAACCGGAATAAATACGGCAATTGTTACTTTTGTCGGGCAAAATCTTGGCGCTAAGAACTTTGGAAGGCTTGACAAAATATTCAACACGGGATTTGTAATGGAGGTTGCATATTGTCTTATAGCAACTGCGGTGTGTTATCCGCTGAGGTATTGGTTTGTTAATTTGTTTGCTGAAGGGAATGCCGAGGTCGCAATGTATGCTCTTATTAAAATGGATTTTATAATTATTCCGTTTGTGACCTTTGCTTTTGAGAACGCGCCTGCAAGTATGCTGAGGGGCGTTGGAGGAACATTTCAGGCGATGCTGATTGCAGCATTTGGATGTGTGTTCAGGGTTGTCTGGATACTGTTTTTATTGCCGCAATACAGAACTGTCGGATGCCTGTTTATATCATATCCGATAGTATGGACGCTTTGCGGTGTGATTTACTACATTACATACATAATAAAAAAGAAACAAATGCTGAAAAATGCCGTGGAGCTTTCTGTGGCATAAATACCCACTTGACGAAAGGTAACTAAAATGCTTGATAAAATTCGGAAATGGTTTAATGTCGGAGTTCTTTCAAACAATCAGCTCAAAATGATTGCAATTGTGACGATGACTGTCGACCATATAGGCTCATACATACTAAAAGAATTTTTAATCCTTAGGATAATCGGCAGACTTGCCTACCCGATTTTTGCATATATGATTGCGGAAGGCTGCAAGTATACCAAAAACCGAAAAAAATACCTTGGTATGATGTCGGTCTTGGCGTTTGCCTATCAAACGGTGTTCTTTGCGGTTACAAAATCACTGCATCAGTGCATTTTGGTAACGTTTTCGTTGTCAATAGCGTTGATTTATATTATTGATTATGCAAGGGCGAAAAGAAGCACACAAAGCAAGGCGCTTGTGTTGCTTGCGTTTCTTACAGTGTTTCTGATGACCGAAACGGTGCCAAGGCACTTTAACAATATAGGCTTTGATGTGGACTACAGATTTTTTGGTGTTCTTGTTCCAATAGCCGTTTATGTTGTTGATTCATGGCGCGACAAGCTGTTTATGTTCGCGTTTTCGCTGGTTTTGCTGGCAGGGTATTTCGGGGGTATACAGTGGTTTTCACTTCTGACGGTTCCGCTGCTTGCGGTTTATAACGAGCGCCGCGGCAAAGCAAATTTAAAGTATTTTTTCTATATATACTATCCGCTGCATTTGGCGGTTATTTATCTGATAGGATTTTTTGTCAGATAGCTTATAAAGGGCTGTGACAAAATTTTGTCACAGCCCTTTGCTGTAATAAATGCGGACTTCCTGTAATATAATATTCTTAGATTATACATAGGAAGGATAATAAAAATGAGGAGATACAGAGCGGTAGTTATTGACGGAAAAAAGCTGTTGCGTCGCGCGGTTGCATTGGCAACTCTTGCAACAGTTGCGGCTTTGGGAATTTTAAACATAAACATTGCATCACCTGAAGTCAGCGTCGACACAGGCAAGCTTGCCGAATCGGTTATTGCAGAAAGCCTGCCGATTATGGGGGCGATGTCGGATATGGGCAGGCAAGCCGCACAGCGTACGGCAGACGCGCTTGAAAAAGCGATTTCTTTTGTTTTGACCTTTGACCCGCAGGATATGCGGACGTCAATATTCAGCGAAATTCCTCTTGTTAAGGCTGTAAGCTTTGGCTATCTTGCAAGGGAGGCAAATCTGGCAATTGCTGCATACAACCCTCAAAATGCAGATAAGGGCGAGGGAGAGGCTGAGCCAAAATCCAATGCCGAAGGAAAGTACCCCATAACCGAGGTGGACTCGGGTCAGGCAAAGGTATTGGGCAAGTCAAAGAACAAAATACTTATCAGAAACGAAACAAACTTTGGAATAAACATAGACGAAATGTTAAACGCACCCTTGACCTTTGATATGAAGGGCAGCTCGCCAAAGGTGCTGATTCTCCATACCCACGCAACAGAATGTTACTCGCCCGAGGGCGCAACGCTGTACTCCACAGACAAAAGTGACCGAAGTGAAAATACTTCTGAAAATATGATTGCCATAGGCGAGGCAGTAAAAAAGGTATTCGAGGAAAAAGGCATTGCTGTAATTCACGATACAACCCTGCACGACCTGCCAAGCTTCAACGGCTCGTACGAAAATTCGCGCAAAACGGTTGAACGCTACAAGGCAAAATACCCCGACCTTTCCATAGTGCTTGACTTGCATCGGGATGCGTATATTTATGATGACGGAAGCAAGGCAAAGTTTGTTACCGAAATTGACGGCAAAAAAACCGCTCAGCTAATGTTTGTTGTGGGCACAAACGGCGGCGGCCTTGACCATCCCAACTGGCGCGAGAATATGAAGCTTGCTCTCAAGCTTCAAAGCAGTATCTCAAAAAAATACCCAACCCTTATGCGCGGTGTAAACTTGCGCAAGGAGCGGTTTAACGGACATACCACACCGGGCTCTATGATAATAGAAGTGGGCAGCAGCGGCAATACACTAAACGAAGCAATCCGCGGCGCAAAGCTTGGCGCCGCCGAAATAGCAGACTTTTTAAACAAGCTGAAATAAAAGGCACTCATATCGACGCTTTGCCGATATGAGTGCCTTTGGCTTATCTTATAAGAAATTACTGCTTTATTACAAATAAAGTGCCTTTTATATCCGCTTTGTTAAATGTCTGGTTACATGACAACTTATATTGACCGCAACCGGAAGCCCTGCAATATGGGTGGGAAAGACTTCAATGTTTACGCCAAGTGCGGTGGTTTTGCCGCCAAAGCCCTGCGGGCCTATGTCAAGACCGTTGATTTTTTTCAGCAGCAGGTCTTCAAGCTCTGCGTAATATTCGTCCGGGTTACTTTCGCGTACGTCCCGCAAAAGCGCCTGCTTTGACAGTATCGCCGCCTTTTCCATTGTCCCGCCGATGCCTACGCCTACAACAATGGGCGGACACGGATTGCCTGACGCTGTGCGTACAGTTTCAACAACAAAATCAACAACGCCCTCAACCCCGTCCGAGGGTTTAAGCATTCTGACAGCACTCATGTTTTCGCTGCCAAAGCCCTTGGGTGCAATGGTGATTTCAAACAAATCTCCTTCAACAATCTCGGTGTGGATAATAGCAGGGGTGTTGTCGCCTGTGTTTTTGCGCCTGAGTGGGTCGCCTACAACCGACTTTCGCAAATACCCTTCGGCATAGCCGTGGCGCACTCCCTCGTTGATTGCGTCATAAAGTCCTCCGCCGACAATGTGAACCTCCTGACCAAGCTTCAAAAAGAACACTGCCATACCGGTATCCTGACAAATCGGAGCAGAGTCGCGACGGGCAATTTCGGCATTTTTCAAAATATCCGAAAGAATATCCGAGGCAAGGCTGTTTGTTTCGTTTTTCAAGCCTTCTTTTAAGGCGTTCTCAATATCCTCGTTCAAAAAGCAGTTTGATTCTATACACATATCTGCAACCAGTTCAATAATTTCTTCTGTGCTTATTTCGCGCATTGACCCAATCCCCCACGTACTAAAAGTTAAATACAGTATAACATCACCGCAAATAAAAATCAAGGCGGAATACTGAAATGATTTCGGGCATATATCTTGAAGTAGCGAAGCAACGTGCGGTTTGCTTTAATAATTAAGTAAGAAAGGCGAAAGATTATGAAAGAAAATTTTAGTCCGTATACCTATGAAGTACTCAAAGACGACATACTGATGCTGCGCCGCGACTTTCCTGACGTTAAGGTGGGGAGCATAGGCAAATCTGTATGGGGCAATGAACTCTATTATATAAGGTTGGGAACAGGCAAAAACAAAATTCTGTATAACGGCACACACCACGGAATGGAATGGATAACCTCCGCAATGCTGATGAAGTTTGTAAAGGACTTTCTGAAAGCACAAAAGAACAACACCTCACTGCGCGGCTTCAGCATAGCGGCACTTTGTGAAAGGACATCTCTTTATATTGTCCCAATGGTAAATCCCGACGGAGTACGTCTTTCAGCATTGGGACTGCCAAGGTCTTTGCAGCAAAGCGAAAAACAAAGGCTCCTGCGCATGAACGGCTCGGATAATTTTACACGGTGGCAGGCAAACGCGCACGGCGTTGACCTTAACCACAACTATGACGCAATGTGGAACAAATCAAAAGAGCTTGAAGCGGAATACGGAATTTACGCCCCCGGCCCGACCCGGTTTTCAGGAACACGCCCCGAGTCCGAGCCTGAGAGCCGTGCGCTGGCAGAGTTTACAAGACTTCATAATTTTAATATGTCCATAGCCTTCCACAGTCAGGGCAAGGTGATATACCACGGCTTTATGAAAAACGAACCGCCGCGTTCGATGCTGATAGCCAAGGCTTTCACCAAAATCTCTCCGTATCGCCTTGACGAAACCGAGGGCATTGCATCTTATGGCGGCTACAAGGATTGGTTTGTGGACAAATTCAACCGTCCGGGATATACCGTGGAGGTAGGCGAAGGTCAGAATCCTCTGCCGGTTGAACAGCTGCCAAAGCTTTATGCCGAAACCTTGCCGATATTGCTGGGCGCAATGACGGTGGTATAAAACCTTTGCCAAACCCCTCTTGCGCCGATTGCTGATTTATGTTATATTATATTTTGTGAAAAATCTCCTTTGAAAGGATTCAAAAATATGTCAAACGAAAATTCAGTTAAAGTAATCGGCGCAGGCCTGGCAGGCTGCGAAGCAGCATGGCAATTAGCAAAACGAGGGGTCAAGGTAAAGCTCTATGATATGAAGCCCCACAAAATGAGCCCTGCCCACAAAAGCGCTGACTTTGCAGAGCTTGTCTGCAGCAACTCTCTGCGTGCCGACGGAATATACAACGCAGTAGGTCTTTTAAAAGAAGAAATGCGTCTGCTTGGTTCGCTTATCATGGAATGTGCAGACGCAACACGTGTCCCTGCCGGCGGCGCACTGGCAGTTGACAGGGACGGCTTTGCCAAAATGGTAACACAAAAAATAAAAGCCTGTCCCAATATCGAGGTAATATCTGAAGAAGTAACACAAATCAACCCTGACGCATATACTATAGTTGCGGCAGGTCCCTTGGCGTCCGACTCGCTTGCTCAAACAATATTAAAGCTGACAGGCGACGATTCGCTGCATTTTTATGATGCGGCAGCCCCCATTGTGGCGTATGACAGCATAGACATGACCAAAGCCTTCAAGGCGGCGCGCTATGGCAAGGGCGGCGATGACTATATCAATTGCCCTATGACAAAGGAAGAGTATATTGCTTTTCGCACAGAGCTAATCAAGGCAGAGGGCGCACCTGTGCATGAAGGGGTCGAGAACCCAAAGGTGTTTGAAGGCTGTATGCCGATTGAGGTAATGGCGGCGCGCGGCGAGGACACAATGCGCTTTGGCCCGCTGAAGCCGGTGGGGCTGACAAGCCCCCATGACGGAAGCCGCCCCTATGCGGTGGTTCAGTTGCGTCAGGACAATGCCGCGGCAAGTATGTATAATATAGTAGGTTTTCAGACACACCTCAAATTCGGTGAACAAAAAAGAGTTTTCGGGATGATACCCGGACTTCAAAATGCCGAATTTGTAAGATACGGTGTGATGCACAGAAACACCTATATCAATTCGCCCAGATGTCTGACCGACAATTACAATATGAAGCAATTCCCCAAAGTGTATTTTGCAGGTCAGATAACAGGCGTCGAAGGCTATATCGAGTCCGCAGCGTCAGGCTTGTGGTCAGGCGTGTGTGCTGCGTGCAGCGTGCTTGGCAAAACCGCACCGCAGATTTCTGCAAAAACTGCAATCGGAGCCTTGGCAAAATATATATCCAATCCTGCAGTAACAGACTTTCAGCCGATGAATGTGAACTTTGGAATATTTGAAGACTTAGGGGTGCGGATAAAGGACAAAAAACAAAAAGCTGAAAAATACGCAGAAAGGGCATTGATGGAAATCAATGCCCTGTAGGGGACGATGCCCACATCGTCCCGAAAACCCTACCGCACAATATAGAAAACAATGCCCATATTGACTCAAAATTACAAAAATCCATATAAATGAAGAATTTTCCATTAAATTTTGCAAAAAGTATTGACATATTTGAATCATAGTATTACAATATATGACATAAAAGAGTAAAATTTAATCAATATATAGTTGTCCGCCGCACAAAATTTGACAAAAGAATTGAAAAAGTATTACAAATATGTTACATTTTCTAATTCGTGTTGACATCTGCGGTGTTTTGGTGATATAATCAACCTAAGTTAATGGGAGGGGTGCGTCATTCCGCCTGTTAACCAATAAATTAATTTTGTAAAAAAATTAATAAAATATATTTTTTTCAAACAAGGAGGATTTGAGACTATGTTAAATCTCAAAAAAGTGATTGCTCTCGTATGCGTTTTCGCTATGGTACTCACAACTGTTGCTTTTGGTGCAACATACACTGACGTAACAGAAGACAGCGCTTATTACGAAGCAGTTGAAACACTCAACAAACTCGGAATTGTTACAGGTTACGAAGATGGCACTTATAAGCCTGAAGATGGCGTAACAAGAGCTGAAATGGCTGCTCTTATTGCTCGTATTCAGGGTTATGGCGAAACAGCTAAGGCTCCTGCTAACACAGCATTTACAGACGTACCTTCAAGCCACTGGGCTTCTGGTTACATTGCAAACGCTGCCGGCATGGGCATCATCAACGGCTATGGCGATGGAACATTTGGTCCTGAGGATCCGGTTCTTTACGAACAGGCTGTTAAGATGATCATGGCTACTCTCGGTTACACACCTTACGCTGAACACAACGGTGGTTACCCCACAGGTTACCTCGCAGCAGCTCAGAGATACGATGTATCATTAAATGTTGCAAATGCTGCAGTAGGTTCAGAAGCTAACCGTGGTACAGTTGCTCAGCTTCTTGCTATGGCTATCGACACACCTTTGATGGTTCAGAACAGATGGAGTACAGATGGTACAGTTGATTATGTTATCTGCGATGGTCAGGATAAGAATAATGATTACACATACAAAACTCTTATGAGTGAAAATCTCGGCTATGTAAAGCTCCGTGGTATTATTACAGATAATGGTCTTATTTCAACTGTTGCTACAGGTTCTAAGACTTTTGATGTAACTGATGATCCTGCTGTTGCTATGTATGTTAAGGATTCTTACTCAACAAACAACAAGGATTTCAACGGCATTAAGAGCAACGATAGCACAACATGGGCAACAAAGAAGCTTCTCACAGGTACAACAGATGCTGCTGACTACCTCGGCCAGTCAGTTATCGGTTATGTTAAGAAGCTTGCAACAGACGATTATGAACTCGTTTCAGTTGCTGTAGATACAAACAGAAATGACGAACTCGTTATCAACCTTGACAGCTATGCTGGTATCACAACAGGTACAGTTACACCTACTGGTGGTTCACCTTACACAGTTGTTACCGAAGTTAAGTATTACAAGGATGGCGACAATGATGTAACAAAGGTTGACCTTCAGGATGTTAAAGTTGCTGTTTACAACAACGAAGGTACAGATGCTGCTACAGCATTTGGTTATCTTTCAACTCCTTCACTCTATGGCGGTACAATTACCCTTATCGACAATGACGATAAGAATGGTTATGACGTAGCTATTCTTGAAGTTGCTACAACAGCTGTAGTTAAGAAGGTTACAGAAGATGGTGTTGCTTTCAAGAAGGGTATTACACTTCCCAACACTGAAGTAATGGGTATGCTCGAAATTGATGCTGAAGACGAGAACAAGGTTGTTGCAATCTACAAAGATGGCGAATTGATTGACGCTGCTGACCTTCAGGAATGGGATGTTCTTTCAGTTATTGCTGTAAAGGAAAATGCAAACGTTATTGTTGCAGAGGTTGTTTCAAATCAGGTTGTTGGTGCTATTGCATCAAGAAAGAACTCAAAGACATCAGATACAACTTATGCTTATAAAGTAGCAGATAACTGGTATGATGTTGCTAAGAGTGCTTACGAAGCTTCAGCTTCAACTCTTGAAGTTGGTATTGGCGGTACATTCTACATTGACAAGTATGGTAAGATTGCTGCATTTGATGAAGATTCTTCACTTGCTGGCGGTGTTGCTGCTAACTATGGTTATATCACAGCTATCGAAGCTAAGGTTGCTGACTTCTCTGGCGACGGTTACAAAGTAAACGTTCAGATTGTTACAGCTGATGGCGTAGAAGTTCTTCCTTTGAAGAATAAGGCAAAGATTAATGTTGCTCTTGGTACAGAAGCAAACTATCCGAACCTTGATGATGATACAGATGATACACTTGTTGTAGATGCTTCTAACTGGACATCTGACCTTGATGCTGACCTCAACGCAGGTTCATATAAGCTTGTTGATCAGGTTGTTAAGTACACAAAGAACTCAGCTGGTGAACTTGCTGAAATCACAATGGCTGACCACGACAACAAGGATAAGTTTGACGCAAAAGCTTCATTTGCAGGTACAACTATTGAATATGATGCTGAAAACACAAGATTCCTTGGTAAGGGTGAAGTAGATGCTGATGCACTTGTATTCATTATTGGTGGATTTACAGGTGGCGCAGGCTACACAAGCGTTACAGACAGTAAGCTTGGTACACTTGCTGACCTTGATGACAAGAACAAGTATACTATTAAGGGTGCTTACACTAAGGATGAAGATGTAAACGTTATCGTTATCGATGCTGATACAGTTGCTACAAGCACAACATCAAGCATTGCTGTTCTTACAGAAGTTGGCGAAGGTACAAATGATGATGAAGAAGCTATTTACATCCTCAGCTACTACCTCGATGGCGAACTTTCTGAAAGCGTAGCTACAATTGCTAAGACAGACCTTTCATTCAGCGGTACACTTACAGCTGGTGACATCGTTAAGGTTAAGGTTGGTAGTGACGGTGCTATTTCAGATATCAAGATGGTATTTGATTTTGCTACAGACGTAAGAACTGCTTACAATGGTGCTGCTGGCACATTGAGAGCTACAAACGTTAACGTTGCACTTAAGGATACTTCTGAAGTATTTGCTGGTGGATTCGTTAAGGATTACAGCGACACATCAAGCCTTGCTAAGATTAGCACAGTTTATGGTGATACAACTCAGGATGAGGAATACAAGCTTTCAAGAGCTACTAACGTATACGTAATTGACGGTACAGGTCTTAACCTCAGCATTAAGGTTGGTTCAGATGCTAACTTCAAGTACTTCGATGGTCTCTATGCTGCAGGCAAGACAACAGCTGACGTATATCTTGATGACACTATGGTTAGTGGTGGAGACGATGTAGCTATTGCAACAGTTAGAAACTACACAGACCATGTTTACGTAAGAGCTTACGAAGGCAAGGTTACAGATGTAGTAATCGTTAAGGCTCCCAAGGCTCTTAAGATTAAAGACATTAAATAATTTAACCTAAATTAGGTTTTAAAGAGACGACTTCGGTCGTCTCTTTTTTTTGTGTTGTTTGCAAGGCAGAATTTTCTGGAAGACAGGGGGACGGTTCTTCTGTCTTGTAAATTTTATATTGCATTTTTAAATATATTTTGATATACTGTAATAAAGGAAGTGATTATATGCCTACATTATGTATATTTTTTGGAATTATTGTTAGAATGTATAATGAAAAAGGCGGGCAGCATAGTATTCCTCATATACACGCAGAGTATCAAGACTATAATGTGGTTATTGATTTTGATGGAAATATCCTTGAAGGTGAATTCCCAAATTCAAAATTAAAGCTATTGGTTGCATGGACGGAAATTCATAAAGAAGATTTAGAAGCGAACTGGAAATTGCTGTCAAACGGTGATGGTTATTTTAAAATTGAACCCTTGAAATAAAACGGAGGTGCAGATATGAAGTATCCAAATGTTTTAAAGGTTGTTCCACAATCGGATTACAGCGTTATTGTAACATTTGACACAGGAGAAACAAAAAGATTTGATGTTGCACCATATATATCCGGAGAATGGTATGGTCAGCTCAAAGATTTTTCGATTTTCAGTACAGTTCGGCCGTCTGGAAATACCATTGAATGGGCAGATGGTCAGGATATTGCTCCTCACGAACTTTATGAGCTGTCTGTTGTGATGTGATTTTTTTTAAGAGAAGCCTTCGAGCTTCTTTTTTTTTGCTACAAAAACAAAAAGACAGGGGAAACGGAGACAGAAGACAGGGGGACGGTTCTCTTGTCTTGACAAGCCGTGTGATAGTGTGATATATTTAATATGAGGTGGTTAATTATGCCAAGAGGTCCAAGACAACTGAGCAGCAGCGGAATTTATCACATTATGCTCAGAGGGATAAATCAGCAAGTTATTTTTGAAGATGATGAAGATTATTTAAAGTTTGTTGAAATTATTCTGAAATATAAGGAAATATGTCAGTACAAAGTATTTGCCTTTTGTCTTATGACAAATCATATACACTTGTTACTAAAAATTGATGAGGATTGCTTAGCGTCTGCAATGAAAAGGATTGCAGGAAGTTATGCATTTTGGTATAACAGAAAATACTATCGGATGGGACATTTATTTCAGGATCGCTTTAAAAGTGAACCTGTTGAAGATGATTCATATTTCTTAACAGCGGTCAGATATATACATCAAAATCCAATTAAAGCCGGAATGATTAATGAGTTGTATGAATACAAATACAGCAGTTACTTTGACTATTATTGTGGCGAAAGCGAAGTTGTTGATATGGACTTTGTTTATAATTTGCTTTCAAAAGACGAATTTATAGAGTTTAATAATGAAGAAAATAATGATTTATGTTTAGATATTTGCGATAGAAATTCCATATTAAACGATATTGATGCGAAAGAGATTATTAAACAAATTTCAAAATGCAATAACTCAAGCGAATTCAAAATATTGAGTAAGGAACAACAAAACAGATACATAAAGAAATTTAAAGAGCTTGGTTTATCTATAAGGCAAATGAGCAGATTGACAGGAATAAGCAAGGGCGTTATAGAACGAATACTTATAAAGTAAGACAGGAGAACCGTCCCCGTGTCCTGTTTTTGTAACACATCATTGACAAACCTACAAGTTACAATGTTGTAATATATGGAAGCAAATATTAGATTTTTAAGATTGTTCGTTGTGCTCAGAATGACCAATAAATAATATAATACCCGACATTTGTCGGGTATTTTTCCTACTTCTGTTTTGGTTTAAATATTATTGCCATTACAAATCCGAAAAAGATTGATGCGGCAATACCACCGGCAGCAGCAGATGCTCCGCCGGTAAAAATTCCAATAAAACCTTTTTCGGCTATGCCTTTCATAACACCTTTTGCCAAGGTGTTTCCAAAACCGATAATCGGTACGGTTGCGCCTGCTCCGGCGTAGTCTGCAATTGGCTCATAAAGACCAAGACTTCCTAATATTACCCCTGCTACAACAAAGGATACCAATATCCTTGCAGGGGTCATTTTTGTTTTGTCAATCAGAACTTGGGCAATGGCACAAATAACGCCACCAACCCAAAATGCGTTTAAATATTGCATTGTTTTTCTCCTTTCGTGGGGGGGGGACATTCGCGAATGTTTTGAAACGGGCGGATGTGGGCATCCGTACCTACTCTCCTTTTGCCGAGATTGCAATTGCGTGTGCAACGCAGGGTATGGATTCGCCCTGCATTGTAGAGGTGGGGCTAAGAAGTGCGCCTGTTCCCACAAACAGAAGGTTTTTGATTTTTTCTGCCCTGAACATATCCATAATATAACCGCAAAGAGTAATTGCACCGCAGCCGCAGCCCGAGCCGCCTGCGTGCATATCCTGTTTGTCAATGTCAAAGACCATGCAACCGCAGTCGTTGTAGTTTTCAGACATATCAAAGCCTTCTTCGGCAAGCAGGTCAATGGCAATTGATTTGCCGACTTTGCCTAAATCACCGGTCAGGATAAGGTCATAGTCCTGAGGGATTTTTTCGGTATCCCTGAAGTGTGTTGCCAAGGTATCGGCTGCCGCAGGTGCCATTGCCGCACCCATATTATTTGCGTCTGCAACCCCTGCATCAATTATCTTGCCTGCGGTAAAGTGAGTAATGTATGGCCCGTTCCCTTGCCTTGTTAAAACCATAGAGCCGGAGCCTGTAACAGTCCACTGTGCAGTGGGCGGTCTTTGCCCGCCGTATTCAAGGGGAAAGCGATACTGTCGTTCTGCGGTACAGAAGTGGCTTGAAGTCACCGCTACCGCAGTGTTTGCAAAACCACCGTCAATCATGCTTGATGCAAGACCCAAGGTTTCAGCCATGGTTGAGCAGGCACCATAAACACCTAAAAACGGAACTCCAAAATCGCGCAAACCAAAGGTAGAGCTTATGCACTGGTTAAGTAAATCCCCTGCAAAAAGGTATTCAATATCCTTAATGTCAATTTCTGCTTTTTCAACCGCGCGGCTGACGGCACTTTTTTGCATCTTGCTTTCGGTTTTTTCCCACGTATCCTCGCCCCATTCGGCGTCTTCCAGAACTTTATCGTAGTATTTGGCAAGAGGGCCTTCGCCTTCTTTTTGTCCGGCTATTGATGCATAGCTCAGTATGTTTATACCATTTGCAAACCTTATGGTTTGTTTACCCAGTTTTTTGTTCATTGGGAATCCCTCCGTTAAAAATTATAATTTTTGTATAAGATAATAAATCAGTCCCACAATAATTGATGAATTGATTCCGTAAACCAAAACCGGCCCTGCAATAGTAAACATTTTTGCAGCAAGCCCCAAGACCCAGCCTTCACGCTTAAATTCCATTGCCGGAGAAACAATGGCATTTGCAAAGCCTGTAATGGGGACAAGTGTGCCGGCGCCTGCGTGCTTTGCAAGCTTGTTATATAGGTCAAGCCCTGTAAACAGTGCACCTAAAAAAACCATTGTTATCGGTACGGCGGTCTTGACGTTTTCCTCGCTTAAGCCAACAACGTTTTTGTAAAATTCTGAAAATCCCTGACCGATTGTACAGATTGCACCGCCAACCAAAAAGGCAATCAGAACGTTCTTCCAAATAGGGCTGTCGGGGGATTTTTTGTCAACGTAATCAAGGTATTCCTGTTTTGAGTATTTCATAGTTCTTCCTCCTGTGCGGATAGTATTTGCAGATGTGGGAGAATTATTCTGCTTTGCTATGAAATTTTTGCTCAAAGCTATTGCAAATCGGCACATAAAATAGTATAATTTAATATGTATGAGTATTTTTGAATGGAGTGTTTTGCTTGAAGGAAGTCAGCCGCAAGCTGCTTGATGTGCAGCAGGATTATATAGATAAAATACGCCTTGAAAATGATGTTTTGACGCGAAAACCCTTAGCGTTTGTCGAAACTTACGGTTGTGCGCAGAACGAGAGTGATTCTGAGCGGCTTAAGGGAATGCTTGAAGCAATGGGTTATGATTTTTGTGACAGTACGGAAGAAGCAGATTTGGTGCTTTATAACACCTGCGCTGTGCGCGAGAATGCAGAGCTTCGTGTCTTTGGAAATATCGGGGCGCTAAAGCATCAAAAAAACCGCAAGCCTGAAATGATTATCGGCGTTTGCGGGTGCATGATGCAGCAGGCGCATATTGCAGAAGAAATCAGGAAAAAATATAAGCATGTTGATATTGTTTTTGGAACTCACGCATTGTTTAAGTTTCCTGAAATTCTGGACGGCGCGCGAAAAGGCGGCAGAATTTTTGAAAATGAAAACTGTGACGGTGAGATTTTTGAAACCGAAAGCTGTCATCGTGACAATCCGCCACTTGCAAAAATCCCGATTATGTATGGTTGCAACAATTTCTGCACATATTGCATTGTTCCGTATGTGCGTGGCAGAGAGCGAAGCCGCAGCGCAGAGAATATTTTAAAAGAGATTAAAGCGGTTGCGGATAAGGGCTATAAAGAGATAATGCTGCTTGGTCAAAATGTAAATTCCTACGGCAAGGACTTAGAGGACGGACTGACATTTGCAGGACTTTTGGAAATGGCATGTAAGGTTGAGGGGATAGAGCGTATTCGGTTTATGACCTCGCATCCCAAGGACATATCGGACGAGCTTATTGATGTGATGGCGCGAAACGATAAGATATGCAAGCAACTGCATCTTCCGGTGCAGTGCGGCTCGGACAGGATTTTAAAGAAGATGAACCGCAGCTACACGCGCGAAAAGTACCTTGAGATTGTTAAAAAAGTGCGTCAGAGGATGCCGCAGATTGTGCTTTCAACGGATATTATTGTGGGATTTCCGGGCGAAACCAACGAGGATTTCGAGGAAACTCTGTCAATTTTAAAAGAAGTGGAATACGATTTGGTATTTTCTTTTATTTATTCAAAACGCAAGGGAACGCCTGCTGCCAAAATGCCGGATTGCCTTACCGAGGACGAAAAGCACAAAAACTTTGACCGTATGCAAAAGGTACAAAACGAGATTGCAAAAAAACGCAATGATGCGTATTTTGGCAAAACAGAAAGAGTTCTGGTTGAGGGGTTAAGCAAAACAAATGCGGAATTTCTGAGTGGCAGAACCGAGGGCGGCAAGGTGGTTAACTTCCGTGGCGGGAGTGAGCTTGTCGGCGAAATAATAGATGTAAAAATTACAGAAACCAAGACATGGTCGCTTATGGGCGAAATTATAAAATAAAAATCGGAGGAAAATAAAATGAGAAACGAAATAATTGACAAAGCTCAGGAACTGGGTACTATGATTGCAGAAAGCGAAGAAAGAGACAGAGTTGCAAAAGCAGGTGATTCAATGAACGCAAACGAAGAGGCTGTAGAGCTTCTTAATACCTATAACAAAAACCGCAAAGAGGCAACCGAGAAGCTGAGAGGAACAAATCCAACCAAGGAAGACCTTCAGGAGTATAAGGCGTATGTTCAGGCAGAGTTTGAAAAGATTGCGGGCAACAAGCTGATTTCAGAGTATATTGAGGCAAGCCGTGACTTTGACAACATGGTACAACAGGTAAATGCAGTGCTTAGCTATTTTATTACAGGTCAGGAAAGTGCAACAGGCGAGGGTGGCTGCAGCGGAAATTGTTCAAGCTGTTCAAGCTGTCATTAATCACACAGATAAAGGGTTGGGGGATTTTAAATGGCTGAATATACACCGATGATGCGTCAGTATTTTGAAATTAAAGAACAATACAAGGACGCAATACTGATGTACCGTCTGGGTGATTTCTACGAGATGTTCTTTGATGATGCGCTTACTGCATCGAGAGTTCTTGAAATCACGCTTACGGGCAGAGACTGCGGTCAGGAGGAGCGTGCGCCCATGTGCGGCGTGCCGTTTCATGCGGTTGACTCGTACATAGCAAAGCTGGTTGAAAACGGCTATGCGGTTGCAATTTGCGAGCAGACCGAAGACCCATCCCAGACCAAGGGTATTGTAAAGCGAGAAGTAATCCGGGTTGTTACACCCGGTACGATTATTGACACACAAGCTCTTGATGATTCAAAGAACAACTATCTTGCGTCGGTTTATGCAAAGTTTCCGGGTGTTGGTGTTGCGTGTGTTGATATTTCTACCGGCGAGGTTTTTGTCAATGAGTTTGAAGGCGAGGACTTTGAAATTCAGTTGCTTAATGAGCTTAGCCGATTTAATCCTGCAGAGGTTATATTTAACCTTGAGGCGTATGACAACATAAAGATTGTTGGGTTTGTTGCCGAGAGGTTTGGATGCCCTGTGCGCAACTATTACAACTGGGCGTTTGAGCCTGAAAATGCAAAAGAATACATAAAAAAGTGTTTTGGAAATGCTGAAGAGATTTTTGAAGGCAAGGGCTATGGAACGGCAAGCCTTGGCGGACTTCTTATGTATCTTGAGGAAACACAAAAGACCGAGCTTGCGAATTTGCGTAAGGTTCAGAAAATCGAAAAAGATGAATACATGGAGCTGGATGTTTATAGTATCCGCAACCTTGAGCTGATGGAAACAGTTAGAAACCGTGCGGCAAAAGGCAGCCTGCTTGCTGTGCTCAATAAGACCAAAACTGCAATGGGAAGCAGACTTTTGCGCAAGTGGATTACCAGACCTCTTGCAAACTGTGCAAAAATTCAAAACCGACACAATGCTGTGGCAGAGCTGGTTGCAGAGCCTATTTTGCGTGAAGAGCTTATCTCGGCACTTAGCGGCATTCAGGATATTGAAAGAACGATCTCTAAAATTGCATACAAGACCGCAAACTGCAAGGATTTGTTGTCGATAGCATATTCCTTCAGTAAGCTCCCCGAGGTAAAGCGTCTGCTTGGTCAGTGCAAGTCGGGGGTTATGCAGCGTCTTGCAAATGAGCTTGACGATATGTCGGACATTCGCGGAATAATTGAAGATGCGATTAATCCTGATGCGCCCATTTCGCTGCGCGAAGGAAATCTTATCCGCACAGGCTTCAGTGACGAGATTGATACGCGGCGCGACCTTATGGAAAACGGCGTTAAGTGGATTAATAATTTTGCAGAGGAAGAAAAAGAAAAGACGGGCATCCGCAACATTAAGGTTGGCTATAACAGGGTGTTTGGCTATTATCTTGAAATAAGCAAGGCAAATACCGCCGAGGTTCCGGAGTATTTTGTAAGAAAGCAGACTCTTTCAAACTGTGAGAGGTATATTACTCCGCAGATAAAAGAGGTTGAAGAAAAAATAGTAGAGGCAGAAAGCCAGATTGTAACAATGGAATACGATATGTTCTGCCGTATCCGTGAAGCGGTGGCGGCACAGGTATCAAGAGTCCAGCAGACGGCATACGCAGTTGCAGCGGCGGATGTGCTTTGCTCGTTTGCACACGTTGCCGAGAAGAATCGCTATACAATGCCTGTTATGAATATGTCTGACCGGATTGTTATAAAGGACGGCAGACATCCCGTGGTTGAAAGCATCAGCTCAAAGGGAGTGTTTATACCCAATGATTCAGAGCTTGACTGTGGTGAAAAGCAGATTGCGATTATTACCGGTCCTAATATGGCAGGTAAGTCCACATATATGAGACAGACGGCACTTATCGTTCTGATGGCGCAGATTGGCTCGTTTGTTCCTGCGGCTTCTGCCGAAATTGGAATAGTAGACAAAATCTTTACACGTGTCGGGGCATCGGATGACCTTTCTGCAGGGCAGAGTACGTTTATGGTTGAAATGACCGAGGTCGCATACATACTGGACAATGCAACATCAAAAAGCCTGATAATATTGGACGAGATAGGCAGAGGAACAAGCACGTATGACGGACTCAGTATTGCGTGGGCAGTTGTTGAGTATATTGCCGACAAAAAGAAATGCGGTGCAAAGACCTTGTTTGCTACGCATTATCATGAACTAAGCGAGCTTGAGGAAAGAGAGCACAATGTCAAGAACTATTGCAGTGCGGTAAAGAAGAAGGGTGATGACATTACCTTCCTTCGCAAGATTATTCGCGGCGGTGCGGATGGCAGCTATGGTGTTGAGGTTGCGGCGCTTGCAGGGGTTAAGAAGGATGTTATAAAGCGGGCAAAACAAATTCTTAAAGAGCTGGAGGCACGCGACGGCAAAGAGAATGCGCAAAATACTGTGAAGTCAGTGCCGGAATCTGCAAAACCAATTTATGAAGAAGACCAGCTTAGCTTTATGGAATTTGAAGAAAACGAGGTAGTAGCCGAGATAAAGGCTCTTGACCTTGATTCTATGTCTCCTATGGAGGCGCTTACAAAGCTTTATGCACTTAAGGCAAAAGCAAAAAATATGTAATAAAAGAATGTTTTCAAGGAGGTGGTTGCTATGGCAGAAATCAAGGTGCTTTCGCAAGCGGTTGCAGATAAAATTGCGGCGGGCGAGGTGGTTGAAAGACCTTCGGCTGCAGTAAAGGAGCTTGTTGAAAATGCCATTGATGCAGGTGCAGACCAAATCTGCGTAGAGATAAAAAGCGGCGGAATAAAATATATCTGCATTGAGGATAACGGCAAGGGTATTCCTGCAGACGAGCTGGAGTTTGCGTTTATACGTCATGCAACCAGTAAACTGCGCGAGATTGAAGATTTGTATGAAATTCATACAATGGGTTTTCGCGGAGAGGCGCTTGCCAGCATTTGTGCGGTTGCAGAGGTTCAGGTTCTCAGCCGTACAAAGGACGCTGATGAAGGTGTGACCATGACCGTAAAACATGGCAAGGCGTCCGAAAAGGCGGCGGTTGCCTGCAACTTTGGAACAACCATGATTGTGGAAAATCTTTTTGCCAATGTTCCTGCAAGAATGAAATTTTTGAAGAAGGACTCAACCGAGGCAGGATATGTAACAGATGTTTTAAGCAGAATTGCGCTTGCCAATCCCGACATTGCGTTCAGATACATTTGTGACGGCAAAGAAGTCTTTTCAACATCAGGTGACGGACAGCTGAAGAATGTAATTCTTAATGTTTATGGAATCGACCACGCAAAGGCGGTGTGTGAAGCGGATTACAGCGAGCACGGCGTCCGTGTTCATGGGATGATTGGCAAGGCGGAGCTTGCGCGTGGCAACAGAACACGCCAGACCCTGCTTGTTAACGGACGATACATTAAAAACCACATTGTTGCAAAGGTTGTTGAAGAGGCGTACAGAAATGTGCTTATGACAGGCAGGTTTCCGTTTTTTGTGCTTAACATAGAGCTTTCGCCGCAGCTGGTGGATGTGAATGTTCACCCTGCCAAAACCGAGATTAAATTTGCCAATGAGAAGGAAGTATATAATATTGTTCACTGTGCTGTAAAAAATGCCTTGTACAAAACAACGGCACAACCGCAAGCGGATAAAGCCGAACATTCAGAGACGGTGCTTGATACAAAAATTGAGCATCAAAGCATAGCTGAAATCCATGCTGAAAGCTCTCAGCCCGACAGAAAAATTATCAAAGAGTTTATTAAGAATACGGTGCCTCAGCAAGCAGAGGTTAGGCTCGCGCCTGATGTAAACGATGTATTGTTCAGAGAGCCAACACCAATGGTTGACAGATTTTTTGAACAGTTTGACAGAAAGACACAGCCTGTTTCGTTGTCAAAGACTGAGCCGGTTGAGTTTAAAGTCAATCAAAACAAAATAAATGTTGAAAATGCTCCTGCAGAGCAAAAACCAAGTGAAGTTGCGATTGAAAAGGCACAGCCTTTCAAAGATATACAATTGAATATGTTTGAGGATGCCGCAGATTTGGTATCCTGCGATGCTCCACCTGCAAAAATTGTAGGTCAGGTTTTTGATACATATATTGTTGTTCAGCAGAGTGAGAATATGTATTTGATTGACCAGCACGCGGCTCACGAAAGAACGCGGTTTGAAATGCTCAAACGCGATTATGCGGCAAAGAAGCCTTCGGGACAGATGCTTCTTACTCCTATTGTTCTTGATGCTGATGCTATTGAAGTGCAGGCAGTAAAGGACAATGCCCGGCTTCTTTCGGATATGGGTTTTGAAATAGAGGAGTTTGGAAGAAACTCGCTTATTATCAGGGAAACTCCGCTTATAGGTGATGAGGATGAAATCAAAAGCCTTGCACTTGAGGTTATATCGGTGCTTAAAGACGGCAGACCTGTGGGACTTTTATCTTTTGAGGAACGGCTGCTTGATATGATTTCATGTAAGTATGCCATAAAGGCAAACAAAAATCTCAGTTATCCCGAAATGGAGTCTTTAATAAAAGATGTTGAAAAACTGGAGGCAGAGGGAATCACTACCTGCCCTCACGGAAGACCGATAAAGATTTGCTTTACCAAGCGTGAAGTAGAGAAGATGTTCAAGAGGATTGTATAAATATGCAAAAAAAAATTATTGCGGTAGCAGGACCTACTGCTTCGGGCAAGACAGCGCTTGCCGTAGAAATTGCCAAGCGTGTTGACGGTGAAGTGGTATCGTGCGATTCTATGCAGATTTACAAATATATGAATATTGGCACGGCAAAGCCAAACCGTGACGAAATGCAAGGCGTACCGCACTATATGCTTGACTTTGTTCAGCCGGACAAGTGTTACAGTGTTGCAGATTTTGTGCAGGATGCAAGGCGGTGTATTAACGATATTTTAAAGCGTGGCAAGGTTCCTGTTATTGCCGGCGGAACCGGTCTTTATATGGACAGCGTTTTGAACAATATAAGCTTTGCAGACTTTGATTCAGACCCAATGTTTCGTCAACAAATGCAACAGTTAGCTGACGCTAAAGGGGCAGAAGAATTACACAAGCTTTTGGAGGCGGCAGACCCCGAAGCTGCGGAAAAGATACATCCAAACAATGTGCGGCGTGTTATTCGCGCACTTGAAGTGTGCAATGCAACGGGCAAGACGTTTACGCAGGTGAACGCAGAATCAATACGTGAGCCAATTTTTGATGTACTTATTTTTGGAATAGATATTAACCGCGAAAAGCTTTATGAGCGTATTAATCTGCGTGTTGACAAAATGATGGAGGCGGGACTTCTTGGTGAAGTGGAATATCTCTGGGAAAGCGGCATAGGCAGCGACACAACTGCCATGCAGGCGATTGGCTATAAAGAGTTAATTGAATATCTTGAAAACCGCTGCGAATTGAGTGATGCAGTTGATAAAATCAAGATGGAAAGCCGCAGATATGCAAAGCGGCAGATGACATGGTTTAGAAGAAATAAAGATATTGTCTGGGTAAACCCGGATGACGAAGAATTTTATGAAAAAGTTTTTGAAAAATGTTTTACTTTTCTTAAATAGTTTGGTATACTGTAATTAACGAAGCGAGGATTTTGTATATGAAAAATAACGAAAAATCTTCAATAAGAAAAAAGAAAAAAAGACGCGGCGGCTTTATTGGATTTCTTGTCTTTGCTTTTGTTGTTATTGTTGCGGCAAATGTTGTGCTGAGTTATGGCAGCCGTCTTACAACAACGGTTGTAAGAAAAGGAGCGGAAGAGGATTCTATATCTGCCGAAGGATATGTGTTTCGCGAGCAAACGGTTATAAACGCACCCTCGTCAGGCTATCTTTACTGTGTAAAGGATGAGGATGAACGCGTAAGCCTTGGCGAAACTGTTATGTATCTATACAAAAACGAAATAAATCTTGCAGCAAACAGTGAGCTTAAAGAGATTGAGAAAAAAATAGAAAAACTGTCGGCGTCATCATTGACAGGAGATGTATTCAGCAATGATGCTGCAAAAATCGAGCAGACAATCTCGCAAAGCCTTCGAAATGTACCAAAGCTTGGGTTTAAAGGCGATATTGATGCTGTAGCAAAAATTAGTGATACGGTAAATTCATTGGTCGAAAAAAGACGAATAATTTCGGGTGAGGCACAGCCTGCCGATAAAAATTCTGAAATAAAAAAGCTTAAAGCAGAAAAAGAACAGCTTGAAAAGGAGTATAATATCGAAAGAACCCTTGTTCATGCACCAAAGACCGGGGCATTTACCTCCAGAATTGACGGGCTTGAAGACAAGCTTACGCTTAAAGCCCTTGAGGAGATAACACCGGAATACCTAAAAGAGCTTGACAAATTGAAGGTTGATGCAAAAACGCCCGAGTATGCAAATCAGGGCGAGCCGATAGGCAAGATTGTGAACAACTTTACATGGAGTATCGCCGCAAGAGTCCCTTATGATGAGGCAGAGGGGCTTCAGGTGGGCGACAAGCTCAACATCCGGTTTTCTGATATAAGTGTAGAAACCATAGAGGGAACAGTTTCTAAAATTACTCCCGAGGTATCGGGCAAGGTTATTCTTGTGGTTACTTCAAACAAGTACATTGATATGATATACTCATCCTCAAGAGTGAATGTGGAATTTATAAAAAGCTACTATGACGGATTCAGGATTCCGGCAAAAAGCTTGCGTATGACCGACGGAACCATGGGTGTCTATGTTATCAGAAACGGCAAGGCAAAGTTTTTGCCCGTTGACCTCTTATACAACGGCAAGTCGTGGGTTGTGGTTTCTGACAGGTCGGGAAGCACCGCTGACGGAAACAGTCCGTTAAAGCTTTATGATGAGTTGATTATCAGCGGTAAAAATCTTTATGACGGTAAGGTAGTGAGATAAATGTCACATATAAGAGAAAATATGGCTGCTGTATGCAAGAATATAGCGGATGCGGCGGCGTCGTGCGGAAGAAGCCCGCAGGAGGTCACTCTGATTGCGGTTACCAAAACCTATGGCGTTGATGCAATTAACGAAGCAATTGATTGCGGAGCGGAAAATATCGGCGAAAACCGTGTTCAGGAGGTTATGGAAAAATTTGACGGCGTAAAGCCGGTTTGCTGGCATCTTATAGGGCACTTGCAAAAAAACAAAGTTAAGTATATAATAGATAAAGCAGAGCTTATCCATTCGGTTGACAGCTTTGACCTTGCAAAAGAGATAGACAAGCAGGCAAAAAAGCACGATAAAATTCAAAGGGTACTGCTTGAAGTGAACGTTTCCGGTGAAGAAAGTAAATTCGGAATAGCTCCCGATTTGTGTGAAGACCTGTGCCTCAGGATTTCAAAAGAACTGACCAATGTAAAAATTGAGGGGCTGATGACAATTGCTCCGTTTACGGATGACGAAACAATTCTTGAAGAAGTATTTAAAGGTCTGAAAAATCTCTCTGAAGAAATTTCTTCAAAAAACATTCCAAATGTTTCAATGAAGGATCTTTCAATGGGTATGACAAATGACTATCAGCTGGCAATAAAACACGGTGCAACAATGGTAAGGGTCGGCACAGGAATTTTTGGAAAACGGGACTATACAAACTGAAAAAAATATGATATAATATATTGTCTGTAAGAATATTATTAAAGTTTATATAAATTTCCTAAGGAGGAAGGTATAATGAGCATAGTAAACAAAATGCTGAATCTTATCGGTTTTGAAACAGCCGATGATTATGAGGACGAATTGCTTGAAAACAGTGAGTTTTCAAACAGCTCCGTTTTTGAAGCTGATGAGAGCGAAACCTTTGAAGCAAACGGAAAGCGCAACAAGGTGGTAAAAATCCACACAACAGCACAGCTTAAACTGGTTGTTATGCAGCCTGAAAACTTTGAAGATGCAAGGGATATTGCCAACCACTTAAAGAGTAAGAAGCCGGTTGTTATGAACCTTGAATCAGTTGAAAGAGATGTTGCGCGCAGAATAGTTGACTTTTTAAGCGGTGCGGTTTATGCACTTGACGGAAATATTCAGAAGGTATCAAACGGTATATTCCTTATTGCTCCGTACAACGTTGGTATAATGGGCGATTTTAAGGATGAACTCAGAAGCAAAGGTATATTTCCCTGGAATAACTAATGCAAAACGAGATTGACGAGAAAATTCTTCTTGCAAAGGCAGAGGACACGGTTACCCTTTGCGAGAAACAATATACAACAAGGTTTTTGGGGTTTTTGACCCCTGCTGAAATGGCGGTTGTAAAGAAAAATCTCAACAAAATTTGCGGCGGTGCAGATGTGCGTACCGAATTTTACGGGGGATACTCTGATGCAGAGCGATGTCTGTTTGTTGCGCTTCCTGAATATGCGCAGGACGATGAAGCGTCTGAGCTTATTTGTGTGCTTGAAATTTCGGGAAGAGATACCGAGGCGTTAAGTCACCGTGATTTTTTGGGCAGCCTTTTGGGATTAGGCTTAAAAAGGGAAAAAATAGGGGATATTCTCATAACTTCGGATAAAACAATTGTGTTTGTTCTTTTGGATATTGCTGATTACATAATTGCCAACCTTGAAAAGATTGGCAGATGCGGTGTTAAAATCCGAAAGCTCCGGCAGGCAGAGATTGAAATCCCCAAACGAAGATATGAAGAAATTCGTACGACAGTTGCGGCGCTAAGGCTTGATTGTGTTGTAGCCGCCGCACTCAAAACCTCCCGCTCGGTTGCAGCTGAGGCAATAAAAAGCGGAAGGGTCAGTGTCAACTGGCTTGAAACAGATAATATTTCTGCACAAATTAAGCCGGAGGATGTATTTTCTGTCAGAGGGGCAGGCCGATTCAGGTTGTCCGGTACAGTAAATGAAACCAAGAAGGGTCGCCTGGGGATATGTATAGAAAAGGCGATATAAAATCAACTATTACAATTATAAGAGGTGATACTTTATGCTGACACCATTAGAGATTGAAAACAGAAAGTTTAAAAAAGAAATTTCAGGTTACAGCAAGATTGAAGTTGAGGAGTTTATGCATGTAATCAGCGAGAACTATGAGCTTATTTATAAGGAAAATCTTGCCAATAAGGACAAAATCAATATGCTCTCAAATGCAATCAAGCAGTACAAAACAATGGAGGAAGCCCTTCAAAGTGCTATACTTGTTGCGCAGAGCGCAGGTGACGAGGTAGTTCAAAACGCAAAGAAAAAGGCTGAAAATATTATTGCCGATGCTGAAACAAAGGCTGCTCAGCTGCTTTCTGATGCCAGCCGTGAGGTAACACGCGTAAGCTATGAGTACGAAGAGATGAAACGCAATGTTGAGGTATTCAGAACAAGAATAATTTCATTGCTTACATCGCAGCTTGATATTGTTAAAGAATTTGATATGCCAATGCCGGCCTCCAAAAATATTAAGGTTGAAACGAAGCATGTCGAGCTTGATCCCGTTGCTGAAGAACAGCCCGATAAGGTTGTCTCTGCATTTAAAAAGCTTGAACGCGTTACAATGGAGCTTCCTAAAATAACAGTAAACGAAAAAGGCGAATATGTATCGTCAGAACCCGTTGATACAAATGACGCTGAGACAGGCGACAGCGCCGAATAAATATAAGGCTTTTGAAATCAATCTGTTTCCTGAGTAAAGAGATGACTTGGGAAACAGATTTTACTTTTATATCAATTAAATTCTGCGGTTTTTGCATGGAAGGAATATAAAGATGGTTTATTTTATGCTTTGTGCAGCAATACTTTTAATAGACTTTTTTACAAAATACTGGGCTAAGAATTATCTTTGCGGGCTTGGGTCAATTCCGCTATGGAAAGATGTGTTTCATCTGACCTATGTCGAAAACCGCGGCGCAGCATTTGGGATTTTGCAGGATAAACAGCTTTTTTTTGTTATTATTGCAGTTGTGGCATTAGCCGTGATTGTTTTTGTGATGCACAAGTATAAAAATAAATCCAAAATTCTGAATTTAGGACTTGCCTTTGTTGGGGCAGGTGCAGCAGGAAATTTGATTGACAGATTGACATTGGGATTTGTAGTGGATTTTTTTGATTTCAGACTTATTGACTTCCCTGTTTTTAATGTTGCAGATATTTTTGTATGCATGGGTGCAGCATTAGTGGCATTTTTTGTTATTTTTATTGAAGAAAAAATAACAAAACAACCTAAGGAGTGTGACCAAAATGCTGATTGATGCTGAAAAATCCGGCAAAAGACTGGACGTTTTTCTGGCAGATGAAAACAGTGACCTTACGCGGTCAAGAATACAAAAGTTAATTAGCGAAGGCAATATCACCGTAAACGGTCAGCGGACAAAGTCAAACTATAAGCTTCGCACGGGTGACAGAGTGGATATTGTGTTGCCTCCGCCAAAGGATGCACAGATTAAAGCCGAGGATATTCCGCTTGATATTGTGTACGAGGACGAGTATATGCTGGTTGTAAATAAGCCGCAGGGTATGGTTGTGCATCCTGCTGCCGGAAACACCGAAGGCACGCTTGTCAATGCGCTCATGGCGCATTGCGGTGACAACCTTTCGGGGATAAACGGAGAGATACGTCCGGGGATTTTACATCGAATAGATAAAGACACAAGCGGACTTTTGCTTGTTGCAAAGGATGACAAAGCGCATCTGGGACTTTCGGAACAGATAAAAGAACATAGCCTGACGCGTGAATATACTGCGCTTGTTCATGGCAGAATAAAAGAAGATTCGGGAACAATTGATGCACCAATCGGCAGGGACGAAAAAGACCGTAAGAAAATGACAATTACTCAAAAAAATTCAAGAAATGCCGTAACTCATTTTTTTGTAACTGAGCGTTTTGATAAGTATACACTTGTAAGATGCAGTCTTGAAACAGGGCGAACACATCAGATAAGGGTTCATTTGTCCAAAAACGGACACCCTATAGTCGGTGACCCTGTGTACGGACGAAAAAAAGAGGAGTTTAAGCTGAACGGACAGTTGCTTCATGCCCGTAAGGTTGGATATATTCATCCTGTGCTGGGTGAATATATGGAGTTTGAACGTGAAATCCCTGATTATTTTGAGGAAGTATTAAAAAAGCTTAGGGGGAGAAATATATGAGTAATATCCATGACCGTCACAGAGAACGTCTTGACCGCAAAGTTGATGAATACGGTCTTGAAATGCTTGAACCCCATGAGCAGCTTGAACACCTTCTGTTTGCTGTAATACCCAGAGGAGATACCAACGCTGTTGCGCACAGGCTGCTGGAGCGGTTTATAACGGTAGCAGGCGTTTTAAATGCAGATGTTGAAGAACTTGCAAAAATTGAAGGCGTGGGCAAAAGAACAGCAATGTTTTTAAGTACTATGCCGGCACTGCTTGGAATTGTAGAAAGAAATATAAAAGTGACCGAGCCGCCCAGATTGTATGATATGAAGGAAATACAAGAGTACGTGACGACATATTTTCATGGCAAGCTGGTTGAGTCTGCATATCTTTTCAGCCTTAATTCATCGTTCAGACTGATTGCGGTGAGCAAAATTTCAGAGGGTACACATGACAGAACGGTAATTCATCGGTCAAGGGTGATTAAACAGGCAATCAAAGATAATGCGGCGGTTGCGCTTGTTGTACATAATCATCCCTGCGGAAATCCGAAGCCTTCATTGAGTGACATCAGTCTTTCTCGAAGCTTAAGCGAAGCCTTTGAAAGTGTGGATATAAAATTTGCAGACAGTATTATTGTTTCGGGTAATGATATTTTCAGTATACGAAGCAACGGCTATCTGAAAGAAGTCAACAAGAAAAAAGATTATGAGATAAAAATATAATCAGGACAAGGAGTGGTTGAAATATGTCTGAGTTTGTTATACGTTCACCTTATGCGCCAAGCGGCGACCAGCCTGCGGCGATAGAAAAACTGACTCAGGGTGTATTGCGCGGCGACAGATTTCAGACGCTTCTTGGTGTAACCGGCTCGGGCAAAACCTTTACCATGGCTAATGTAATAAAAAATGTAAACAAGCCCACATTGGTTCTCGCCCACAATAAAACTCTGGCGGCACAGCTTTGCAGTGAGTTCAAGGAAATATTCCCTGAAAACGCAGTGGAGTATTTTGTATCGTATTATGACTATTATCAGCCGGAGGCATATATTCCGCATTCTGATACCTATATAGAGAAAGATGCTCAGACAAACGATGATATAGACAAGCTCAGGCACTCTGCAACAGCAGCGCTTTTTGAGCGCAGAGATGTGATAATTGTTGCAAGTGTGTCGTGTATCTATGGCTTGGGTGACCCTATTGACTACAACAACATGGTGGTATCACTTCGCACCGGCAGGCAGATTGACCGTGACGAGGTTATACAAAAGCTGATAGAAATTCAGTACGAGAGAAACGATGTGGATTTTTCGCGTAATAAATTCAGGGTCCGCGGTGATGTTATAGATGTGTTTCCGTCATATTCAAGCTCAAATGCAATACGAATAGAATTTTTTGGCGATGAGGTTGACAGAATAGCAGAAATCAGCTCGGTAACAGGTGAGGTGATTTCTGTACTTAAGCATTGTGCCATATACCCTGCGTCGCATTATGTGGCAGGCAAGGACAAGCTTGACCGTGCCGTGCCGGCAATTCTTGACGAAATGGAGCAGCGTGTTGAACAGTTTAAGGCAGAGGAGAAGTTTATTGAGGCACAGCGCATTAAACAGCGAACAATGTACGATATGGAGATGCTGCAGGAAACAGGCTTTTGTCAGGGGATTGAAAACTATTCGCGACACATAAGCGGCAGAGAAGCGGGAAGTCCTCCGTTTACTCTTTTGGACTATCTGCCCAAGGATTTTCTGCTGATAGTTGACGAATCCCACGTTACAATACCTCAGGTCAGAGCCATGTTTGCAGGTGACAAGGCAAGAAAGAACAACCTTGTTGAATACGGTTTCCGCCTTCCTTCGGCATACGACAACCGCCCTCTCAACTTTGACGAGTTTTATGACCATATAAATCAGGCGATTTTTGTAAGTGCAACACCTGCAGAATTTGAAAAAGAGCGCTCAACGCAAATTGTAGAACAGGTAATCCGCCCAACCGGGCTTGTTGACCCTGAAATTTCAGTACGTCCCGTTTCGGGGCAGATTGATGATTTGTACGGCGAGATATGTGCAAGGTGCCAAAAGGGCGAAAGAGTTCTTGTGACCACCCTGACTAAAAAGATGGCAGAACGGCTGACTGAATACTTTGACGAAATGGGAATTAAAGTAAGATACTTGCATTCCGAGGTCGAAACCATCGAGAGAATGGAAATAATCCGCGATTTAAGGCTGGGAGTATTTGATGTTTTGGTTGGCATAAACCTTTTGCGCGAAGGCTTGGATATTCCCGAGGTTTCGCTTGTTGCAATACTTGATGCGGACCAGGAGGGCTTTTTGCGCTCTGATACTTCATTGATTCAGACCATAGGCCGTGCTGCACGAAACGCAAACGGAACGGTTATAATGTATGCCGATACCATAACCGGCTCAATGCACAGGGCAATCAGCGAAACACAGAGACGCCGTAAGATACAGACCGAGTACAATCAAAAGCACAATATTGTACCGCAGACGATTAAAAAGGATGTCCGTGAGATTATCGAAGCAACAGTTGATGAGAAGGATGTGCGCAAAAATGCTCTGCCTGATAATATTGAAATTAAAGAAAAAACTATTGCAGAGCTTACTGTGGAAATGAAGAAGGCGGCAGAACTGCTGCAGTTTGAACTGGCAGCAAAGCTACGCGATGAGATAAAAAGAATACAAGGAGAACAGTAATGCACAAATATATAGATATAAAAGGAGCAAGAGAGAACAACCTCAAAGGAATTGATGTAAAAATTCCGCGCGATAAGCTGGTTGTGCTGACGGGTCTTAGCGGCTCGGGTAAATCCTCCCTTGCCTTTGAAACAATTTATGCAGAAGGTCAAAGACGATACGTAGAGTCGCTTTCGGCGTATGCACGACAGTTTTTGGGTCAGATGGAAAAACCGAATGTCGAATCCATTGACGGACTTTCTCCTGCTATCTCAATTGACCAAAAGACAACAAGCAAAAATCCGCGTTCTACGGTAGGAACTGTCACCGAAATCTATGACTATATCCGCCTTTTGTATGCGCGTATAGGCATACCTCATTGCCCCAAATGCGGCAAAGAAATACGTTCTCAATCCATTGACCAGATTGTAGATGCAGTACTGGCATTGCCCCCAAAGACAAAGTTTCAGGTTCTGGCACCTGTAGTAAGAGGGCGCAAGGGCGAGTATACCAAGGTTTTTGAAAAAGCGGCAAAGGACGGCTTTGTGCGTGTCAGAGTTGACGGAGATATATATGACCCAACATCGGACGAAATCGTACTTGACAAGCAGAAAAAACATAACATTGAAATAGTGGTTGACCGTCTTGTGGTGCGTGACGGTATTGAAAAAAGGCTTGCGGACTCGCTTGAAACCGCACTTAAAATGGCAAACGGTCTGGTGGTTGTTCAGTTGCCTGACGAGGACAGAGAGATAATGTTCAGCCAAAACTATGCCTGTGAGGATTGCGGGATAAATATCGAAGAGCTTACACCCCGTATGTTTTCGTTTAATACGCCTTATGGCGCGTGTCCGCATTGTATGGGGCTTGGCACGGTTGAAATACTTGACCCCGACAGACTTGTTCCGGACAAAACAAAGAGCATCAATGAGGGCGCAATAAATTGCTATGGTTGGAGCGGAACTGACAAAGCAAGTATTTCAGCGATGTACTACCGGGGACTTTCCCAGCATTACGGATTCAGCCTTGATACGCCATTTAAGGACTTGCCTGATGATATAGTGGATATTCTTATGTACGGAACAAAGGGCGAAAAGATTAAGCTTTCATACGAGCGTAAATATGCCAAGGGCGAGCAGTATGCAAGGTTTGAGGGGCTGCTGAATAATATTGAACGCAGGTATCAGGAAACAAATTCTGATTGGGCAAAAAAAGAAATTCAGGAGCTTATGTACAGTATGCCCTGCCCTGAATGCGGAGGAACAAGACTGCGTAAGGAGAGCCTTGCTGTAACAGTTAAGGGGCATGATATAAACGAAGTAAGTAATTTGTCTATAAGCGAGGGTCTTGAGTTTTTTGATAAAATTGAGCTTTCGGAAAGAGAAGCTCTTATAGGCAAGCAGATTTTAAAAGAGATAAAGGACAGAATGAAGTTTTTGGTAAGCGTGGGCCTTGAATATCTGACACTTTCACGCTCCAGCGGAACGCTTTCGGGCGGTGAGGCACAGCGCATCCGTCTTGCCAGTCAGATTGGCTCGGGACTTATGGGAGTTCTGTATATACTGGACGAGCCAAGTATCGGACTGCATCAAAGGGACAACCATAAGCTGATAGAGATGCTAAAGCGTCTTCGTGACCTTGGGAATACCCTTATTGTGGTTGAGCATGACGAGGACACCATGTATGCTGCCGACCATATCGTAGATATAGGCCCCGGTGCCGGAATCCATGGCGGTTATGTTATTGCTGAGGGTACGGTTGAGGACATTAAAGCCTGCCCTGATTCTGAAACGGGTCTTTATCTCAGCGGTAAAAAGAAGATACCTGTGCCAAAGACAAGGCGACGCGGCAACGGTAAGTTTTTGCGTGTAATGGGTGCTTCGCAAAACAATCTTAAGGACGTAACCGTAAAGTTTCCGCTTGGAACGGCAACGTGCGTAACAGGCGTGTCGGGAAGCGGAAAAAGCTCGCTTATAAATGAGGTTTTGTATAAGGTTTTGGCAAACGAGCTTAACCGGGCAAAGCAAAAGCCGGGTAAATATAAAAAGATTTCAGGGCTTGAATACCTTGACAAGGTTATAAATATTGACCAGTCGCCAATCGGAAGAACTCCGCGCTCAAATCCGGCAACCTATACCGGACTTTTTGGTGACATCAGAAGCCTGTTTGCGTCAACACCTGAGGCAAAGTCAAGAGGCTACAGCGCAGGACGATTCAGCTTTAATGTTAAAGGCGGGCGATGCGAATCGTGTCAGGGTGACGGTATTATCAAAATTGAAATGCACTTCCTTCCTGATATATACATGCCTTGTGAGGTGTGCGGCGGCAGACGATATAACCGCGAAACGTTAGAGGTTAAGTATAAGGGCAAAAACATCCATGATGTGCTTGAAATGACGGTGGAGGAAGGCCTGGAGTTTTTTGAAAATATTCCAAAGATTGCAAACCGTCTGAGAACTCTTTTTGAAGTGGGGCTTGGTTATATAAAAATAGGTCAGGCGTCCACCACGCTTTCGGGCGGCGAGGCGCAGCGCGTAAAGCTTGCAACCGAGCTGAGCAAGCGCAGTACCGGCAAAACGGTATATATTCTTGACGAGCCGACAACGGGACTTCACACAGCAGACGTCCATAAGCTGATAGAGGTTTTGCAGCGATTGGTTGATGCAGGAAACACCGTTATATTGATTGAGCATAATCTTGATGTAATAAAAACGGCTGACTATATAATTGACCTTGGTCCTGAGGGCGGAAACCGCGGCGGCGAGATTGTTGCATGCGGAACACCCGAACAGGTCGCAAAATGCGAGCAATCCTATACAGGTCAATACCTTAAAGAAATTTTACAAAGAGATTAAAAATTGCTTATAAATAGGTAAATCAAAACCCGGTGACGTGGTCGTCACCGGGTTTTGCCTGTGTTAGATTTTGTTTGGCAACAATAGACTGCGCTTTTTTTGTGTATGGCATACATAGATTGTTGTCATACAGGCATAAAAGTTCCGCTTTGGCAGGATTTTTGCCTTTTACTGAGAAAATAATAAAAATTTTCAAAAAAAGCTTGACTTTTATAAACTACTTGTAGTATAATATCAAAGCGTGACAAAGACATACGATGATTCCGGAGGTAGCAAACCCTCATCTCACGAGGGATTTGGAAATTTCGGAGGAGATTGTCCGGTTTTTAAAAGCGGGCGGAAGGGTCACACTTCTACATGAATACAGAGCGGATATTTCGTCGGTGCGGTATGCTGTCGCATCGGGGGAGGTTGCGCGCTGTCGTCCCGAAACCGATTTGTGAAAGCAAGATATGGTGTTCGGGTTTTATTATTTAACTGTGCGAAACGCCCGGCACAGTGTAAAAATCAAAAGCAAATTTTGAAGGAGGGTACAGCATGGCAACAGAGAAGATCAGAATCAGACTTAAGGCTTACGATCACAACCTCATCGACCAGAGTGCCGAGAAGATCGTTGAAACAGCCAAGAGAACGGGAGCTAAGGTTTCAGGACCTATTCCGCTTCCCACAAAGAAGGAAGTCGTTACAATCCTCAGAGCTGTTCATAAGTACAAGGACAGCCGTGAGCAGTTTGAACTGAGAACTCACAAGAGATTGATTGACGTTTTGGCGCCCAATGCCAAGACAATCGACGCACTTAAGCACCTGGATCTGCCTGCAGGTGTTGATATTGAACTTAAGATATAGTTTGATATTATAATTAAAAAGGTAGAAAAAATTTTGGTTATGTTGAAGAAATTCAACCGATGACCCGCACGTATGTTCGTCAGATGAATCGAGGCGTGTGAAATTTAGGAGGAAAAAATTATGAAAAAAGCAATCTTAGGCAAAAAGCTTGGTATGACTCAGATTTTTGCAGAAGACGGCACACTCATCCCTGTTACAGTAATTGAAGCAGGTCCCTGCAGTGTGGTTCAGAAGAAAACTATCGAGGTTGACGGCTACGAGGCTGTTCAGGTAGGTTTTGAGGACAAGAAGGAAAAGAATGTAAACAAGCCTATGAAGGGTCACTTTGCAAAAGCAAATGTTACACCGAAACGGTATCTCAGAGAGCTTAAGCTTGAAAATAGCGCTGAGTTAAACGTCGGTGACGAAATCAAAGTTGACGTATTCGCAGAGGGCGACATCCTTGACGTAACAGGTATCAGCAAAGGTCACGGTTACGCAGGTACAATCAAGAGATGGGGAACTCACAGAGGTCCTATGACTCACGGTAGCCATTACCACAGAGGCCCCGGTTCATTGGGTGCTTGTTCATCTCCCTCAAGAGTGTTCAAGGGCAAGAAGCTTCCCGGACACTATGGTGTGGACAAGGTTACAATTCAGAACCTCGGTCTTGTAAAAATAGATACAGAGCGCAATCTTCTTCTGGTTAAGGGCAGTGTTCCCGGTCCCAAGGGCGGATTGCTGATTGTTAAAAACGCAGTTAAGGCTAATGCCTAAGCTGAGAGAGAGGAGGATATAAGATATGCCAAAAGTAGCTTTATATAACACAGACGGTAAACAAGTCGGTGATATAGAATTAAATGAAAACGTGTTTGGCGTTGAAGTAAGACCCGACGTTATGCACGAAGTAGTTGTTAACTATCTGGCTAACCAGAGACAGGGTACACAGAGCACAAAGACCCGTACAGAAGTAAGCGGCGGCGGAATTAAGCCGTGGAGACAGAAGGGTACAGGCCGTGCAAGACAGGGTAGTATCCGTGCTCCACAGTGGGTTGGCGGCGGCGTAGCTCTTGGCCCGAAGCCCAGAGATTACAGATACGCAGTTAACAAGAAGGTAAGAAGACTTGCTCTTAAGTCGGCATTATCTTCAAAGGTTCTTGACAATGACATTATTGTTCTTGAGAGCCTCACACTTGATGAAATCAAGACAAGCCGCATGGCTGAAATCCTGGCAAACCTGGGCGTTACAGAAAAGGCGCTCATCGTTCTTCCTGAGAATGACAGCAAGGTTGTTCTTTCAGCAAGAAACTTAAAGGGTGTTGACACAACATTTGTTGGTGCAATCAACACATACGAGGTGCTGGGACATACAAAATGCATCATCACAAAGGATGCAGCCTTAAAACTCGAGGAGGTGTACGCATAATGAGTATGACATCTCATGATATTATAAAGAGACCTATCATTACAGAGCAGAGCATGGAACAGGTTGCAGACAAGAAGTACACTTTTGAAGTTGCAAAGTCTGCAAACAAAATCCAGATCAAGAAAGCTGTTGAAGAAATTTTCAAGGTAAAGGTTCAGAGCGTTACAACCGCAAACTTCATGGGCAAGACCAAGAGAATGGGCGTTCATGTTGGTAAAAGAGCGGACTGGAAAAAGGCTGTTGTTAAGCTTACAGCAGACAGCAAGACAATTGAGCTTTTTGAGAACTAATTTTACCGGTAACGAAAATTCAGAAAAGGAGATGTAAAAATGGGAATTAGAAAATATAATCCTACAACACCTTCGCTTCGTCAGATGACTGTTTCTGATTTTGCAGAAATCGATAAAGTGGCTCCCGAGAGATCACTTCTTCGTCCCCTTAAGAGCAAAGCAGGCCGTAACTCATACGGCAGAATAACAGTTAGACATCGCGGCGGTGGCACAAAGAGAAAATACAGAGTAATCGATTTCAAGAGAAATAAGGACAATATGCCCGCAACAGTTCTCTCAATCGAATACGATCCTAACAGAAGTGCAAACATTGCACTGATTCAGTACGAAGACGGCGTAAAGACATACATCGTTGCTCCTGTTTCACTTAAGAAGGGTGACGTAGTAGTATCAGGTAAGGGCGCAGACATTAAGCCCGGTAACGCTCTTCTTATTGAAGATATTCCTGTTGGTACTTTGATTTACAACGTTGAGCTTTACCCCGGCAAGGGTGGTCAGCTGGTTCGTAGTGCAGGCGTTTTTGCACAGCTTATGGCAAAAGAAAACGGCTACGCACAGGTAAGACTTCCTTCCGGTGAAGTTAGACTTGTAAGACTTGATTGTCGAGCAACTATCGGTCAGGTTGGCAACACCGATTACGAAAACATCAACATCGGTAAAGCCGGCAGAAAACGTCACATGGGCTTCAGACCCACAGTTCGAGGCGTTGTTATGAACCCGAATGACCATCCTCACGGTGGTGGTGAAGGTAAGTCACCTATCGGTAGACCCTCACCTGTTACTCCCTGGGGTAAGCCTGCACTGGGTTACAAGACCAGAGACAAGAAGAACAGGACAGACAAGTTTATTGTTAAGAGACGCAACGCGAAATAAGAATTTTATTAAGGAGGTTACCTCATGGGTCGTAGTATTAAAAAAGGACCTTTCGTTGATGCCAAGCTCATTGCAAAGATTAACGCAATGAACGAGAAGAACGAAAAAGTCGTTGTTAAAACATGGTCAAGAGCATCTACTATATTCCCTGAAATGGTTGGACACACCATCGCAGTTTATGATGGAAGAAAGCATGTTCCGGTTTATGTAACTGAAGATATGGTAGGACATAAGCTTGGTGAATTTGCTCCGACCAGAACATACAGAGGTCACGCAGGTGCCAAAACTTCCAAGTAATCTAAAACGGTTTAATAGAAGTTTTCTGTTATATTCATATTAGGAAAGGAGCTAAAGAGCAATGGAAGCAGTAGCAAAGGTTACTCATGTACGCATCGCTCCGAGAAAGGTGCGTATAGTTATAGATTTAATAAGAAACAAGCCGGTTGGTGTTGCAATGGGTATTCTCAAAAACACACCCAAGGCTGCAAGCCCTGTTGTTGAGAAGCTGCTTAAGTCAGCTATTGCAAACGCAGAGCACAACTACAATATGAATGTTGAAAATCTTTATGTTTCAGAAGTATTCGCTGACCAGGGTCCCACACTCAAGAGAGTTCAGGCTAGAGCTCAGGGACGTGCATTCAGAATCAACAAGAAGACAAGTCACATTACTTTGAAACTTGCGGAAAAGGAATAATCTTTTAAAAAGGAGGTAAATAGCATGGGTCAGAAAGTTAATCCCCACGGTATCCGAGTTGGTATAATCAAAGACTGGGATTCACGTTGGTACGCTGACAAAAAGAGCTACGGCGATAATCTTGTAGAAGATTACAACCTCAGAGTTTTTCTTAAGAAGAAGCTCTACCTCGCCGGAGTTGACAAAATCGAAATTGAAAAGTTTGCTAACAAAATTCGTCTTTCTATCCACGCCGCAAAGCCCGGTATCGTTATCGGTAAAGGCGGAAGCGAGATTGATAAGCTTAAGAAGGACGTTGAAGCAATTACAGGTAAATCAGTTATCCTTAACGTAATCGAGGTGAAGAGCCCCGATTTGTGCGCACAGCTTGTTGCTGAGAACATTGCATCACAGCTTGAAAGAAGAATTTCTTTCAGAAAGGCTATGAAGCAGTGCATGGCAAGAACAATGAAGCTTGGTGCAAAGGGTATCAAGGCTGCAGTTTCAGGTCGTGTAGGCGGCGCTGAAATCGCTCGTACAGAGCAGTATCACGAGGGTACTATTCCGCTGCAGACTCTTAGAGCAGACATTGACTACGGCTTTGCTGAGGCAGATACAACCTACGGTAAGCTGGGTGTTAAGGTTTGGATTTATAAGGGTGAAGTTCTTGCAGAAAGCAAGAAGGTAAAAGCAGCTAAAGCTCCTGCCAAAAAGTCGGAAGGAGGAAACAAATAATGTTATCACCAAAAAGAGTTAAGTTCAGACGTGTTATGCGTGGCAGAATGAAGGGTAAGGCATCTCGCGGTAACAAGGTAGTTTACGGCGATTTTGGTCTTCAGGCTCAGTCACCTGCTTGGATTACAAGCAACCAGATTGAAGCAGCCCGTATCGCAATGACTCGTTATACAAAGAGAGGCGGTCAGGTTTGGATTAAGATATTCCCTGACAAGCCCGTTACAGAGAAGCCTGCTGAAACTCGTATGGGTAGTGGTAAGGGTTCACCTGAGTACTGGGTAGCAGTAGTTAAGCCCGGTAGAATATTATTTGAAATCGGCGGTGTTAGCGAAGAGGTAGCACGTGAGGCTATGCGTCTTGCTATGCACAAGCTTCCCTTAAAGTGTAAGTTTGTGAGAAAAGTCGATCAGGAAATGGAAGGTGAAATGTAATGAAAATAAATGAGATCAGAGACCTTTCAATGCAGGAAATCACTGATAAAATTCAGGATTTAAAAGAAGAACTTTTCAATCTCCGTTTTCAGAACGCAATGAACCAGCTGGACAATCCCATGAGAATTGCCGCAGTTAAGAAGGATATTGCAAAGCTTAAGACGGTTTTGAAGGAACAAGAGCTTGGCCTTAACGCCAATGCAAATTCGTAGGAGGTGTAACGTATGGAAGAAAAGCGCAACTACCGTAAGACCCGTGTTGGCGAGGTTATAAGTGATAAGATGGACAAAACCATCGTTGTTGCTATTAAAGACAGCGTTAAGCACCCGGTTTATAAAAAGGTTATCAAGAACACCTACAAGCTCAAGGCTCATGACGAGAACAATGAGTGCCGTATAGGTGATAAGGTAAAGGTTATGGAAACCAGACCTCTTTCAAAGGACAAGAGATGGAGACTGGTTGAAATCGTTGAAAAGGCTAAATAAAAGACTTTTTGCGACTACGCCGAATATGGCGATATTGATATCTTAAGGATAGGAGGAATCCATTTATGGTACAGCAGCAGACTTTGCTTAAAGTTGCTGACAACAGCGGTGCAAAGGAACTTATGTGCATTCGTGTTCTCGGCGGCTCATACAGACGCTATGGTAACATCGGTGATGTTATTGTTGCTTCGGTTAAGAAGGCAACTCCCGGCGGTGCTGTTAAAAAGGGTGATGTTGTTAAAGCGGTTATAGTACGTACGGTATCAGGTGTTAAAAGAGCTGACGGTTCTAAAATCAGATTTGATGAAAACGCAGCAGTTATCATCAAGGACGATAAGACTCCCAGAGGTACACGTATATTTGGCCCCATCGCCAGAGAACTTCGTGATAAGGAGTATATGAAGATCTTATCTCTCGCTCCTGAGGTTCTGTAAACAAATAAAAATTCAAGGCTTTGGGATAAGTGCTTTGGACGGAACACCCGGCAAAGCGTAACCTAAGGCAATAATGTAATTCCTGAGTAGATGCGAAAGGAGGAAAAGAAATGCTGAAGATGCACGTTAAAACCGGTGACAAGGTAATTGTTCTTTCCGGTAAGGATAAGGGTAAAAAGGGCAAGGTTCTTGCTGTTAACCCTGCAAAGCGCACAGTTATTGTTGAAGGCGTTTCTGTGGCAAAGAAGCACAAGAAGCCGCGCCGTATGGGCGAAGCAGGCGGTATTATCAGCCAGGAAACTCCGATTTACGCAAGCAAGGTAATGAATATCTGCGAAAAGTGTGGTGCTCCCACAAGAGTTGGCAGAAAGGTTCTGGAGGACGGAACTCATGTTCGTTACTGCAAAAAGTGCGGAGAAACATTTGGTGAATAATTTTTATTCGAAAGGAGGTAAGCTTCAATGAGACTTGAAGAACGCTATACAAAAGAAATCAAGGACGCTCTGATGAAGAAGTTTGAATACAAGAGCGTAATGCAGATCCCCAAGCTTGACAAGGTTGTTATCAACGTTGGTCTGGGTGAAGCAAAGGAAAATTCCAAAGCTATAGATTATGCTATGAACGACCTCGCTTTGATTACAGGTCAGAAGCCTGTTGTTACAAAGGCGAAGAAGTCAGTAGCTCAATTTAAAGTCAGAGAGGGCATGAACATTGGTTGTAAGGTTACTCTCAGAGGCGCGAAGATGTATGAGTTTGTTGACAGACTGTTCAACGCAGCTCTTCCCCGTGTTCGTGACTTCAGAGGTATCAACCCCAATTCCTTCGACGGCAGAGGTAACTATTCACTGGGTATTAAGGAACAGCTTATTTTCCCTGAAATAGATTACGACAAGATTGACAAGCTCCGTGGTATGGATATTATTTTCGTTACAACAGCACAGACCGACGAGGAAGCTCGCGAGCTTCTTACACTGATGGGTGCTCCTTTCACAAGATAAGGCTTGGTTAAGACGAAGATTTACACGTTTAATCTTTTAGAAATGGAGGAGATTAAAGCTTATGGCAAAAAAGGCTATGGTTTTAAAACAGCAGAAAGAACAGAAGTATTCAACACGCGAATACAACAGATGTAAAATCTGCGGCAGACCCCACGCATACCTTCGCAAGTTCGGTATTTGCAGAATCTGCTTCCGCGAATTGGCTTACAAGGGTCAGATCCCCGGAGTGAAGAAAGCTTCCTGGTAATCCGGTTGCCGGTTTGTTCTGCTGAGAACAAAATATTATTTAAAATTTAAGGAGAGTCAAGTGGTTAAAAATTTGATTCGGATAACCAAACTGACTCACAAAATCCGCTAAAAAGGAGGATAAACAATGCACATCACAGATCCGATAGCAGATATGTTAACAAGAATCAGAAACGCAAACAACTCAAGACATGCGACAGTTGATATTCCTGCATCAAATATGAAAAAGGCTATTGCACAGATTTTGCTTGATGAAGGTTATGTAAAATCAGTTGAGTACATTGACGATAACACCCAGGGCGTTATCCGTGTAACACTCAAGTATGCTGAAAACAAGCAGAAGGTTTTAACAGGCCTCAAGAGAGTGTCTAAGCCGGGTCTTAGAATTTATGCTTCAAAGGAAGAACTGCCACAGGTTCTTAAGGGTTTGGGTATCGCTATTATTTCCACATCTAAGGGAATCATGACAGACAAAGAGGCTCGCCGCCAGAATGTAGGCGGAGAAGTTCTCGCGTTTATTTGGTAAGGAAGGAGGAAGAAGACAAATGTCTCGTATAGGAAAACAGCCTATTACAATACCACAGGGTGTTGACGTTACAATAGGTGCAAACAATGAAATTACGGTCAAGGGTGCAAAGGGTACTTTGACAGAGACAATGTCTGCTGATATGATTATCAGAAAGGACGGCGACACAGTAGTTGTTGAACGTCCCTCAGACGTAAAAGAACATAGAGCTCTGCACGGCCTTACACGTACCTTAATCGCAAATATGGTTACCGGCGTATCAGAAGGCTACAGCAAGACTCTTGAAATCAACGGTGTTGGATACCGTGCTGCAAAGCAGGGCAATAAGCTGGTTATGAACCTGGGTTATTCACATCAGGTTGAAATGGAAGAAATCGAGGGCATTAAGATCGATGTTCCTCAGCCTAACCAGATTATTATCTCAGGTTACGATAAGCAGAAGGTTGGTCAGTTTGCCGCACAGGTAAGAGAAAAGAGACCGCCTGAACCTTATAAGGGTAAAGGTATTAAATATGTTGATGAGTACATCAGAAGAAAAGAAGGTAAGACAGGTGCTAAGAAGAAATAATAATTTCTTCGTTTGTACACTTGATGCTGCCCGATTTATTCGGCTCATTTGCAGACAGATTTCATACTAAACCGCAAGGAGGTGCGAGTATAATGATAAAAAGAAAGAACAGTGAAGAAGCTAGACGTGCAAGACATGCAAGAGTACGTAAAAAGGTTTCTGGAACAGCTGAAGCTCCCAGACTTTGCGTATACAGAAGTCTTAAGAATATATATGCACAGATTATTGACGATACAACCGGCAAGACTTTGGTTTCAGCATCAACTCTTGATGCAGACCTGAAGGCAAATTACGGCGGAAACAAAGAAGCTGCAAAGGCGGTTGGAATGTCTATCGCAAAAAAAGCTCTTGACGCAAACATCAAGACTGTTGTATTTGACAGAGGCGGATATGTTTACCACGGAAGAGTAGCAGAGGTTGCAGCAGGTGCTCGTGAGGGCGGACTGGACTTCTAATAGATTGCGAAAGCTTCATATTAGTAATTTGTTTTGTGAAAGTCAATTACATTGAAAGAGGTGAAAACAAACAATGGCAGAAAGAGTAGAGATAACCAAAAAACAGGAGCGTGTTGATGCAAATACGCTTGATATAAAGGAAAAAGTTGTTTCTCTTAATCGTGTATCAAAGACTGTAAAGGGTGGTAGAACAAGCAGATTCAGTGCCCTGGTTGTTGTTGGTGACGAGAACGGTCATGTTGGATACGGTACAGGTAAGGCTGCTGAAGTTCCGGACGCTATCCGCAAGGGTATCGACGAGGCTAAGAAGAATATGATTACCGTACCCAGAGTTGGAACAACTATCCCTCACGATATTATCGGTGAGTTTGGTGCCGGCAGAGTGCTTCTTAAGCCCGCTGCAGAAGGTACCGGTGTTATCGCCGGCGGCGCAGCACGTGCAGTGCTTGAGCTTGCAGGTATCAGAGACATCAGAACCAAGTGCCTCAGAAGCAATAACCCCAAGAACGTTGTATCAGCAACAGTTCAGGCTCTTGCAGCTCTTAAGAGTGTAGAAGAGGTTGCTAAGCTGAGAGGTAAAAAGCCTGAAGAAATTTTAGGTTAATAGAAGTTACACCAAGTGAGATAGGAGGTTTTTTCCTTGGCTAACAAATTGAAGGTAACACTTGTAAAAAGTACAATTGGTTGCAAAAAGGATCAGATAGCTACTGTTGAAGCACTGGGACTCAGAAAGCTTCATCAGTGCGTTGAGAAACCTGACAACCCTCAGATCAGAGGTATGATTTTCAAAGTTTCTCATCTGGTATCAGTTGAAGAGGCGTAAGATTTTACGTCCGGTTTAATGAATTTAAAAATTTAAAGAGGAGGTGTACTCGATGAAACTTCATGAATTATCTCCGAGCGAAGGCTCCAAGAAGAATAGATTCAGAGTAGGTAGAGGTCACGGAAGCGGTAACGGTAAAACAAGCGGTAAGGGACACAAGGGTCAGAATGCCCGCAGTGGCGGTGGCGTACGTCCCGGCTTCGAAGGCGGACAGATGCCTATTTACAGAAGACTTCCCAAGCGCGGCTTTACCAACATTTTTGCAAAGGAATATGTTTCAATTAATGTTGAGGCTTTGAACAAGCTGGATTGCAGCGAAGTAACAGCTGAGGTTTTGAAGGAAAACGGCATCATCTCAAAAATTTGTGATGGAGTTGTAATCCTTGGCCGCGGCGAGGTTAATAAAGCATTTACCGTTAAGGCAAAGCGCTTCAGCAAAACAGCAGAAGAAAAGATTATTGCTGCCGGTGGAAAGGTTGAGGTGGTATAAATGTTCGAAACAATTAGGAACGCGTGGAAAATTAAAGACCTGAGAATGAAGCTTTTTTATACCTTGGGTATGCTTATAATTTTCCGTCTTGGCTCCTGCATACCTGTTCCGCTGCTTGACCCGTCGCAGCTTAAGGCAATGTTTGAAAGCACAAACAACTCTTTGTTTGGCTTTATTGACCTTGTATCGGGCGGCGCATTTCAGAGTGCAACAATATTCGCTATGAGTATTACACCGTACATTAACGCGTCAATCATTATGCAGCTTCTTTGTGTGGCTATTCCCGCACTTGAAAGACTGCAGAAGGAAGGCGAAGAAGGCAGAAAGAAGATTGCTCAGATTCAAAGATGGGCAACAGTTGTTCTTGCTCTTATTCAGGCAACAGGTCTTTACTTCCTTCTGAAGGGCTACGGTGCAGTTACTATGACAGGCTTCTGGGCTGCAGTTATAATTGTTGCAACCTTTACAGCCGGTACCGCTTTTCTTATGTGGCTCGGTGAGCAGATTACAGAAAAGGGTGTAGGTAACGGTATCTCGCTTATTATCTTTGCGGGTATCGTATCAAGTATGCCAAAGGGCGCAGTTGCAATTTGGCAGTACATGCAGAACGGAACAATGGGCATAATCGGTGCAGTTGCACTTATTGTTGTTGCCCTTGCTGTTGTAGGTCTTGTTGTTATGATGAACGAGGCTGAAAGAAGAATTCCTGTTCAGTACGCAAAAAGAGTTGTTGGAAGAAAAATGTATGGCGGACAGAGCACCCATATCCCGATTAAGGTTGCGGCTGTGGGCGTTATCCCGATTATCTTTGCAATGTCTATCATGTCATTCCCCGGAACAATTGCTTCGTTCTTTGGGGTACAGGCAGGCGGCGAAGGCTTCTGGGGAGGATTCCTCAAGGTGTTCTCACCTGATCATTGGGCTTATGCGGTTCTTTACTTCCTTCTTATCATATTCTTCACATACTTCTACAGTGCTATCCAGTTCAACCCGATTGAAATGGCTAACAACATGAAGAATAACGGTGGATTTATTCCGGGTATCCGTCCCGGTAGACCCACTTCGGAATTTATAAGCCGCGTGCTTTCAAAGATTACTCTTGCAGGTGCTATATTCTTAGGCTTTATTGCGATAGTGCCGATATTCATGAACATGGGACTTCATATTCAGAACTTCTCAATTGGCGGAACATCACTCCTGATCGTAGTTGGTGTTGCTCTTGAGACAGTTAATCAGCTTGAATCTCAGATGCTTATGAGACACTACAAGGGATTTCTTGAATAAAACTTAAAAGGGACAGGTGTCCCATTCTTTACAGGGGATGTTTCAGTCACTCAGTGAGTGTCTTGAAACAGCCCTTGTGGAGTTTTTCCGGTATCTATGGAATACAGAGAAGATATTTCGAATATATATAATAAATTTATGATAATATATCAAATTCGAAAAATGACAGAATGGATGTGTTAAATTATGAAACTCATTATTTTAGCAGCTCCCGGAGCTGGAAAAGGAACACAGGCAGAAATGCTTTCAAAGCATTTTAACATTCCTACGATTTCCACAGGAGCAATTCTCAGAAAGAATATTGCTGACGGAACAGAGCTTGGTGAAATAGCTCAGCAGTACATTAACGATGGAAAATTTGTTCCCGATGATGTTATGATTAACATCGTAAGCAAAAGATTAAATGAAGACGACTGCAAAGAAGGATTTATCCTTGATGGCTTCCCCAGAACAATAAAACAGGCGGAAGCTCTTGATGAATCTGACATTGATATAGATAAGGTTCTCACAATTGAAGTTGATGATGAAAAAATTATTGAAAGACTTTCCGGCAGACTTGAATGCAAGGCTTGCGGAAGCACCTTCCACAAGGAGCACAGAAAGCCCAAGACCGAAGGCGTTTGTGATAATTGCGGCGGCGCATTAACCGTAAGAGAGGATGACAAGCCTGAGGTTATAAAGGACAGACTTGATACCTATCACACTCAGACAGAGCCTCTTAAAGAGTTTTATGCTAATAAAGGAATGCTGAGAACAGCAATCGGTCAGGAAGAGATTGCCCAAACAAGTGCTGAGGTTTTAAAGGCACTGGAGGATTAAAAAGTTAAATTATGGTAACAATTAAATCTAAAGCGGAAATTGAATATATGAAGATTGCCGGAAGAGTAACCGGCGAAACACTCAGACTTTTGAAAGAACTGACAAAACCGGGTGTTTCTACGCTGGAACTGGACAAAGCGGCAGAAAAGTATATCAGAGACAATGGCTGCACTCCGACCTTTAAAGGTTATGGAGGGTTTCCGGGCAGTGTGTGCATAAGTGTTAACGATGAGGTTATCCATGGCATCCCTTCAAAACGCACTTTAAAAGAGGGCGACATTGTCAGCTTTGATGTTGGTGCGTGCTATAAGGGCTATAACGGTGACGCGGCAAGAACCTACGGTGTGGGTAAGATTTCAGGTGAAGCACAGCGATTGATTGATGTGACACGGGAGAGCTTTTTTGCAGGTATAAAATTTGCAAAGGACGGCTACCGCATTTCGGATATATCCGGTGAAATTCAAAGAGTTGCCGAGGAGAACGGCTTCAGCGTTCTGCGTGAATACTGCGGGCATGGAATCGGCAGACAGCTCCATGAAGAGCCTGAAATTCCAAACTACAAAGATCCAAAGCACCGTGGAATACGTATAAGACCCGGTATGTGTCTTGCAATTGAACCCATGGTAAACGAAGGAACAAAGGAGATTTATGTGGGCGATGATGACTGGACAGTTTATACACAAGACGGAAGACTTGCGGCACATTATGAAAATACTGTTCTTGTTACCAATGGCGAGCCGGTGTGCCTGACGTTGATAGACTAACTGCACAGAGAGGTTAGATTTTAATGGAAGAAAAATTTAGTATGGGCGATATTGTTTTCTCCAAGGCAGGCAGAGACAGCGGCAGACATTATGTGGTAATGTCTGTTGACGGAAATTTTGTCTATATCTGTGACGGAGATTTGCACAAGGTTGACAAGCCCAAAAAGAAAAAGATTAAGCATATAAAATCCACAGCAGGCTCAAGTGAGTATATTGCGGCAAAGCTTGCAGAGGAAGCAAAGGTTACAAACACAGAGCTTCGCAGAGCAATCTCAGAGTTTGAGGAGGCTCAGGCGTAGAATTTGTGTAACATAACAAATCTTAAATAAAGGAGGTAAGTTTATGGCAAAGGAAGATGTTCTGGAGATAGAAGGAACAGTGCTGGAGGCGCTGCCGAATGCAATGTTTCAGGTTGAGCTTGAAAACGGCCACAAAATTTTGGCACATATTTCAGGCAAGCTGAGAATGCACTATATCAGAATCCTGCCGGGCGATAAGGTTACAGTTGAAATTTCACCCTATGACCTGACCAAAGGCAGAATAACATGGCGAGCAAAATAATGTTTTGCAAAAGACAGTATCTTAAATGCCGGCATACATCAGTCCACAATCTGTTTGAAGCTGAATTGAAAGTGGACACAAGATAGGCGGAAAAGCAAAAAACAAAGGGCTAAACTGCAGAATATTTGTTAAAAAAGCTGAACAAACCTATCGGAAAAAGTACTTGACATAATAATTTGTTGGTGTTATAATGGTATGGTTAGTCCTATGCATAAATGGGACTGGCGTAACTTTTTTAGGAGGTGAAGGAATCATGAAAGTACAACCTTCAGTTAAACCTATTTGCGAAAAGTGTAAAGTAATTAAAAGAAAAGGAAAGATAATGGTTATTTGTGAAAACCCCCGCCACAAGCAGAAGCAGGGCTAATAACCGGCAAACCTTTTTGAGAGCAGAGTCAGGCTTACTCACCAATTTTGTTTAAGCTGATGAAAGCGAAAGTATTTTCGTGATAAGTGAAATTCTGCTCCGCATAACGCTTTTCAGAAAAAATTATTCGGAGGTGAATGAAAGTATGGCACGTATTGCAGGTGTTGACTTACCAAATGAGAAGAGAGTTGAGATTGGACTTACCTATATCTTCGGTATAGGCCTTTCTACATCCAAGAAGATCCTGGCTGCTACAGGAATCAATCCCGACACAAGAGTTCGTGATTTGACAGAGGATGAGGTATCTTTGCTCAGAGCTGAGATTGATAAGTACAATGTTGAGGGCGACCTTCGTCGTGACATTGCGCTTGACATCAAGCGTCTCATTGAAATCAACTGTTACAGAGGTCTTCGCCACAGGAAAAACCTTCCTGTAAGAGGACAGCGTTCTAAGACAAATGCAAGAACGAGAAAAGGCCCCAGAAAGACTATGGCCAACAAAAAGAAATAATTGATTTATGGAAGCTGTGTCTTTACGGGTTAATCGTATAGACTCCGCTAAAATCAGGAGGTGAAATTTACTATGGCAAAGGCAGTCAAGAAAACCAGACGTCGTAGAGAAAAGAAGAATATTGAACGAGGTGCGGCTCATATCAAGTCAACCTTTAACAATACAATAGTAACCATCACTGATGTTGCAGGAAACGCTATTTCCTGGGCATCTGCAGGTGGCTTGGGCTTCAGAGGCTCAAAAAAGAGCACTCCTTTTGCAGCGCAGATGGCAGCAGAAACAGCTGCAAAAGCTGCTATGGAGCATGGCCTCAAATATGTTGAGGTTTACGTAAAAGGTCCCGGAAGCGGCCGTGAAGCTGCTATTCGTGCACTTCAGGTTGCAGGACTTGAAGTTAATATGATTAAGGATGTTACACCTATTCCTCACAACGGTTGCAGACCCCCCAAGAGAAGAAGAGTGTAATTTCAGGAGGTGAATTAAAGCATGGCAAGATATACAGAATCTGTTTGCAGAATATGCAGACGTGAAGGACAGAAGTTATTCTTAAAGGGTGACAGATGTTTTACAGATAAATGTGCTATTACAAGAAGAGCATACGCTCCCGGCCAGCACGGTCAGGGCAGACGCAAGCTTTCTGAGTACGGTACTCAGCTGAGAGAAAAGCAGAAGGTAAGACGCGCTTACGGTATCCTCGAGAGCCAGTTCGCTCATTACTTTGAGCTTGCTAACAAAGCTAAGGGTGTTACAGGTGAAAATCTTCTTTCACTCATCGAGAGACGTCTTGACAACGTTGTTTACAGACTTGGTCTGGCAGCATCAAGACCCGAGGCAAGACAGCTCGTTTCTCACAAGCACTTCATGGTAAACGGCAAGAAGGTTAACATTCCTTCATACCTCGTAAAGGTTGGTGACGTTATCACTGTTTGCGAGACAAGCCGCAAGAGTGCAAAGTTTGACGCAATCCTTGCTTCAACAGAATCAAGAATTGTTCCCAAGTGGCTCGATATGAACAAAGAAACTCTGGAAGGCAGAGTTGTTGCTTTTGCTGAGAGAGAGGACATTGACCTCCCAATCGAAGAGCATTTGATCGTCGAGTACTACAGCAAGTAATAGAAGCTATCCGGATTTTCGCCGCACAAGTCTGCGGCGGGAAATCTACCCTATTTACACAGCCCTGATGGGTATGCATATTGTATATCCGGAAAGTGAAGCAAGGTACATAGTGCTTTGCAGGATACAGGCGTTTAGCGTTATCCCTGTGTTAAAGAATTTGAGTAGGAGGGCTAAATATGATAGAAATAGAAAAACCAAGAGTTGAATGTGTTGAAATTTCAGAGGACAACAGTTACGGCAAATTTGTCGTAGAACCCCTTGAAAGAGGCTACGGAACAACTTTGGGTAATTCGCTCAGAAGAATTCTGCTTTCTTCTCTGCCGGGCGTGGCTGTAAATTCTGTCAAGATTGACGGTGTTTTGCATGAGTTCTCAACAATTCCGGGCGTTACTGAGGATGTTACCGAGATAATCCTTAACATCAAGAAGCTGGCAGTTAAGCTTCATTCAGACGGCCCCAAGACAATCTATATCAACCACGAGGGTGCAGGCGACATTTGTGCGCGTGACATCAAGTGTGATTCTGATGTAGAGATTATAAACGGCGACCTTCACATTGCAAAGCTCAATGATGATGCAAAGCTGTTTATGGAAATTGTTATTGACAGAGGCCGCGGTTATGTTTCTGCCGACAGAAACAAGCAGCTGCTCCAGCCTGTAATCGGTGTTATTCCGGTTGACTCAATCTACACACCCGTAATGAAGGTTAATTATACTGTTGAAAATACCAGAGTTGGTCAGATTACCGACTATGACAAGCTCACACTTGAAGTGTGGACAGACGGTACAATTGATCCTCCGGATGCTGTAAGCTTGGGCGCAAAGATTATGAATGAGCATTTGAACTTATTTATTGATCTTTCCGAGAGTGCAAAGAATACGGAGATCATGATTGAGAAGGAAGAGAGCAAGAAAGAAAAGGTTCTCGAAACCACTATTGAAGAGCTTGACCTTTCGGTTCGTTCATACAACTGTTTGAAGCGTGCCGGAATCAATACAGTTCAGGATTTGACAAACCGCAGCGAAAACGACATGATGAAGGTAAGAAACCTTGGTCGCAAGTCGCTTGAAGAGGTTACTGCAAAGCTTGAAAGCATGGGACTTGCTCTTACTGCAAACGAGGATTAATTCTTAAGGCGGACTTGCCTTAAGATGGTTAATTTATTGAAAGAGGTGATAGTATGGCACACCAGAGAAAGTTGGGAAGACCCACTGATCAGAGAATAGCAATGTTAAGAAACATGACAACTTCCTTCCTTGAAACAGGTAAGATTGAAACAACAACTACCAGAGCTAAGGAAGTTCAGAAGTTGGCTGAAAAAATGATTACACTTGGCAAGAAGAATACTCTTCACACAAGACGTCAGGCTCTTGCGTTTATTACAAAAGAGGACGTTGTTACAAAGTTGTTTGGCGAGATTGCTCCCAAATACGCTGAGCGTAACGGTGGTTATACAAGAATCATAAAGATTGGTCCCAGACGCGGTGACGCAGCTGAGGTTTCAATTTTGGAGCTTGTGTAATATTATAATTACAAATTATGGCGGTTCTGAAAAACAGAACCGTCATTTTGTTTAAGAGGTATGTGACTATGATTAAATTATGCATTTTTGATATGGACGGCACACTTGTCAACACCATTGACACAATTGCGCATTTTGCCAATACAACGCTTGAGCATTTTGGTGTTGAAGCAATACCTACCGAAACCTACAAAACACTTGTCGGAAACGGCTCAAGGGTTCTTGTTGAAAGAATGCTTGCATTCCGTAATGCAAGTCCTGACAACATTGACGAAATACATAAGTGGTATATGAATGTATATGATAATGACTTTATGTATCTGACCGAGTTATACCCCGGCATTTCTGACATGCTTGCCGAACTGAAAAAGAACGGCGTTAAAACTGCAATTTTATCCAACAAGGATGATGCAACTGCAAAAAAAGTTGCAGAGCAGCTTTTTGAAGAGGGCACGGTTGATTTATGTCTGGGCGCAAGGCCGGGTGTTGCACTTAAGCCTGACCCACAGGCGGTTTTTGAAATTATGGAAAGGTTTGGCGTCAAGCTTGAAGAATGCCTTTACATAGGCGATACCGCAACCGATATAAGCACCGCAAAGAATGCAGGATTGTTTTCGATTGGTGTTCTTTGGGGATTCAGGGACGAGGCGGAACTGAAAAATGCCGGAGCAGATGTTATAATTAATGATGCAATGAAGATTGCAGATTGTGCAAAAAATAAATAATATAAAAGGGGCTGTTTAGTGAACCGACCTCCCAATCGTTAGATTTTTGGTCTAACTTTTTGGGGTCACATCATAAACAGCCCCTTTTGCTATAATTACAATATAAAAATTTACAAAATTTTACAATAAAGCTATTGCAATTTTCTGAAGATAGTGATATAATAATAATGTCACATAAATCCAATATAGATCTTTCAATATAGTAAGTATGGTTTTACCTATGGTAAAAACGCATGCTCTATTCTGCATACTTGCTATAGCGAGATCGGATTTGTGTGACAAACAAAGGAGTCATGCGTTTTTCATGCGTGACTTCGGTGTCACGCATTTTTTTTGGAGGTGAAAAACATGGAAAATTACAAAAGCTTTTATCATGCAATGTTTAACAAAGTTACTGACGTAATAGAAGAACTGCAAAAATTACAGCAGGAGATGGAAGAAAAGTACATAAGCTTTTGCGAAGAAGAGGCAAAAAACAATGTTAATACTGAATTGATAGTGTAGAAGGCTCTGGAGGTTAGGTTTGTTAGATAGTCAAAATCCCGTTGAAACGGGATTTTTTCTGTTTTAAATATTTACAAATTTTTGTATTATCTGGACAAATATACTGATTGGTAAGATTTTCTATATTATAAGGGGGAATCTGTTCCCTCTTTGTGCTCCCTTTTGCTATAAAACTGAGTATTATAGAATTTTTAGGATTTATATATGTCCGGCGATAAGCTTTGCGGTGTACTCAGCCTGAAAGTCTTTGTTATAGAAAAATCTGCAAGCCTCATCGTCTATAAATTTTATTTCAAGCCAGATGGTCTCTCGGTCATCTTGTGTTGAGCCATTTACGGTATAACTGTGAATAGAGGAATAGTGAACAAACTTAACTTTGCAGTCATTAAACATAGAATTTCCTTCGTCGGGTTTAAAAAAGATTATGCGTTTGTTGGTAAAGAATACGCATTCATCATCATCGCCCGAAAAGGCTTGAGCAATTTCCTCGTTATCACTAAAAAATAAAAGTATGTATTCCATATCATTCTTGTTAAAGTCCTCAAAATCTTCAGCCGAGAATACATTGTACATTCTTCCAAATATAGTATTATTTCTCCTTTTTTTTAGTATGGGCAAGCTTTTTAGCTTGTAATTTTTTGTCTTCTTCGTCGTACATCCTGAGATACATTTCTTCTGCATCGATTTGGGTTTGTTTCAGTTTGTTAATTACATCGGTAATGTCATTAAATAGTTTAAAATAGAGTTTTTTGTAATCTGGCAAACATATTCCTCCTTAAAAAAAAAGATGTGTCGCCAAAGCGACACATCTAAAAAACGTATCACTCTGACGTATTGCTACATACTACTTATCACTCACAATGGATTGACAAATCAGAGGTACGCTTTTTACATAGCGTAACCCCATTGTGAGTAATATATTCAAAGTAGTTTGTAGCCATATAAGTATATCACAATTTTCTACAAAATACAATATTTTTTTATAATTTAAGGGGGAAGCCCTTCCCCGATGATTAACAATTATCAATCGGTAGAACTGTTCCTTTGATTAAGATTAACAAGGGGTCTCTGCAGCAAGACCCCTTGCAACCCCTGCCGCGCCGATTCGCGGCTCAGGTGGCTGTAATACTCGAATTGTTTGCGGTATCGAACATTCGGATACTTAAACTTATTAAGTGCCTCATTAAATCGGTGGTGCCTGCAGCGGAAACTGATTGCACCACCGATTTTCGATGTCCTCAACAATTCTCGAAACACCCACCAATCGCCACTC